>NZ_JAMGSI010000001.1:1508103-1816207 GCF_023516715.1 Akkermansia massiliensis | reverse complement strand
CCCCTTAAGCACAAAAAGAGCCGCTCCCCGTGGATGGGAAGCGGCGCTGGCCGGGAAGAAGAAAAAGAACTCTCTCTTTTATTACACCTCCTCGGGAGACAGCCAGCGGAAGGAGACGATGTTGAACTTCCTCCCGAACGCCTTGTTCACCGCGCTCAGCTCCGTCTCCTCCAGCGCTCCGCTCTTCATGTTGATCTTCTTGACCGGCGTCTCCGGGCTGTCCACCGGGTCCACGTAGTTGATCCCCCTCTGCACCACCGCCTCGCACCACGCCCGCGACAGCACCACACCCTCGCGGTTGGTCAGCTCCCCGTAGGCCCGGATCGTAAACGTGTCGTCGCGCGTCGTTAAAATATTGCCCAGCACCGCCAGCACGTCGGACTGGATCAGGTAGCCGGGCGCCGCCGTGTACACCGATCCCTTGGCCGCGTCCTGGTTCGGGTACCCTCCCTTGGGCGTGATGACCATGTCGGAGAGTTCGTCAAAGGTGCTGTTGATGGAGCTTTCGTCGATGGCCGCCTGAAGCGCCCCCTTCACCCCCATCTCCCCGCTCTGCAGGCGGCGGTTGACGAAGTCGGACATGTTCAGGAAGGGGCCCCTCTTCTTGACCTCCTGGACCATGTTCCGGGCCAGGGACTTGATCTGCGAGTCGCTGAGCGTTCTGAGGTCGGACCACGCCATGCCTCCCCGTCCGGGATGCCCTGGGTTACGCCCACCGAGCCGTAGTCGTCCACGTGGGACTTGTCGCTGCTGGCCACCCCGAAGCGGGAGAAGGCCGTCTGGCTGTTGTTGAGCACGGAGGGGGTCCCGCTCCGGGAGTAGAGGAGCTTGCGCTTTTTGAGCCCAAGCAGGGTGGCTTCCCAGGCGCGCTGGGAGGTGGAGTTGACGTTGAAGCCCCCGGCCACGGTGAGGTACTTGGAGGCGTGCTTGTAGCCTTCGTCGGTCTTGGAGAGTTCTTCGACGACGGCCTCGGAGGGCTTGCCCTGGAGGTCGGGCACGAAGCGCCTGTTGGCAATGCCGGCGGCCCTGTTGGAGGAGGCGTCCGTGGAGAAGGCCTGTTGAAGCACGGTTTTAAGTTCCTCCCTGCCCGTGCCTCCGATGCTGGAGGGGCGCGCGGCCAGGGAGGAGGCGAACCAGGAGTCCCAGAGGGCGTCGTTGACCATCAGGCCGTGGTCCCAGAAGTCGCCCAGGGAGGCGTCTCCCATGATTTCATTGTGGGAGAAGACCTTGTCGGGCGGGAGCATGGGGTCGGCAAAAGCGTTGCCGATCCCCACGCCCGGCACGCCGGACTGGTAGGCGAAGCGCTTGGCGACGGCCGCCTTGGAGTCGCTCCTGTACCATCCCGGGGTGAGGCGGCAGCCTGCGAAGCCGGCGAGGCTGGAGGGCTGCTGGAAGGGGAGTTCCGCGGCCACGATCTTGTTGACCTGCTCGGCGCCCGGTCCGCCGAAGGGGGAGAGCCTGGTGCCGTCGTTGGAGAGGATGTTGGAGATGGTGATGGGGAAGAAGTCGCTGTTGGCATTTTTGACTTCAAACTGGTAGGGGCTGTAGAGGCGTCCGAGCTCGGAGGCGGTGGGCATCTGCCCACCCCAGAAGAGAGGGCTGGAGTGCTGCCATGTCTTGGCGCGGTAGTCCTTGCCTTCCGGGTAGGCTCCGATCACCGGAGGCTTGCCCCATTTGACCGATACCCCGTAGTAGGCGATGAACGTGGAATCCAAAGAGGGAGTTCCGTATTGGCCCGACTTCTTGGCCTCTTCATCGGTTCCTTCATTATGTTCCCACATTTCCGCCGGAAGCTTAATCTGGTCGACCAGAGGTTTTTCCCACGCGCCCCAGTTCAGGTTGAGGATAGCCGGCATGGTTTTGGCGAAGATGTCGATTTCAGCCGTGTTTTTCCCATTCAGGGAGGAGGAGCTGTTCATCTTGTTGGGATTCATGAGACCGGCCCCCATGACGAAGGTTCCCAAGGCCTTTGATGCTCCCTTGTCCCCGTATTTGACGGCGAGGACATGATTATCGGGCGTACCATTGAGTTGGCTGGTATCTTCCGCGAAGATAATGGAAGCCTTGGCGATGCCCTGCTGATTATATCCACTGCCGTCCAGCAGTTCGTAGCGAACACCGTCCGTCAGGTTGACGGCATAGGAGCTGACCTGGCCAGGCTCCTGGGACCAACCTTCCTTGAGCGGGAACCTGTCCGGTTTGAAATCACCGCTGTTGGGTTTTGTCTTATAAACCTCATTGCCATTGGCAATGTTGGAAACGACCGGCTGGGCAAAGACAACGATTTCTCCAGCCTTCAAGGTAGAAGGTTCTCCCTTGATCGTGGCCCCATCTCCACTGAGTTTGGATGTGGTGCGGAAAGAGGCGCCAAAGTCGGCTACCTGGCGGTTGTTATAAGAAGCATTCAAGTAGGGGACCAGGCAGGATTCCCCGTAATTGGACAATTGGCCTTCATCCAGCTGGTTCCATGCGAATTTGATATTGTGGGAAAGCAGCAGGGGCATGAAACGGTGTTCACCGAAGTAGGCGCCCCAGACGCCGCCGTCGGCTCCGGTCAGTTTCATATCCACATTGTAGGGGTTCCACCAGACGTACACCGGAATGACGGCGATACGGAAGTCAATCCATCCACCGCGGTTGGGATGCTTGTTGCCGTGTTTGACATAGTTAAGTCCCACGAAAGAATAAAAGCGCAGCAGGATGGGATGGCGCATGTACGTGTAGCGGTTGTCCATCATTTCCATACTGGCCGCAGAGTCCGCCGCAATCAATGTGCTGGGGGTGCGCCCATTCCATTGCAGGGTGGCGGAAGAATCTTGTCCGTCCCTCTTCGTGGAGGAGTCCCACACGTTGGCCCACAGGTAGAGCTGGTTCCAGGAACCGATCGGGCGGTTCTGTTCCGATGGGTTTCCGTCCTCGGACGTATACGGCCGGAGACCGATATCCGAGGTGTCTCCGCGGAAGTCCTCAGGCAGCTTTTCCTGGGAAAACATAATGTTGAGGTCCTTTTTAAGACCTCCGAATTTAGAATCCGTCAGCAGGCTGGAAGAAACCAGGGAGATGTCATGGTACACCTCTCCCAAGTCTTTCAGCCGGCCGTTTTTACTGTTAGCCAGCAGAGAATCAAGGGAAATGAGTTTTCTGACTGTGGACATGTCGTTTCCGGAACTCGATGCCATCATGGAAGAAAGGTTGAGGGGCTCCAAATCAGGACCGGGCGTGTCCCACGTGGAGCGCATCACCGTCAGGGCATCCGTGCTTTCTTCCGAGGCATGCGGCATCAGGTTGATGCGCGCCTTCTGGTTTTCTCCCGTTACCCACCACGCAATGTATTTGCGTGAGTTGGCGTTCTTTTTCAGCCCCATGGTCTTGGAGGAATCGTCCACGCGCACCATGCGGGCGTAGATTTCCTTTTTGTCCTGGTTCTTGGCGCCTACGGGCGTTCCCACCGTGCCATGGTCCACCAAGGCGACACTGCGGAAATTTTGGTTGGTAAGGGAACGTTTGCCCAGCAGGCTTTTGCCCGCTTCCAGCGTGCTGAGCCTGCGCAGGTCCGGGTCGGAAATGAGCCAGCGGCGGAACATGGACTTTCTTCCCGTATCGTAGGTGGAAGAAATGTTCATGCCCTGGGAGTTAGTCTTGTTGAGCCAGGTATCCCAGCTGTTCCAGACGCCCAGGATGTACGGGGCGTTGCCTTCGCTGGCGCCGGAGGAAAGGATGCCCGAGTTGGCGGAAACGCGCTGGTCGGGCCCCAGCTCACACTGGAGCTGCCCGAGGGCCACTTCCAGGGAAAACCTGGCGAGGGATTTGGCCTCCGCGGCAAAGAGCTGTTTTTCGGAAATGCGGACCTGTGAGGATGCGATGGTGAGAAGGCCAACGCTGAGAAGGGCCAGGAGCATCATCAGGGTGATGGTGGCAATCAGGGCAAAACCTTTGCTGACATGCCTGATAGGACGTTTAGTGAAATGTTTAATCTTCATGAAAATGGTGGGTTCCGGCGTGCACTTTTCCGCTCAAGTTTGAGGGTATAAAAATCCCCACTGTCACGAAGGTGCGAAGAGCCAATTCTTAACTCTAGTCAATACAAAAAAGAGGCAGTCCATGCAAGCTCAAAATTGCTTCAAACAAGCGCATTGCAGGCAGAATAAATTGACGGAGAAACCATCTGGAAGGAGGAAGGAAGCGGGGAGAATGCATTTTTATGATAATCAGTTCTTAAAATCTTATATTATGGTATTTATAAGAAAAATCGGATTCTAAATTCGGTGGATTGAAAAAAGACCTGAATATCATATTCTCTCAAGAAAAGCTGCCTGAGGAATTCCGTAGCGACACCGCAGACATCGGTCTCCGGCCGTATACGTCCGAGGACGGCAGCCCGACCGAGCAGAACCGGCCCATTGCCTCCTGGAACCAGCTCTTCCTGTGGGCCAACGTGTGGGACTCCTCCACGAAGAGGGAAGGCCAGGACGCTTCCGCCACATTGCAGTGGAACGGGACCTCCCCCAGCACATTGATTGCGTCTGACGCCACAGCGAACATGGAAATGATGGACAACCGCTACACGTACATGCGCCATCCTATTCTGCTGCGCTTCTACTCCTTCGTCGGCGTCCAGTACGCCAGATTCGAAGGAACAAACGGCCAGAATCCCTCCGTAAATGGCGGATTCATCAATCTGGCCTTCTCCGTCATTCCCGTCTATGTATGGTGGAACCCATACAACGTAGACATGAAATTCCAGGGGGCCAATGGAGAAGTATGGGGGGCCTACTTCGGCGAACACCGCTTCATGCCCCTGATGTTCTCCCACAACATCAAAAACGGCGGCGGTGTGGGGGCCATGGGCAACTATACGGAACATCCCCTGACTCCCTACGTTCAAAATGCCATAAACAAAAACGACCGCCAGGTGGCGGACTTCGGCGCGTCCTTCCGTGACAAAGTCACCTACCAGTCGGACGGCTCAACCAACAAGGGTAATCCTTCTACCCTGAAAGCCGGAGAAATCGTCATTTTCGCTCAGCCTATTCCCCTGATTGATGACGTGTCCAACCCCTTCCACGGCAACTCCGTCTACCGGTCCAAAGATAATGGTATTGACATTAAAACGGATAACTTTGCCATGAAGGAAGGCTGGTCCCTGGATTCCGCCCAGACCACAGGCTACTCCGTCAACATGTACTCCGGCCTGAAATACCAGAATTTTGACGGCAACAAGTACCTGGACGGAGACCCGTTCATGGCCTCCGCCATTTTCGCCCAGAATGATGACGACCTGAAAGGCTGGTCCGGCACGACCGCCGACCGGACACCCTCCGACCACATCCTCAGCCATAAATATACGGACGAATTCGGAGCCGGTTCCAAAAAACTGGGAACCTTCACGATGGGGGCCGGTCTCATGAGAGCGGAGCAGATGGGACAACCCACCAAGCTGAACGGCGCCAATACGGCAGACCCCGCCATCTTCTCCAAGACGATGCCCGCCGTGCTGAACCTGAACTGGGGCGCGTGGGAAAAACCTCTGCTTGAAAACATCAAATTCCCGGCGGACATGTGGAAAAACAATACCGGACCGGAAGAGAACAAGGAAAGGCAGGGCTATTATGGCGAGGCGGATCCGGACGCTCTTTTCATCGCCTACTACGGGGTATCGGTCAAATGGGGCAAGCCTCCGGTGATCGGAGCCTACCCGGAAGGCAAGGACTACCGCGCCAAGACATGGCAGCACTCCAGCCCTCTCTTCTGGGGTGGGCAGATGCCCACCGCCTCCGAGCTCGGACGCCTCTACAGCCCCTACCAGTTTGAAGTCAAAAATGCCAACAGCGACTTCTTCCCCATCACCATCTCCAACATCCTCTCCAACGACGGCACCAGGCTCTCCCCCTTCGGCGGACCGGGCGCCGAGCAGGTCAACAAGATCGTGGCCGCGGAACTCCCCTTCCAGCAGCCCTCCAGCCTCGCCGGCTTCGCAGGCTGCCGCCTCACCCCGGGATGGTACAGGAGCGACTCCAAGGCGGCCGTCGCCAAGCGCTTCGCCTACCAGTCCGGCGTGCCGGGCGTGGGGATCGGCAACGCTTTTGCCGACCCCATGCTCCCGCCCGACAAGGTCTTCTCCCACAATGAAATCATGGGAGACGCCTCCCTGGGCGACTTCTGGGACCACGGCCTGATGGTCAACGACGCCCTCTGGGACTCCTGGTTCGCCTCCTCCCTGGCCGCGCGCCCCTCCAGCATCGGAGGCACGGGCAGGGAGGAACTTAAAACCGTGCTTCAACAGGCCTTCTCCACGGACGCCTCCTCCAACAGGGCCGCCGGCATTGCCAACAGGCGCTTCGTGCCCGACCTCCAGGGCAAGCCCTCCGAGGCCGTCGTCGAAGAACTCTCCAAGACCGACGAAGGCTACAAGCACGCCTCCAAGTACCTCACCGTGGCCGGGGGCTTCAACGTCAACTCCACCTCCCAGCGCGCATGGGAAGCCACCCTGCTTGGGCTCAAAAAGCGAAAGCTCCTCTACTCCCGGAGCGGGACCCCATCCGTGCTCAACAACAGCCAGACGGCCTTCTCCCGCTTCGGGGTGGCCAGCAGCGACAAGTCCCACGTGGACGACTACGGCTCGGTGGGCGTAACCCAGGGCGTCCCGGACGGGGAGGCCATGGCGTGGTCCGACCTCAGAACGCTCAGCGACTCGCAGATCAAGTCCCTGGCCCGGAACATGGTCCAGGAGGTCAAGAAGAGGGGCCCCTTCCTGAACATGTCCGACTTCGTCAACCGCCGCCTGCAGAGCGGGGAGATGGGGGTGAAGGGGGCGCTTCAGGCGGCCATCGACGAAAGCTCCATCAACAGCACCTTTGACGAACTCTCCGACATGGTCATCACGCCCAAGGGAGGGTACCCGAACCAGGACGCGGCCAAGGGATCGGTGTACACGGCGGCGCCCGGCTACCTGATCCAGTCCGACGTGCTGGCGGTGCTGGGCAATATTTTAACGACGCGCGACGACACGTTTACGATCCGGGCCTACGGGGAGCTGACCAACCGCGAGGGTGTGGTGCTGTCGCGGGCGTGGTGCGAGGCGGTGGTGCAGAGGGGGATCAACTACGTGGACCCGGTGGACAGCCCGGAGACGCCGGTCAAGAAGATCAACATGAAGAGCGGAGCGCTGGAGGAGACGGAGCTGAGCGCGGTGAACAAGGCGTTCGGGAGGAAGTTCAACATCGTCTCCTTCCGCTGGCTGTCTCCCGAGGAGGTGTAATAAAAGAGAGAGTTCTTTTTCTTCTTCCCGGCCAGCGCCGCTTCCCATCCACGGGGAGCGGCTCTTTTTGTGCTTAAGGGGGAGGAATAGGGAAGAGGGAGGGAAGGGATTGTTTTTACGGCGGGGTTCTGCCGGTAGACAAGATGGACTATTTAGACAATAGGGACGGGATGGAAGACGGGAAGTGGGGGTGTTGCACAACTGTAATTCTGCCAATGCGTTGCTGATTGTGACGATTTCTTAACCAGGTTTCTTTTCCTCTCCTTGGGAGAGGATAGGTGCCGTTGGATAGAAGGAGGGGGCCTTCCTGGAAAGATAAAAGCGGTAGTTTATTCCACAGCCGGTTTCATATGTTGGAGACTTGCAAAGAATACCTTCATTTTTGCTTTTCTGTTCCGGTAACGGGAAGAGCGCTGCTGGAGAATGCATTTTTTATGGGCAAAGGAGTGGTGGTCAACATGCCTTTCAGAAGAATGAGGCGTCGAATGGATAACGGGATGTCCTGAAACTGCAATAAGGTTTCAAGTTTCCTTAATAGGGGAAAGCCGGAACGCAAGCCGGGTAACGGCGGATGCCGTTCAGCGTGCGGAGATGTGGCGGCTCCTGAAACCGAAGCCGACGGCAAAGGTGACCAGGGTGCCGATGGTTACGCGCCATGGAAAGGCTATTTCCGGAATATATTGCCTCCAGTCGGCGGGCAGGGGGATGAGTTCGGTCAGCAAGGCAATGACCAGGAAGCCTGCCGCCATGGCAATGATGTTTCCTGAATCGTTTCCTCTGGTGCGCGTCAGCATCCCGAGCAGGAAGATGCCAAGCAGCGAGCCGTAGGTGTAGCCGAAGATGCCCAGGGCGATTTGAATGATGCGGACTTCCGGGTGGTGCACCACGTACCACGCCGTGATGGAACCGACGAGGATGAGCAGCAGGGAGAAGCCGGCCGTTCCCCAGCGCACGCACCGGAGGAGCTGACGTTCCGTGGCTTCCGGTTTGAATACTCCCTGGTACCAGTCCTTGGTGGCGGTGGTTGCCAGGGAGTTGAGAGCGGTGGACAGGGAACCCATGGCGGTTGCCAGGAGCCCGGCGATCAGCAGCCCCCGGATGCCGTTGGGCAGTTCATGGATGATGAAGTAAGGGAAGACATGGAGCTGCGGCGTGTCTGCGGGGAGGGACGCCGGATTGTACTGGTAGAAGACGTAGAGAAGAATGCCCGTGAAGAGGAAGACGATGACGATGGGGAAGTCCAGCAGCCCGGATACGATGACTGCCCGCGTTCCCGCCTTGCTGCTTTTTGCGGCCAGCATCCGCTGCACCATGTCCTGGTCCGTGCCGTGTGTAGCCATGGTGATGAAGGTCGCTCCCAGGAAGGCTGCCCATACCGTGTATTCCTGACCCAGGACATGGGCGCATTGCTGGAGGAAGTCCAGGCCTTCCTTGGTGCCCCACGAGAAGAATTTCCAGTCGTCCCCTCCGTTCATGGCGGCTGAGATGGAGTTCCACCCTCCGGGAATGTGGGAGAAGAGAACCCACAGGGCGGAGAGCATGGAGACGCCCAGCACGACGGCCTGGAGGACATCCGTCCAGACGACGGCTTTCAAGCCGCCGATGGCTGTGTAAATGGTGGTGGCGATGGAGATGACGACCAGCGCGGCAATGTAAAGCAGGACAATTTGGTTGGCGTCCGCCGTGGTGTCCGTCATGAATTGGTAGGCAATGACCAGCAGAATGCCTGCAAAGTAAAGTCTTGTTCCACTGGCGAGCACCCGGCTGACCAGGAAGACCATGGAGGCCGTGCGGCGCGTCAGGAGCCCGAATCTTTTTTCCAGGTATTCATAGATGGAGACCACCTTGTAGTCATAGTAGGGTTTGAGGAAGAGCTTGCCGACGATGATGCGGCCCAGGATAGTGCCGATGCAGAGCTGGGCGTACGTGAAGTTGCGGGTATGGTAGCCTTCCCCCGGAGCCCCCAGAAAGGTGGCCGCGCTGATTTCCGCCGCCAGGATGGAGGCCAGAATGGCCCACCAGGGCAGGGAGCGGTTGCCCAGGGCATAGTCCGTCAGGGAGTTCTGCCTGCGTCCCGCATAGATGCCAATGCAGAAGATAGCCAGAAAGTAGACGACGATGACAAGGAGGTCCGTGAACATGCCTGGAAAGAGAAGGCCTTTTCCGGAACAGGGTTTCCGGAAAAGGCCCCGGGCTGGGTGAAGGGTCAGGAGCGGCTCTTGTGTTCCAGCGCGGCTGAAACCAGACCGGAGAAGAGCGGATGAGCCCGGTTGGGTGCGGACTGGAATTCCGGATGGTACTGGCAGGCAATGAAGAAGGGATGGGAGGGAAGTTCCACGACTTCCACCAGGCCGTGTTCATCATTAACGGCGCTGATGACCATGCCTGCGTTTTCCAGTTCTTCACGGTAGGCCGGGTTGAATTCGTAACGGTGGCGGTGGCGTTCCGTGACGCTGTCCTTGCCGTACAGCTTGTGCGCCAGAGTTCCGGGCTGGATCAGGGCTTTATAGGAGCCCAGGCGCATGGTGGCCCCCATGGCTTTGATTCCTTTCTGCTCTTCCTGAAGGCTGATGACGGGGTGGGTGGATTTCTGGTCGAATTCCGTGGAGTTGGCATCGTCCATGCCGCAGATGTGGCGTGCGTATTCAATGACGGCTACCTGCATGCCCAGGCAGATGCCCAGGAACGGGATGCCCTTGGTGCGCGCATATTCCACTGTTTGTATTTTTCCTTCAATGCCGCGGTCTCCAAAGCCGCCCGGCACCAGAATGCCGTCCACGGAACCGATCAGGGCATCCGCTCCTTTTTCTTCAATTTCTTCCGCGTCTATCCGGAGGATTTCCACGCGAGTGTCATTTTCAGCACCGGCATGAGTGAAGGATTCATAGATGGATTTGTAAGCGTCCTGAAGGGCGATGTATTTGCCGACTACGGCAATCCTTACGGAGTGGCTTGGGCTGATGACGCGCCCCACGTAACGCTGCCAGTCCGCCAGGTTGGGAGCGGGAACGTCCAGCCCCAGGCGCTTGGTGACGATGCGGTCTATTTTGTCCTGGCTGAGGTCCAGAGGACATTCGTAAATGGTGTTTTTAACGTCGCGGAAGGCGATGACATTTTTGGCTTCCACGTTGCAGAACATGGCGATTTTCCTCCTTTCGTCTTCGCTCATATCGTATTCCGTCCGGCAGATGATCACGTCCGGCTGAATACCAATTTCCCGGAGCTTGGCGACGGATTGCTGGGTGGGCTTCGTTTTCATTTCCCCGGCGGCCTTGATGTAGGGGAGCAGGGTGACGTGGATGAAGCAGACATTGTCGCGGCCCACTTCCAGCGCGAACTGGCGCAGGGCTTCCAGGAAGATGTGGCCTTCCATGTCCCCTACCGTGCCGCCGATTTCCGTGATGATGATGTCCACGTCCGATTGTTCCGTGACTTCATAAAGGCGGTTTTTGATTTCATCCGTGACGTGCGGAATGTATTGAACCGTTTTACCCAGATAGTCTCCCCGGCGTTCCTTATGCAGCACGCTTTCAAAGACCTGGCCGGAAGTAAGGTTGTTAAGACGGGAGAGGTTGCAATGGACGAAGCGTTCATAATGGCCCAGGTCCAGATCCGTTTCCGCCCCGTCGTTCAAGACGTACACTTCCCCGTGCTGGAACGGGCTCATCGTGCCGGGGTCTACATTCAAGTAGGGGTCGAATTTTTGAAGGGTGACCTTGAGACCGCAGCGTTCCAGCAGAGTACCGATGGATGCCGCCGCCAGTCCTTTGCCGAGAGAGGAGACAACACCACCTGTGACGAAGATGTATTTCATGATTATGGTTCTTAATGTATGTTTAATAAGATTTGTTCCACCTGGGCCGCCTGTTCCGGCGTGTCTACGCCCACGCTGACATGGTCCGTCAGAATGACTCTGATTCTGGCGCCGTTTTCCAGCGCGCGCAGTTGTTCCAGGGATTCCGTTTGTTCCAGGGGGGTGGGTTCCCAGCGCACGTAGTTTTCAAGGAAGTCCCGGCGGTAGGCGTAAATGCCCAGATGGCGCAGCGGGGGGGTGACGCGGGGATGGCGGGCATAGGGAATGACGGAACGGGAGAAGTACAGGGCGTCGCCGTTGCCGGCCAGGACCACTTTGACGATGTTCGGGTTGTCCAGGTCTTCCTGCGCGCTGATGGGGCAGGCCACGGTAGCCATGGACAGGGCCCCGTCAGAAACCAGCGCGTCCGCCAGCCTGTCAATCAGGGCCGGGTCAATGAGGGGTTCGTCTCCCTGGATATTGACCACATGAGTGGCGGAGGGGAAGGCTTGCACCGCTTCCGCCAGGCGGTCGCTGCCGCTGGGATGGTCCGGAGAGGTCATGATCGCCTTGGCGCCGAAGGCCACGGCGGTGTCGAAGATGCGCTGGTCGTCCGTGGCGATGGCGATGTCGTCAAGGCGGGAGCAGCGGGAAACGCGTTCCCATACGTGCTGGACAAGCGGTTTTCCTGCAATGAGGTGAAGCGGCTTGCCCGGAAATCTGGAGGACCCCCAGCGTGACGGGATGAGGCCGATGATATGATGAGGAGAGTCTGCTGCCATGAGAAGAGGAAACGCATCGAAAGGTAGCAACTCCCCTTGAATTAGTCCAGCCTCAAGCATCAGATGCGCCCGTTTTTCCGGAGTAGGGGCGGAACGGTCAGGCGGAAATGGCGGGCGCGGCGGCAGGCTGCGGTTTTGCCTCCGTCTTCCGGATAATGAGCGGCATGTATTCCTTGCGGATGTGGAGGGATACGTACAGGCCTTCCTTTTTGGCGCAGGAGAAGAGTACCTTGATGATGGCCAGGGAGATGATGTCCATGGAGATGGTGGTACTATCCCCGAAGATCAGCAGAAAGGTGAGCGGCTTGATGAAGTAGACGGTTGAAACGTAAAGAATGCCCAGCTTGTATTTGTGGTTGCGGTAGATTCTGCTGACGATCCATGCATAGGTCATGCCGATGACGGACAGAATGAGGTACAGGGAAAGCCCCACGTAGCCAAGCGTTTGAATGGTGGAAATGGGGCCGCTGTGCCATAGCCCGTTCCAGGCAAAGGATGACTGGTCCTGGCTGAGGTTGTAGGCTTCCTCATAGATGTTGGCTTTCACGATGCTGATATCCCGTGAAAAGCCGTCTCCGAATACCTTGTCCTGAATGAAGTGTTCGCGGTCGTCCAGAGCCCATTCCCACATTTCAAAGCGCCAGTTCATGGACGCTTCCGCGTTTACTCTGGCTTGCATGCTGACATCCAGGAAAGGAAGGGTTGAAAGTGTGCGCTGGATACCGTAAGGAAAGGAATGGAGCATTCCTGAGGAGGAGAGGAGCAGAAGCAAAAGCATTCCGAAGATGGGAACCAGGATGCAGAAGAACCATCTTTTGTAGATCAGAGATATTGTGAAAAACAGGAGCAGAAGCTGCGCAATAAAGGAGCGGAATCCGCTAAACAGGACTCCGATGGTTCCAAGGACAAGAAGGGCGCCCCACCAGGGACGTTTGATCATCTGCCATACGGAGTAGTTGATGATGAGTAGTTGAACCGCCAATAGGGAAATTTGGAGGAAGGTCGATTGCCGCGTGTCTTCGGAGGCGGCGCTTGCCGAGACTGCGGCCGCCGCCGGGTTCGCTCCGGCAGAATTCGGTGAAAGGATGCCCTGGGCGGTTGAGATCAGCGTGAAGATAATGGTCAGAAAAACGGCCCATTGAAGCACCTTTCCCAGTTCATTGCTGGTGGTTTTCAGGGAGGAGAGGCAAAGATAGGCAAGGAGCGCCTGAAGGAAGAGGACGTATCCCTTGCCCCCGTAGTAGTCTTCCAGCACATTCAGGCCCAGGCCGAAGGGGTGGCTCAGGAAGACGTAGCCCACATGCATGAACAGCACGAGAATGACAGCGTCCAGGAGAGGGGCGGCATTCCATGTCAGGGTTGAACGCTTGAGCATGGCATTCCACAAGTAGAAGGGAATGGTAATGCCGTAGGCGAAGAGGGGTGCGTAGTCCTTTAGTTCCGGTATGGGCAGGAAGAGCAGGGGAAGCCATATCCACAGGTACCATACCTTTTCCTTCATCAGGAAAAGGACGGCCAGGAGGAAGGGGGAAACAGCCAGGGCGATGGAAAAGGGGTCTCCATCCGCCGACATGACACCGCCTATGATGGCTAGGAGAATGGCAACTACTGAAATCAGTACAATTTTAAATAAATTACCATTCATAGGGCTGCCCGTGATTCCCGCATAAAAGACAATGGCGGGAAAGAGAGATGGATGGTGGAGTATAGGGGATTCGAACCCCTGACCTTCTCATTGCGAACGAGACGCTCTACCAACTGAGCTAATACCCCGTGGAAAATACCGGGGGGAATCTATTCCATCCGCCGCCTGAAAGCAAGAGGAATTCGTCAGGCAACGCAAATAAGATGGAAGATTTCGTGTTCCTTCTCCGCATGCCGCCGTTTCCTGTCCGGCGGAAGTCTGCCGCAGGGGGGGAGATTCATTTTTCCGGAAAGGGCCGGGAGACGGCGCAATACGGGAACCGGGAAAAGGAATGCCTGTATTCCCGTAGAAAGCGGACGGCAGTTCAAAGAGCGGTGAATTTGATGTTCCGGACTCTGGCAAAGGCACGTTTCAAGCGGGAGGAAAGCCATTTTCCGCATGGTTGTTCAATGCCGTAATGCATGGCGGCTCCCACGGCAATCAACAGGAGCGCGGCGCATATCCAGAAGAGGATGGGACGGGTTCCGTACCGGTCCTGCGGCCAGATGTACTGCATGAATTGCAGGAGGGGAACATGCAGCAGGAAGACGGCATAGGTCAGGAGGCTGGCCCGGTTGGTCAAATGGATGAGCACCGCTGGAATTTTAACAGCCGGCGGCTGAGGGGATTTTGCAAGTGAGCACGCGCTGGCGATGGTCAGCACGGCAATCAGCGTGTCGGGAAGGAGGAAGGCCAGGGAGGCAACTTTCCCGCCGGAGCCCCACAAGGCGCCGATGAAAGTCTGGTAGAGAAGGTAGAGCACCCCGAAGGAGAACACAGCCGGGCTCCACCGGAAGAAGCGTTCGTGTTTTTTATAGAGCCGTGCCGCGCAGCAGCCGGCGAGAAATTGCCATAAACGGTAGGGCGGGAAGAAGTAAAGGCGTGCGACGGGTTCCAGGAACGTGCAGGCGACAGCGGTTACAAGGCCCAGCGCCAGCAGCAGGGGAAGGCGTTTCCTTCCATAGGCCACGAGAGGGAAGATAAGGACGAAGAGGATTTCCAGCTTCATGTACCATAAGGCATAATTGTCTCCCGTGTGCAGGTTCATGAATTGATTGCCGCCGAAGGAAACCAGCAGGACGCCGAGCAGGTTGTCCAGCTGGAATTGCTCCTTGTAGGAGACCAGGCTGGACAGGAGGATGGCCGTGAACAGGAGCGGCCACAGCCGCGCAAATTTGGAGATGTAGAAGGAGGGCGGACTGAACGAATTTTCTTTCAGGGTGAACGTCATCAGGAATCCGGAGAGGACGATGAACCAGTCCACGCCCACGGAGCCCGCAACGGGCGACCAGCGCGCCCAGTGGAAGGCGCAGATCATCAGGCAGAGGATGATGCGGATTAATGAGATGCCTGTAATGAAGGAGGAAGGGGCGCTCATTGGAACTGGGGCATCAGCGATCCCGCTTGTTTTTAATGCGGCTCCTGAGGTGGGCTTCTTCAAAAAGGCCCTCCATGTACAGCCCCACGGCCTGCGCTTTTCTGAGGCTTTGGGCTGCATTCCTCAGGGCCGGAAGCGCTTCTTCGTAGGAAGGGATACTTCCTTTTTTGAGGGGGGAGGCTTCCACAAGGTGCCATCCCCACCGGCTTTTAAGAAGCACCGGCTTGTTGTCGGGAACGTTTGCCAGCTCCAGGCCCAGGGTTTCCCGTGCGCGGGCGGGGCTGACCCAGCCAAGTTCCCCGCCTGCGGGCGCGGAGCGCTCGTCCTCACTGAATTCCCTGGCAAGCCGGGAGAAGGTTTCCCCGCCTTGCAGGCGCGCCAGCAGCGTTTCCGCCGCCTGTTTGACCTGGGTTTCATCCTTGTGAAGGGTAGCCAGGAAGATGTGCCTGGTTTTCCGGAGGTCAGGGGTTTTAAGCTGGTCCCGGATCAAATCATAATAGGTTTTCAGGTCTTCGTCGGACGGCTCTGCCGCCTGGGCGGTCGCCCGGTAGAGCTGTTCCGTCTGCTTGAGCCGCGCCGCTATTTTTTCCTGGAATTGCTGCTGCGTGAATTTCTGGTCATGCAGGGTTTTCAGGTATTGTTCCGTGTTCCCGTCAAAGCGGGAACGGATTTGTTCCGCGGCGTGCGCGGCTTCCGCATTGCGGTTGGGAAGCTGAAGGTCGTTGACGCTGGTTTTCAGGCGCAGGAGGGAGGAGCCGATCAGATCGTACCTGGCCCGCGGAGCCAGGTCTCCGGCTACGTCCAGTTCATGGGTGAGCCTGATGCCTCCGTCCATGTCCAGAACGGGAGGCTGGCGCAGGAGCCGGAGTTCCGCAACCCTCCGGGAGAGCTGGTTGGCGGTGACGGGTTCGCCGTAAACTTCCGCAATCCGGGCGGAGTTGTCTCCGGGCGGTCCCGGCATCGGTTTCAGGTAGGCGTCCATCCTGCCGGCCAGGAAGCCGTGCCAGAGAAACAAATCCCCCACCAGATAGAGCAGGAATGCTCCATAGATCACGAGCTTGAACGTGAATTTTCCAGTGGGGGACATGGGAGGGACAGGGAAGGAGCAAAGGGCCTAGTTTCCACCGCCGGAGTCTGCCAGACGGACGGATTCCGGGGGAAGGAAGTTGCGGAACCTCTTCTTTTCAATGCACTTCATGTAGGCTTCCTCCGGAGAGACGACGCCCTGCTGGAGTTTTTGCCAGATGGCGTCATCCATGAATTGCATGCCCATGGCCTTTCCGCCGACGATGACGTCAGGGATTTTCTGCGTGGCGCCTTCACGGATGATGGCCGCCACGGCGGGCGTGGCAAAGAGGATTTCATTGACGGCTACGCGTCCCGGCTTGTCGCTGCGCTTCATCAGGAGCTGCGCCACGACGCCGCGGAGGGAGCCCGCAAGCATGGTGCGTACCTGGGACTGCTGGTCGGACGGGAATACGTCAATGATACGGTCAATGGTTTTGCTGGCGTTGTTCGTGTGCAGGGTGCCGAATACCAGAAGGCCGGTTTCAGCCGCCGTGAGTGCCAGGGAGATGGTTTCCAGGTCGCGCATTTCACCCACCAGCACGATGTCGGAGTCTTCACGGAGGGAAGCCCGCAGGCCGTCTGCGAAGGAGGGTGTCTGGAGGGGCACTTCCCTCTGGGTGACGATGGATTTTTTATTGGGGTGAACGAATTCGATAGGTTCCTCCACCGTGATGATGTGCCGCGCCTGGTTGCTGTTGATGTAGTCAATGATGGCGGCCAGGGTGGTGGATTTACCGGAGCCCGTGGGCCCCGTGACCAGCACCAGCCCTGATCTCATGTGGGCGAATTCCTTGACGACCGTGGGCACGCCCAGTTCTTCCAGCGTGGCGATTTTTGTGGGAATGAGACGGAAGACGGCTCCCAGGCCGTGCTGCTGCCTGAAGTAGTTGCAGCGGAAACGGGAGGTTTCATCCATTTCATAGGCGAAGTCCAGATCCCCTTCTTCCAGGTATTTCTGGAAGGCCTGGGAGTCGCATATTTCCGCGAGAAGGTTTTTGAACGACTGGCCTTCCAGGTTTTCGTCGGAGATGGCGGAGATGGTCCCGTTGACGCGGATTTTCGGAGGCTGGCCTTCGCTGAGGTGAAGGTCGGAGCCGCCCGCTTCTACGAGGTATTTGAAGTATTGGTCGATAACAGCCATAACAGGAGTGTGTCAAAGTTAAAGGTTACTTGATTCCCAGGAAGGATTTCATGATGGTTTTGTCTTCCGCGCGGAAGATGCAGTCTTCCGTGGTGATGAGACCTGCCTGGTGCAGCGCCCGGAGGGAGTCATCCATCAGGATCATGCCCTGGGCCTTCCCGGTCTGGATGCAGCCGGGAATCATGAATGTCTTTCCTTCGCGGATGCAGTTGGCGATGGCGGGTGTATTGACCAGCATTTCAATGGCCAGGGCGCGGCCGTTGCCGTCCGCCCTGGGAACGAGCTGCTGGGAGATGATGCCGCGCAGGGATTCACTGACCATGATGCGGATCTGGTCGCGCTGCTCCACCGGGAAGACGTCCAGCACGCGGTCCACCGTGCGGGCTGCGGACCCCGTGTGCAGGGTGCCGAGCACCAGGTGGCCGGTTTCAGCCGCCGTGAGCGCCAGGGAGATGGTTTCCAGGTCGCGCATTTCACCTACCATGATGACGTCCGGGTCTTCACGGAGGGCCCCGCGGAGGGCGCGCGCGAAGGATTCCGTGTGCTTGTGCACTTCACGCTGGTTGACGTGGCAGTTTTTGGAGGGAATCAGGTATTCGATGGGGTCTTCAAGCGTGATGATGTGGTCGTGGCGGTCCTGGTTGATGAAGTCCACGATGGAGGCCAGGGTGGTGGATTTACCGGAACCCACGGAGCCCGTCACCAGAATGAGGCCGTTGGTGTAGCGGGTGAGGGGCACCACGTATTCCGTCGGCAGGCCGATTTCCTCCATGGTGCGCACCCGCGTGTTGATGATGCGGAAGCAGATGTCATAGCCCAGGCGCTGCTTGACCACGGAAGCGCGGTAGCGTCCGAAGTCGTTGGCATAGGCAAAGTCCACGTCCCCCTTTAATTGAAGGCGGTTCCATTCCGGGTCTTCCAGAAAGCCCCTCGCCAGAACTTCCGTGTCCTGGGGCGTGAGATTGGGCGCTTCCTCCCAGATGGGGAGAAGCTGGCCGAACCGGCGCCAGGTGGGGCGGCTGTTGACGGCAAGGTGGATATCGGAACAGTCAAAGTCCTGTCCAAGCTTAAGATATCCGTCGACGTGGGGCAAAATGTATTCGCTCATGTTGTGAATGCAGCAAACTGATAAAGCTACATACTAACGAAAACGGGGCTTTTTTGACCAGCAAAAAATGTTTGGGAAATGATTTCTGTGCAGGCGGCCCTGTGCCGTCCCGTGGCGGGGGAGGATTTTTGGAGAGAAGCCTTGAGGAAGGCTCGCAAAAGTTTATTTCCGGGAGCGGGAAAGAGCATTTATGTTTTTCTGCCGTTTCGGGAACCGGATCCTGAGGGATCGCGGTTTTTCACGGACTTTCCCGGCAGAGGCATACGTTTGGCATGGCGGAAAGAGCCGACAGCAATCCCGCTGCTGTTTTCATGGTTAAATGTGAAATGGCGGCATTGAGGACAAGTCTATGGCGCGGTTGCATTTTTGCCTCCGGGGGAAAGGTCGGGATATTGTTTTAAATGACTTTCTTCATCAATTTTTCCTGTTCCTCCGAACGGGGACACGGAAGGAACATTTCCAAATTCCCCGCCGCCGCGATGACTGGGAAGGCCATGTTTCCGCCATGATGGTCGTCTTCCTATATTGGGGCCTCCCTTTCATGGCCAGGTAGCTTTTTTCCTGATTGTGCCCTGTTATTTTTGGCAGGAATTGTTCATGGCGGAAAGCGCTGGAAAGGGGAATTGAGCTGCCGATGCCTTTTTGGGGTCAGGCATGCCCTGGTCTCCTGTTTCATTCCAATATCGCCGCATGGACCATGCCGAAATGCCTGTCCAGCCTGGCGAGGTACGTATGAACAAAGGGGCGTTGTTTTCTTTGGCGACAGGTCGTTATTTTATGAGGTATCGCGGCCGTCTGCATGAAGAGTTGTCCTGCAGGGGGGGACGATATTCCCGGAACGGCGCGCATCTGACGCCGCAGGGATATGAAGACATTTCTCCCGCAACAGCGGAATTCCTGAGTTCTTTTTTAAAGCAGCGGCTTGAAAAGGCTGCGCCGCATCGACCGGAAAATCCTGTTACTTGAACAGGTTGAAGAATTTCTTGCCTGCCAGGTCGAAGCCCATTTTTTTCAGGGACGGGAAGGCGAGGGTTACCAGGATTTCAATGATGAAACGGAAGATAGGGGAATTGATCCAGCTTCCGGAAACATGCGGACGCGGGGGCGCCGGATGGCTTTTTTTTCCCGTAAACATGCGGATGAGCAGAATGCCTCCCACCGTGCCGACAATGGAGCCGATCACAGGCAGGGACATGGCCTTTTTTTTCAGCTTCCGGAAGTGGTCGGCCTGCTGCTGCGTCTTCTGGACCAGGGTATCCGTCTCATTGACGATATCCAGCCGGGAGGAAGCCACCCGCATCAGGAGTGCGAGCTTTTCTTGAGAGCCATTTGCAGACATGATAAATCCGTTTTAAGTTCTTCCGCCGTCGCCGGGGCGATGGGCGTTACATGGGTTCGGCTGAAAAGGATGAGGGCCACGGCAGCCGCCACCAGATGGATGCCGGTGGTTACGGCAAGTCCGGCAATGATTCCCCAGAAGTGGGCCATGACCATGGTCAGGAAGCACCACAGGAACAGATAGCCGAAGATGGCCATAAAGGCGGCCAGCAGGAGCAGGGCCATTTTCCTGCCCAGCCTTTTGGACGCTTCCTCCAGTTCCAGCTTGAGCAGCGCGGCCAGGGCTTCCACATGGTCAAGCGCCGCCGCTCCGGTTTCCCGGAGGGACCGGACCATAGCCGCTCCTTCTTCCTTTTCCTCCACAATGGGGGCGACGAAGGTGCGTTTGAGTTTGTCAATCAGTCCCATGGCTCGGTTTGAAGGGGTGAGGGCGCCATGCGCTTGATGCGCATGGCGCGGAATGAGGGTTAACGGCGGCGGATGAGCATGCCGATCAGAAGGCCCACGCCCATGGCGATCAGCACGGACTGGGTGGGTTTTTCCTTCACGTATTCTTCGCCCGCTTCATGGAACTTCTTGGCCTTGTCACGGATGACTTCTCCTTTTTCCTGGGCGTAGTCACGGATGGTGCTGGCCTGTTCCGTAGCCGCCTTGCGGATTTGGTTTACTTTGGCCGCGGCGAAGGCCCTGGCCTGTTGAAATCTGGTTACGGCAAGCTCGCGGGCGGAAGGGCAGGAGCAGGCGGTGTCGTTTGCTGCTGCGGTCGGTTCAAGTTCGGTTTGGTTGTCTTGCATGGTTGATTAGAGTGTTAAGGGTTGGTTCCTGTTGAAAAACATGTCGGCTTACATGTTTTCGCCTCTCACATTGGGAATTATTTAGCACGCTTCCCTCTATTGGCAAGTGTGTAAAGCGGCTTCACCCGGAATTGTGCGCGTTCCTCAGCGGCGGCTTCCTGAAAAACCGCCGCGGGGGTCTGGTTTGGCCTGGGGCTCGTTCGGGTTCCGGTACCGCAGGATTCCGTAGTCCCTCAGGTTACGGATGAATTCCTGGGCATTGGCGCGGAAGCGCGCATCGTACATGAGCAGCCCCAGGAAGCCCTGGTTTTTCCGGGCGTCCGCCGTGACGGAGGCGATTTGCTCGGAAGCCTTGCGCAGGGCGGTCAGCGTGGGGGGGATTTCCTTGATGGCGGGGTCCAGGCTGTTGAGCTTTTCTTCCGCTCCGGCGATGATTCTGCGGGCGTCACTGACGGTGTCTTTCATGGCCGCCATTGTCGCGGGGAGCTGTTCGCCCGCTTTGTTCATTTGAGCCAGCACGCTGTTGAGGTGCCGGAGGTTTTCCCGGCTCAGGATGCCTTCATTGATCAGCTTGGTGGTCTGGGCCAGCCCTTTGGCCGCTTCCCCGATGTTGAGAATGGCCTCGTCAATGTTGTCCGAATTTTTTTCAATCTGCTTGAGGATTTTCAGTATTTCCTCCGTGGCGCCCACGGCGTTATTCTTGATCTTGCTGAAGTCGCTTTCAGGCTGCCCGATGATGGTGGCATGGGGCGGGATGTATTCGTGCGTGGGGCGTGCCGGGGGAACGATGTCGATGTACTTGTCTCCCAGGATGTTCTGCATGTCCACGCGGAAGACGGAGCCTTCCTGGATTTTCACGTCGCTCAGGATGCTGGCTTCCAGCATGACTTCATTGCCGGAGGGCAGGAGTTCGGGCGCCTTGGTGACCTTTCCCACCGTAACGCCGCCCAGGCGGAGCTGGGAGTCCTTGATGAGGCCCGCCGCGTCCTTGAAAATGATGTTGATGGGGTAGGTTTGCTCCTTGGAGGTCTTGATGTTGCCGAACCCCAGGATGACGCCGATGATCATCAGGATTCCGGCAATCAGGAAGATGCCCACCCAGGTTTCCGGCTTAAGTTTCTGCTTCATGGCTCTGTGGTAAGATGGTTATTGTTTCCGTTCACGTTCCGCCCGTTCCAGCAGAACCCGTTGAAAGTTTTCATGCCTGCCGGTCAGGGAGGCCCAGTCTTCCCCGGAATCCCCGTACAGGAACCTTTGCAGGTTTTCATCCCTGGAATGCAGCAGCTCCTCCGGGGTTCCCGTCCAGTAAACTTCCCCGTTCCTGAGATAGACGATTTTGTCCGCAATGCGGATCACGCTGGGCATGTCATGGGAGACGATGACGGTCGTGATTCCCTTGTCCTTGCAGATTTGCCGGATGAGGAAGCTGATGCTGTCCGTGACAATGGGGTCCAGGCCTGCGGTGGGCTCGTCATACAGCAGGCATTCCGGTGTGGTGACGATGGCCCTGGCTACGGCTACGCGCTTGATCATGCCTCCGGAGAGGCTGGCCGGCATTTTTTCCTGCTGCCCCAGCAGGTCCACGGAGTCCAGGGCGGCGGAGATGCGCGCGTCCAGCTCCTTTTCATTCCGGATTCCTTCCTCGCGCAGCGGGAAGGCGACGTTTTCCCCTACGCTGAGGGAGTCGAAGAGTGCCCCCTGCTGGAACATGAAGCCTATTTTACCGCGGATTTGCTTCTTGATTTTTTCCGGCGCTCCGCTGATGCGCCTGCCGTCTATTTCCACATAGCCGTCCAGCGGGTCCATCAGGCCGTCCAGATGTTTCAGGATGACGCTTTTTCCAGCCCCTGACCCGCCGATCAGAGCCATCAGCTCTCCCTTTCCCACGTCAAAGCTCACGCCTTTCAGCACTTCCTGGGTACCGAAGCTTTGCTTGAGCTGGTGGACGCGGATGAATGGCTGCATGGCGGCGCGGAAGGGTTATCTCATGAATCCCATGGGGAAGATGGAATTGAGAATCATGGTCAGAATGAAGTTGGCGATGAGCAGGGCCACGGAGGCATACACCATGGCCTGCATGGTGGATTTGCCGACGCCAACGGCTCCGTTCGTGGTGTTCAGGCCTTCCCGGCAGGAGATGGTGGAGATGATGAGGCCGAAGACCAGGGCTTTGACCAGGGCCACGGTGATGTCCCCCATGGTGACGAATTTGCTCATGAAGTGCATCCAGTAAGCCTGGTCCACGTTAAAGGAGGTGATACTGACGATGTAGGCGGAGGCGATGCCCACCAGCACGGCTTCCATCATCAGGATAGGCATGGAAATGAGCATGGCCTGGATGCGGGGCTTCACCAGGTAGTCCACCGGGTCCACGTTCATGGAGTTAAGGGCGTCTACCTGTTCCGTGACTTTCATGGTCCCGATTTCCGCTGCCATGGCGGACCCGACGCGGCCCGCAAGCATCAGCCCGGTAATGACGGGCCCCAGTTCCCGGAACATGCCCACGGCGACGACGGCGCCCCCCATGGTTTCCATCCTCACCGTCTGGAGCTGGAACAGGGTCTGGGCTTCCAGCACGGCTCCGGTGAACGCGCCGGTGATGATGACCACCGGCTGGGACTGCACCCCGATTTTTGCAATTTGCTCCACAAGAACGCGCATCCGGAATTTGCCGGACCACATGCATGCGGTCACTTGGTAAAGCAGCAATCCGATTGACCCCAGGCGGTCAACCAGCCTTAGAGCGGCGCGGCCGATCATGGTGGCTACATAGAATTGCATGGCTTCTACTAATCACTTCTTCCACTTCAAGAGCAAGCGCAATGTACGCCACGGGAAGAAAAGCAACGCGCCGCGTCAATCCGTCAGCCGGTGGACGTAAGGCGTTTCCGGTGCACCGGGAATGGATCGCAGTGTGAGGCGCGGCGGCAGTTTCCGGCGCATCCATTCGGAGGCGCGGGCCCGGCGCTGCCAGCGGCGGATTTCAAGCTCCGATTCCGGGAAGAGGCCTGCCAGCGGCGTGGCGGATTCATGCGCGCGGTGCAGACGGATGAGGAGGCTGTCGCGCATGGCCGCATCCGGCGCAGGAGAAAGGAAGCCGGGGAACAGGTCCGCCAGTTCCGTTTCATATAAATCCCCCAGCGGCATGAAGTCAGCGGCCAGGGCCGGCGGAAGGAGGCGGGGAGCGGTCATGATGTCCGTTCCGGTCAGGGCGGACAGCAGCAGGGCACCTTCCTCCTGGGTCCATTGGCGCATGAGCCATGCGGCCGTGAACAGGTCATCCGGTCCTCCGGCCGCCGCATCTGCGGGGAGAGGCAGCATCCGGGCCTGAATGCCCAGCTTGTCCGCACAGGCTTGCGCCCGGGCAGTGTCCTGTTCCGGAATGCCGGGGAGGCGGGGGATGAAGCCCGTCAAGGGCAGGGAAGGCAGTTCCTCTTTTAACAGTTGAGCCAGCAGGAGGGATGCGGAGCTTTCCAGCAGGTTCAGGCAGGCGGCGCCATGCCCGCTTTTCAGGATGAAGTCCGCCGTGCCTTTCCGGAGGGCGTGCCGGAGCTGTTCTTCCGGAGCGGGAAGCGGAGAAGACGCCTCCGTGGAATTTTCCGGAGAAATGACGGCGGAATCCCGTTCAAAAAGACGCAGCCGTTTGAGGAGAATCCCGTGGGCGGACCATGCGGAAGACGCGCCGGGTAACAGAAACGGGCCTTCTCCCCCGGCCAGGCGGGCAGTGAGGACCGGCAGCCTTGTTTCCCGCGCCAGCCGGCAGGCTTCCTCCTCATCCTGCTCCAGCAGTCCTTCATGCCACGCGCCGGAATGGGTGCGGAGCAAGAGGCAGGGTACGGAAGAAGATGCCGGGGAAGATTCCGGCCATGAAATGATGGAAAAACCCGCTTCATCCGCCGTCCGGCAGATGCCGAAAACGGGAACGGCCTCCGTTCCGTGTGCGGCTGGGGAAATAACGGCTTGCCGTGGAAAGGAAAGGCCGTTCCGGAGCATGTGGAAGCGGCTGCCGTCCGCGTCCGCTGCTGCCAGCAGCAGGGGGACGTCCGCTATTTCCCGCGCCAGGTAGGCCTGGGCCGCCCTGTGCTGGGACCGGAAGCCGCTGCGCAGGGCCAGTTCCCCGGTGTGCGCGCCACTGAGGGCCAGCGGCGGACAAAGAACGAGCTCCGCCCCGCCGTCCACGCAGGAACGGTACAGTTCCACGATGGTTCTGAGGTTCCTGGGGAAATGGCCGGGGATGGTCTCCGGCTGGATTAATCCTGTCTTCAGCATGCGCCGGCAGGGTAGACCATTCCGGGGAGGCGGGCAAGCCGGGATGCCCGGCGGCTTTCCCTCCGGGCGTTTCCTGAGGAGTTTTTATCGCAAGGAGCTTGTCATCCGCGATCTTCATGGTATGATCTGCACCGATTGCGCGCCGTCCGTTCCCGGGCGCATCAATCCGGAATTACTTATGAGGAAACAGTCAACAGAGGGGCAGGAATCCTCCATCCAGCGCGCCGTAGCATTATGGCGCGAATATCTTCTCCCCTATAAGGGCACGCTGGTGTGGGCTGTGATCGGCGGCATGGTGGCCGCTGTTTCCAGCGGCTTCGGCATACCGGTGATTTTGCAGGAAATGTTCCCCGTGATCTTTGACGGGAAGCCGCTGCCCCCGTGGGCGGAGCGCGTGCTCCTCTGGTACGTGAGTCCGGAAAACCTGCCCTGGGTGACGGTGTGGGCCACGGCGGCCATGCTCCCGATGGTAGTGGTGGTGCGCGGCCTCTCCTCCTTCGTCAATGTCTACCTGCTTTCCAAAATAGGGCTGGGCGTGCTGGAAACGCTGCGGCTCAAGGTGTACCGTAAATACCAGGATTTATCCCTGGCCTTTCATGACCGCCAGCAGAAGGGAGACCTGCTGAGCCGCCTGATGCAGGACACGCAGTTCCTGCAGGGCGGCCTGGTGCAGATTGCCAATGACCTGATTATCCAGCCCCTGACCCTCCTGGCCGCGCTGGGATTCCTGATTTACAGGGCCTCCGTCAGCCAGCAGTTCCTTATTTTGCTGGCGAACATGCTCCTGGTGGGCGTCTGCGTGATTCCCATCCGCTACATCGGCAAGAAAATGCTCGCCCGCGCTCGCGTGGTGCAGTCCAGCCAGGGGGATCTTTCCTCCACGCTTCAGGAAAACTTTTCCTCCCAGCGGGACATCCGGGCCTTTGAACTGGAAGAGCAGCAGACAAGTCTGTTCAGGAACAGGATTCACCGTTACATCCAGGCTTCCATCAGTGCGGTCAGGTGGCAGAGCCTGCTGACGCCTTTGATTGAATTCGTCAGCGCCATCGCCATGGCGGCCACTCTCTTTGTCGGCAACATGAACGGCATGAACATGGGGGACTTCGCCGCGCTGGCTACGGCCATGTACCTTTGCTATGAACCGGTCAAGAAGCTAGGGGCGGTCCACAACAAGGCGGAAACCCTGAATGCCGGGCTGGAGCGCATCAACCATGTGCTGGA
This sequence comes from Akkermansia massiliensis, assembly GCF_023516715.1. Lineage (NCBI taxonomy): Bacteria > Pseudomonadati > Verrucomicrobiota > Verrucomicrobiia > Verrucomicrobiales > Akkermansiaceae > Akkermansia > Akkermansia massiliensis. The sequence continues at coordinate 1,790,373 of NZ_JAMGSI010000001.1, read as the reverse complement.
CGCTCCGGACGACGTTCCGGAACCGGAAAACCCGAAGAGTCCGGAAGCCTGGAAGGGGGAAGTGGAGTTCAGCAATGTGTGCTTCGGCTACCAGCAGGATGCTCCCGTCATGAAGAACATTGACATCCGCATCCCGGCTGGCCAGGTGGTGGCCCTGGTAGGCCCCAGCGGCGCCGGGAAAACGACCTTCATCAATTTGCTGTGCCGTTTTTACGACGTACTTTCCGGCAGCGTGAAGGTGGACGGCATCGACGTGCGGGAGATGGCCAAGAAGGACCTGCTTTCCCATATCGCGCTGGTTTCCCAGTATCCCGTGCTGTTCCGCGGATCCGTGGCGGACAATATCCGCATCGGCCGTCCGGACGCTTCCGACGCGGAGGTGGAGGAAGCCGGGCGCATGTCCGCCGTGGACAGCTTCATCAATGAGACGGGGGAAGGCTATTCCCGCATGATCGGAGAAATGGGGGAAGGGCTTTCCGGCGGCCAGCGGCAGCGCGTTTCCCTGGCGAGGGCCTTTCTGAAAAACGCGCCTATCCTGGTGCTGGATGAAGCCACGGCTTCCCTGGACATGAAGAGCGAGGAACTCATCCAGAAGGAGATTGAAAAGCTGGCTTCCGGACGCACGGCCTTCATCATTGCCCACCGGTTCAGCACCATCCGGATGGCGGACCGAATTCTGGTTCTGGAAAAAGGGAGCGTCATTGCGGATGGCACGCATGAGGAGCTGATGGCCTCCTCCCCCCTGTACAGGGAACTTTACAACAAGCAGCAGATGGTTGCGGAAGAGGAAGGAGGCGCTTCATGTTAAGACAGTTTTTTGAGTACGCGCGGTATTTGAAGCCGGTGATGAAGCTGTTCATCGCCGCGCTGGCCGCCGGGGCGCTGGCCGCCGCCGCCAGCGGTTTCGGCTTCCCGCTGATGATTGCCAAGGTGTTTCCGGTGGTGTTTGACAATACGCAGATTCCCCCGGAGCTTCAGAACATCATCGCCCATCTGGTGGCCCCGGAGCACATGCACACCGCTGTGCTCGTGGCCGTATGTTCCCTGCTGCCGCTGGTTTTTGCCATCCGGGGCATAGGCACGTTCTTCAATGTGTACTGGATCAGCATCGTCAGCATGAAGGTGCTGGAGGAAATCAGGCTGGACGCCTTTTCCAAACTGCAAACGCTGCCCCTCTCCTTCATTGACCGCCAGAAACGGGGGGACCTGATCAGCCGCCTCATCAATGACGCGGCCAACGTGCAGGGAGGCCTGGTAATAGCGGCCAATGACATCATCAAACAGCCCCTTACCCTGCTGACCGCACTCGCCTTCCTGGTGTACAAGGTCTTTGTTGACCCGAACACGGCGGTGGTGCTGATGAATCTGGGGCTGGTTGTGCTGGCGATATGGCCCATCCGCTTCTTTGGCCGCCGCGTGATGAAGAAGGCCAAGCAGGCGCAGGACGAGCTGGGCAATATCACGGCCGCCGCCCAGGAAAACCTGGCGGCCCAGCGTGAAATCCGTTCCTACGGCATGCAGGAACAGCAGGTGGGGCTTTTCCTGGGGCTGATCCAACGCTTCTTCAAGATCAATCTGAGAACGGTGAAGTACAGGCACTTCCTGGTGCCGGTGCTGGAAATGGTGACGGCGCTGGGCCTGGGCATTCTGCTGGTGAGGGGCCATGAAATGGGAATCACCAAGGCTGACTTCACGGCCCTGGCCGCTGCCCTCTTCATGTGTTACGACCCCCTCAAGCGCCTGGGCGTGACGCTGACCAACCTGAAAAGCGCGCATGCCTCCCTGGAACGCATCAACTACCTGCTGAAGGAGCCGGACACCATGCCGGAAGCCGCCAATCCCGTTCCCCTGGGGCGAGCCTCCGGGCGTCTGGACTATGACGGCGTTTCCTTCTCCTACGACGGCGCCCGCAAGGTGCTGGACGGCATTGACGTTCATATCAGCCCCGGGGAAGTGGTGGGCCTGGTAGGCCCCAGCGGCGCCGGGAAAACCACGTTTGCCAGCCTTCTGCCCAGATTTTACGACGTCAGTTCCGGCACCCTGCGCATGGACGGCGTGGATGTGAGAGACGCCTCCCTGCACGATGTGCGCAAGAACATTGCCTTCGTTTCCCAGCATCCCGTGCTCTTCCACGGCACCATCATGGAAAACATCCGGCTGGGGCGGCAGGACGCCACGGATGAGGAAGTGATGGCCGCGGCGCGCGCCGCCGCCGCGGACGGCTTCATCATGGGGATGCCGGACGGCTACCAGACCATGCTTGGCGACGGCGGCAGCGGCCTGTCCGGCGGCCAGCGCCAGCGCGTGGCGATTGCCCGCGCCTTCCTGAAAGACGCCCCCGTCCTGATTCTGGATGAAGCCACCGCCTCCCTGGACGCGGAAAGCGAGGCCCAGATCCAGCAGGAGCTGGACCGCCTGGTGGAGGGAAGGACGGCTCTCATCGTAGCCCACCGCTTCAGCTCCATCCGCGTGGCGACGCGCATTCTGGTGTTTGAGGGCGGCCGCATCATCGGGGACGGCACTCATGCGGAACTTTATGCCTCCTGCCCGCTGTACCGGGAATTGTATGACCGCCAGTCCCTCTAGGTGAAAGGGGGGACGGGGACGGAAGGCTTTTCCCGCGCCCGTGCCGTGGCGCACATGGCGGTTTTTCTCAGGCCATGGTGGAAAGAGCTATTGTCAAACAAGGGCCATGATGTACTATTCCGCCAGCATGAATACACTGGATGAATCCCTGACGAATGCCGTTAAAGAGGGGGAGCTTTTGGAGTCTTCCCTGACCAATATCCGCCTTCTGCTGGCCGGAACCAAATCCCCCATAGCGTGTGAGGCCGTAGAGGAACTGGCCGCCGCCGGGGAGTGGCAGGAATTGAATGACCGTTTTTACAAGACCCTGGCCTTCGGTACGGGGGGGCTGCGCGGCCGCACCATCGGCAGCATCGTGACCCGGGCGGAGCAGGGGAACGGCGGCGTGAACGGCCGCCCGGAATATCCCTGCGTGGGAACCGCCTGCATGAACTACTTCAATGTGGGGCGAGCGATGCGCGGCCTGATCATTTACGTGAAAAAGCATGTGGAGGCCACGGACCCGGGCAGGAAGCCCCGGCTGGTCATCGGCCATGACACGCGCCACTTCTCCCGTGACTTCGCCGAATTCTGCGCGAAAATCGGCACGGACCTAGGCTGTGACATTTACCTGTTCGACAGCCCCCGGGCCACCCCTGAAGTTTCCTTCGCCATCCGTGAACTCAATGCGGATTCCGGCGTGGTGCTGACCGCCAGCCACAACCCCTCCCACGACAACGGCTTCAAGGCCTATTTCAACGACGGAGCCCAACTGGTGCCTCCGCATGACAAGGCCGTGATTGAGGAAGTGAACTCCCTGACCTCTGAGGAATATGAACCGCTGCCGGAAGACCGGCGCGGCACCCTTCACGTGCTGGACGCCTCCTTTGACCGTGTCTACATGGACCGCCTGAAAACCGTGCTGCTCCGTCCGGAGCTCTTCAGCAAGGGCGGCGCCAAAATCGTTTACTCCAACCTCCACGGCACGGGCGGCCATATCATCGTTCCCCTGCTGAAGGAACTGGGCTGCAACGTGCAGACCGTGGCGGCGCAGGACGTGCAGGACGGCCGCTTCCCGACGGTGGCCTCCCCCAACCCGGAAAACCCGCCGGCCCTGGCCCTGGCCATTGAGCAGGCGGACGCTTCCGGCGCGGACATCGTCATCGCCACGGACCCGGACGCGGACCGCATGGGTGTGGCCGTTCGCGGGGAAGATGGGAAAATGCACCTGCTGACCGGCAACCAGATCGGCTCCCTGCTGGCGTGGTACCGCTGCATGAGCATGTCTGACCTGGGCATCATCAATGACTCCAACCGTTCCCGCGCCGTGATGGTGAAAACCTTTGTGACGACGGGCCTTCAGGACGCCATCGGCCACCACTTCGGCTATGAAGTGGTCAACGTGCTCACGGGCTTCAAGTACATCGCCCAGAAGCTCGGCAAATATGAAGAAGCCATTCCTGCGGAAAAGCGGGAAGGCTACCGGAAGATGAGCGAGGAACAGACGCGCGCCCTGCGCCTGGAATACAGCCGCTACTTTGTCTTCGGCGGGGAGGAAAGCTACGGCTACCTGGCCCAGGACTTCGTGCGCGACAAGGACGCCAACTCCGCCGCCATCATCTTTGCGGAGCTGGCCGCCTATGCGGAAAGTGTCGGCAAGAGCCTGCTGGAACTGCTTCATGAACTCTTTGAACAATTCGGCGTGTACCTGGAAATGGGCAAATCCCTGGTCATGGAAGGCGCAGACGGCGCGGCAAAAATCGCCGCCCTCTCCACCTCCTATTCCGCCAATCCTCCTACGGAACTGGACGGCGTGGCCGTCAGCGGCATCCGGGACTTTTCCAAGGGTGACATGGTGGATGCGGAGGGCGACCCCATTCCGGCGGAAAAAATGATCTTTGTGGATATGGCGGACGGCCGCAGCTTTGCGGTGCGCCCCTCCGGAACGGAACCCAAGATCAAGTACTACCTCTTCGGCCACGGGAAACCGGGCGCTCCGGTGAAGGAAGCCCTGCCGGCGGTCCAGGCCTCCCTGGACTCCCTGTGGGCTGCCGTGGAGAAGGACGCTCTCGCCCGTTCCAACGGCTAAATGTTGTTGATTTCTTTCCCCCGTCTACCATGTAATGTGGACGGGGGAAATTTATTTTCTTGCCAAGGGGGCAGGAATTCCGCAGTTTATAATTCTTATGACATTTGCGGTCCACAAAACTCTCTCCGTGGCCGGTGCCCTTCTGGCCGGCCTTCTCCTCTCCTCCTGCTCCTCCACCTCCCAACAAGTCGAAGCTCCGGCACGGCTCCCCGCCTACCACTTTGTACCGGGAAAAACGGCCGTGCTGCACAACGGGAAGGCCATTCCCCCCAGGAATGCCCCCCCGCAGGTAAAGCGCGCCATTGCGGCCGCCAATTCTCTGGTCAACAAGCCCTACCGCCTAGGCGGCGGCCACAGGAAGCACTATGACTCCCACTATGACTGCTCCGGCAGCACCTCCTTTGTGCTGAAGGAAGCCGGGCTGCTCACCTCCACCCGCCATTCCAAGCTGTTCCTGAACTACGGGCAGAAAGGCGCCGGGGACTGGATTTCCGTCTATGCCAAGAACGGGCACGTATTCATGGTCATCTGCGGCCTCCGGTTTGACACCACCGGAAGCGGCCGCCGCGGCGAAGGCCCCCGCTGGAGGGTGGACGGCCGCAATGCCCGGAACTTCCTGGTGCGCCACCCCACGGGTCTCTGATCCGGGCCTGCGCAACGGAAAACCGCGTTTTTTGCGTATGTTCGCGCAGGCTTTCTTGAACAATGGAAAGTAATGTGCTATCAGGTGCTAGGACGTTGATAGTTCCTTGACTTTCATGGCTAAGACAAAAATTCACGTAGGGCTTGAGATAGGGACAAGCAAGACTTGCATGGTCGTGGGCGAAGTAAAGCCTGACGCGACCGTGACGATCATCGGCGTGGGTGAAGTTCCTAGCGAGGGCGTGGTCCGCGGCGAGATTGAAGACACCTCCAAGGTTATCCAGTGCATTTATGATGCCTGGAACATGGCCCAGGACCATGCGGACGTGGACATCATGACCGTCTACCTGTCCGTGACCGGGGCCCACATCGTGGGGCAGAACAACCGCGGCACTTTCCGCCTGCCTCCGGATGAAAGCATCATCTCCCAGGAACACATGGATGAGGTGACGGAAATCGCCCGTGACATTGCGCTGGGGCCGGAACAATTCGTCCTGCACCGCGTGCCAGGCCTCTTCTCCGTGGACGGGCAGGAAAACCTGACCAACCCCGCCGGGCTGACCGGCAGGACGCTGGACATAGACTGCCACATCATCCACGGCATCAAATCCCGCATCACCAACTCCTTCCGCTGCGTGCGGGAAGTGCCCCTGGACATTGCGGATGTGGTCTTCGCCCCCATCGCCACGGCCCAGTTCGTGCTCAACAGGCAGGTCAAGCAGGCGGGCGCCCTCCTCATTGACATGGGGGCGGGCACCACGGACTACGTCCTTTACCTGGACGGCCAGCTGGTGGCCTCCGGCTGCGTGCCCCTGGGCGGCGACCATATTTCCAATGACATCACGCTGATGACCGGCATACCGCTGGCGCAGGCGGAACTGCTCAAAAAGACGGAGGGGGACGCCAACAGCTTTTCCGGAAAGACCAATGAAATGGTGCGCGTGCGCGGAGAAGGGAATATGAAGGATGCCGCCATCGAACGCAATGTTCTGAATGAAATCATCCGTTCCCGCCTGCTGGAAATCTTCAATCTGGTCAAATCCTCCCTGCCCAAGGACACCTTCAAGGGCAACCGCTGCCACGGCGTCTACCTGTGCGGGGGCGCCAGCCTGATGCGCGGCGTGGGGGAACTGGCCTCCCACGTGTTCGGCGTGGCGATCAGCCGTCCCACGCTGGTCAAAAACGGAGCGCCTTCCTATCTGGATGACCCGCGTTACTGTACGGCCATCGGGCTGATACGGTATGCCCAGATTCTGGATGCCGAACTGCCGCAGCAGCGGAGCTGGCTGGGGCGCGTGCTGGGCCTCTTCGGCAGGAAGAACTCCTGATCAATCTCTACCCCAATTAAAAACCATGCTGGAATTTTCTCCCCAGGACCCGTCCGGGCTATCCGGAAAAATCTGCCTGTGCGGCATTGGAGCCGCAGGCGCCAAGGTGATGGAGGAGGTTCTGCTGCTGGCTCCGCAGGCGGCTTCCGTGTGCGCCATGAATCTGGATGCCCGTTTGCTGAACGCCTCCGCCGTTCCGTGCAAGGTCCATCTGGGGGCCAGGCTTACCCGGGGGCTCGGCTCCGGAGGGGATGCCTCCGTGGGGGCACAGGCCGCCTGTGAAAGTGAATCCTCCATCCTCCGGGCCCTGGAAGGCAGTGCGCTGACCGTCCTCGCCGCCGGGCTGGGAGGCGGAACAGGCTCCGGCGTGGCGCCGGAGGTGGCGCGGCTGGCCAAGGAGCAGGGCTCCTACGTCGTCAGCGTCGTCATCCGCCCCTTCCGGTTTGAAGGGGACCGCCGCGCCGCCCAGGCGGACGAGGCGCTGTCACGGCTGGCCCTGTATTCCGACATGGTGCTGCGGTTTGACAATGACGCCATGGAAAGCCTGATTGATCCCGACAAGGGAGTGTTGGAAGCCTTTTCCGTGGTCAATGCTCTCATTGCCCGCGCCGTGCTCATCGTGCCCTCCCTTCTCAACTCTTCCGGAAGCCTGCTCCGCGTGGGGCTGGATGACCTGCTCCGCGTGGCCGGAACAGGGAAGGGAATTTGCTCCTTCGGCGTAGGGGAAGCGTCCGCGGACGTTTCCACGGCGGACATGCTGGACCAGGTCCGGCACTCTCCCCTTTTCCTGGAAAAACGGCTGGGGGAAGTGGACGACGTTCTGGTGCTGGTGCGCGGCGGCAATTCCCTGACCCTGAAACGCCTGGAAGCGCTGGCTGGCGGAGTGGCGGAAATCCTGGGGAGCGGCGTGCGCCTCCATATCGGCGCTTCCGTGGCGGAACAGCCGGAAGACCGCCTGTCCCTGACCGTGCTGGGCGTTGTGCCCGTGAATGAACCGGAAATTTCTCCTGCTCCCGTTTTCCGTAGGGAACCGGAGCTCCAGACAGTTCTTGTGCCGGAGGAAGAACCCTTCATCGGGGATGGGAAAACCATCATTCAGCCTGTGGCTCCCGCCGTGGTTTCCGAACCGGAACGGCGTCCGGAGCCGGAACCTCCCGTTTCCATTCCCTCCGTCAGAAGGGATGACCATGAACTGGAAGAGGAACTGGTGCCTGTAAGGCCTGTTCCCTCCGTGCCGGACGTGGAGGAAACGTTCCCGGAACCCGCGCCTGCAGCGCAGGAACTCGGAGCGGATGCGGAACAGGAATTGGACCCGGTTCCCGACATCAAGGAACTGGAAGAAGGAACTCCCCCGGAAGAAGGAGAGGAAGAGCGCGCGGGACACGGACTCTTTGCCCATGTACGCCCCCTCATTCTGGACGGGGAAGACCTGGACCTGCCCCCGGCGCTGCGGAAGAAGAAACCGGACCCGAGCTGATGCCGTCTCCCCGTACGTCCATGGTATGGTTTTGGGCGCTGGTTGCAGCCGCCCTGCTGTATGTGGCGTTGCTTAGCTGGTGGAGCCCCTTCACCTCAGACACGTACCATCACGCCTTGACGGGCATGGAACACCGTTTCTCCCTCAGCCTGGTCTGGGAACGCTGCGTGGCCTCCTACATGAGCTGGAACCCCAGAATCGGGGAATACCTGGCCTTTGCTGTGGCGACAGCGGGCAAATGGCTCTTCATTCTGCTCAACCCCTTTGTACAGGTCTGCCTCGCGCTGATGATGTTCTATCTGGCCTCCGGGCGCAGGGTGGACCCCCGTTCCTGGCCGGACGTGCGGCTCTTCGGATTGGCGCTTCTCCTGCTCTTCACCTGTACGGCCCGGCCCGGCGTCACGATTTACTGGCTCTCCGGCGCTACCAACTATTCCTGGGGAGCCGCCCTCTGGCTCGGTTTCCTGTGCCTGTACCGGGAATTGCTGGAAAATCGGGAAAACGGGGAAAAAGGAAAGCCTGCTAAAAAGGGTTTCGGCCAGTGGGCTGGCGTAGTGGCACTGGGATTGTTGGCAGGCATGACTAATGAAAACAACATTCCGGGAACCTGGCTTCTGCTGGGAGCCTTGTTTGTCTTCGTCCGCCTGGTCCGGAAGGAAAAACTTCCCTTGTGGTTTTATGCGGGCGTTGCGGCGCAGGTAGCGGGTTCTCTGTGCATGTTGCTTGCGCCCGGCCTCTCTGCGCGGATGCACTCCGCCACTCCCGGCTGCGCGGAACCCCTCTCCGGCGTTTGGGACAGATGGGAAGCGGTCCCCGCGCTCCTGCTCCGGATGCATGAATACCTGGCCCTTCCCCTGCTGCTGGGTGCGGTGGCTGCCTGGATGCTGTGGAGAAGCTTCCGCAGGAACCGGAATGCCTTACGGCCATGGAAAATTTTCATCGGAACAGCGGCAGCATACATTCTGACGGCGTATGCCATGGCTCTTTCCTTTGCCGCCGCCGTCGTTCCGGCGGACCATGCCATGTTCTCCGCCACCCTGCTGTTCGGCATTGGCGTTTTGGCTCTTCTCCGTGTGTGGTACGGCATTCCCGCCGCGGAGCCCCGTCCGCGGATGACTGTGGCTGTTTTTCTGGCGCTGTCCGGAATATGCGTTCTTTCCACCCTTCACGATCACCTGCTTCTGTTCCAGCAGCATGAAAAGCGCGTCCGCCTGATTCTGGAACAGAAAAAGGCCGGCTTTCGGGAAATTGTGGTTCCTCCCCTCGTTCCACCCTCCCCGTGGTGCTCCTTCATCTTCTGGGTGGACCTGTCGCAAAACCCGGAAGACTACGTCAACCGGGGCGCGGCTGTGTATTATGGAGTTAGGAAAATTTTTATTGAAAAATTAGAAAATTAAATAATAATAAAGAATATGAAATATTTTCTTGGTTCATCAGCAATTCAAAAATTGTGGGAATATGGGATGATATTTCTGCTGTGCGTGCTCTGTATCAATGTTCCTCTTCATGCAGAAGATGAGGAGGAATGCTGGAATGATTCTTTGTTGAAGATTATAACAAAAACAGAACAGCCTTCTGCGGAATTCGTCCTGAATATTCACCGGGATGAAGAAAAGGCTTATGAAAGAAAAGAGGTCGGAATTGGAGAAAGATTCAAGTTGATATTATCAGGCAAGCTTGTCGAGGGGCAAAATGCCCAGAACGTAAAAAATATTAAGTGGCACCTTCTAAGTGGCCAAGAGTATTTGAAAGAATGGCCAAAAAATACTGATGGAAGGTCAACCTTGAATGTAGAAGCAAAAAAAGAATTTCTGAAAGATTCATTAGATGAAAAAGGGAAAAAGAAAGACGGTAAGGTTGTGGTTCAGGCAGAATTAAATGGGAAAAGGACAAAAAAGTTGGAGATAGAGGTTCTCTTTCCTGAAAAAATGTGGAGCAAGCATGCCCAAGGAGGAGTTCCTGCCTCTTTTCAGGATGAGTTGACGATGGGAGCTTCCATGTTATTAGAATTAAGAGTGCAGCCATTGAAGGTGAGCTTTGTTGAAATAGATGTGATTGAAAGGGACTTGGGCTCTTTCAAGGATCAAGGAAGTATAAGTGAAAGCATAGATCCAAGGCATACGCCTGCAACAGGCTGTGATGCGAGAATAGATGTTTTGCCCGGCAATAAATTTTGGGATAGAGCTACATCAAGTGTGGATGTCCGTTTTGTAATAGAGATTAATGGAGTTCCTCCTCTGCATAAGTTGCCTCAAAAGTGGCATTGGGCATGTCAATGGAGAGTTCATTATGGAGGAGGAGGATTGGACAGTAAAAATAAGGACGGTGCAGTAATCGTAGAAGAAAATCAATATTTTGTATTTGAAAAATTGGCTCTTGCCAATGGTCATTCTTATTTAAATTCTTCTATAAACAAATTTGGCTGTTTTGTCACAAGGAATACATTGAATTTGAGATATTTTTTCGGTCCTGAAGAGAAAAAATAACAGAATGAAAAATTATTTAAGAATCATAGGTGTTTTTATCCTCGCGTCTGTCATGAATGTTAATGCAGCGCAAACGATAATAATTAAAGCTCCGGATGTTATCCCTATTTTCAAGGAGGAACCGGAATTGGTCCAGGGATGGGCGCAGTTGCTGAGAGATGGAAAATTGAAGGAATTTTATCAGAAGGTCCATAAGTCTCAGGAATTTATTGAGGAAATGAATTGGGAGGAATTGAAAGAAGGGGATCTCAATAAATTTTTATGGATATGTTATTATGTCGCCAAAGCTCCTGCTTTTCAGGTAGATTATGATGAAAGTACAGATTCTATCAACCATGAAGGTTTGGATTACAGAGAAAGAGACAATTTAGCTACTGAAGGGGTAAGAATGTGCTGGAACCTGCCGGAAATTGTTTCTCAGCATGACCTGAAAAGAAAAGAACTGGTAGAATTATTATCTTTGTATGTTGCTGCAATGACTAAAACTGTGCGTGATGATTATAATGAGAAGCTGCCTGAGAAACATGCAAAGATGGCTGGAGAATACGAAAAAATAGTACAGAAACGGTTAAAGGAGTATGCAGAGAAGCATAGGGGAGATGGAGTTTGGGGTTCTGGTGATATTGAAAAAAAGCGTATATATTATTATAATAAAATAGCTTCCAATGAAGTTAGAAATTATTCAGCTGCCCATTATCTCAAAAATTCACTTGAGCCGGCATTAATGAAAATTTTATTGAAATGTTTTCCGGGCGATAAAAATGAGGTGGAAAAATATCTTAAACTGGCAGGATATGAAGGAAAGGCGATGGACGAATTGATCAATCGAACTGTAGGGAGGGATGCAAGCACTAAATTCCTATACAAGGGTGATCGAGGACGCAGATATGAACAGGCGCTCCGGCAACAGACTGGAAAGAAGAAATAAATTATAGTTATTTTTGAAAAGAAAACTATGAGTTTTGCTAATGAGTAGTGAATAGGCAAAGATCATAGTGGTTTCCTAAGAGATCAGGGCAGAATATAAGGATGGAGGAACGGTGACAAAGAGGTTTCCGGAAGGTGCGACCACCGTTATAGGAGCTTCCGCTATGTCAAAATTATTGAGAGGGACAAAAGGGAGGAGCCTTCCGGTACGGATTTCGACTCAGGTTATTCCAAGAATGGTGCGAATGAAGTCATAGAAGTATTTGCAACGAATCAATTGTAGGATAATGTCACGGGGGGGATTTTTGCCGTCGACTTGGAACATTCCCATTTCCCAAGCGTGGGACTGGGTGTGTTCCTGGTGTGCATCCATGATGGGAGGAGGGAGAGGACTCGGAAAGCCTTGATGGCCACGAGATCGTGAAAGCGCGATGCCATTTTTGTTTTGCGGAATTTTACAGGCGGGAAATTTGAGGACCACAGTGGTACGATATCGTGACGATTACCAAATTTGGCTGCTGTGTGGCAGCATGGATTATGAATTGAAGACCAGAGTGGTGAGGCGGATGAACGGTTTAGCCTTGGATATATCTGGAATTGTCACTCGATGCCGTGTGAAAAGAAGTGATTTGACCGGGATATGGAGCGACTGTGTTAGAAACATTCCGGGAGCGGTATGATCCGGAATTGAACCGGGAACAGGAGCCTTGGGCTCTCTACTGCAATAATAAGTTGATGAGCAATTAAAAAAGAAACGACAGTTGCAAGTACGAATTGGAAAAGAGGTTGGAGGCTGCGTTTGTGGAGATGCTGGTTCACTTTTATCCGGGCCAGGCCGGAGAAGAGGTCAAGTATTTTAAAAAGGCCGGATACGCTGATTAGGAAATCGGAGGCCTGATTGATGACCGTGCTGCCGGGCGTGAGGGCGGAACGGAATTTTTATATAAGGGAGGCCGCGGACACCAGCACGATAGAAAGTTGGAGCCTCACGGTTCCGGGCGTTTGGAATAATACGCAGGAACATGAACTATCCGGAAAAGAGGAAGGCTTCTATTTCTTTGCGTGGACAGGAGAGTCTTCAGGCTTGCCCGGAAAGCGTGGCGGACTCCAGTTTGTTCCGGGATGGAAAGAAAAATATGGGTAGGAAGTTTTTCAATTCATCGGAATCGCGTAAGAGTGCAGTTTTTTGAATTCGCTGCCTTGCGGGCCTTGGTCCGTGATGCCGTTGTTGGGGGCGGCATAGGTGTCCAGAGTCATGGAGTCCGGGTAGATGTTCAGGATGTAGTAGGCCGTGATGCCGGAGCGGTATTGCAGGGTTTTTACGCGGGATTTTGCGGGCAGAAGGAAGGGGATGGGCAGCACCTTGTTGCCCGCGGGGGCGCAGATGAGGGAGGTGAGGGTGTTTTTCCCGTCCGGGGATGTAATCATGTACAGGTCGTGGGCATGCAGGTGCCCGGTGATGACGAACCGCACGCCGGCGTCCCGGAGGTTGCGGTAAAAGATGTTCTGCTGTTCCGCCGCGCTGTCGTTGTAGCGGCCCCACAGGCATTCCCGGAATTGCATGGGAGTTTGCAGGGTGCGGTGGGTGAAAATTAGGCAATGGCGCGGAACGGTGTTGGCCTTGCTCCTGTTGCGTTTGACCCACGCGCTGAAGTCTACGAGCTGGTCCGGGGTCAGGTCAATGTCCATGAAGTACAGGGAGGCGTTTTTATGGCGGATGCCGTAGTTCAGTTTTCTGGTGGCCAGCCCTTTGGCGCCCTGTTTCCGGGTAGGCAGGAAGAGTTCCCTGAATTGTTCCGCGCGGAAGGGCAGCGATTCATGGTTGCCGCGCACGGCGTAGAAGGGGATGCCTTTTTCCTCCAGCATCTTGTTGAGTTCCTTGCGCTTGGCGAGTCCGTTGACGGGGGCGCTTCCTTCAATGTCCGCCATGTCCCCCACCTGGACGACCATGTCCACCTGGTGCTTCAGGATTTCCCCATAGAGGGTTTTGATGAAATTGACGGCTACCCCTTCGCTTCCTTCCATGCGTTTGGGGGAGTCATGCGTGTCGCCGATGATGGCGATTCTCCACGGAGCGGGTTCCTCCGCGTGCACCGCTTGAAACAGAAAGATGAGAAATAGCGCAAGATATTTCATGGCACCCCGTTTTTACCGCCCGCCTGCTTTCCAGGCCAGAAAATTATGCATGCGCCGGAAGAAGGCCGGACGGGTGCTTCTCTTTTTCCTTTTAAAGGTGGCAGTTCGGGGCTGGCCGGAAAAGCTCCACAGCAGTTAGAACCATGAGAGGGATACTCTTTTCACCGGAGAAACAGGTCCTTTGACGGATTTTATTGGCGGAGGAATGAGCCATTGTGAAGACCGGCTTGCCGGGCCTCCGGAAGGTTTTACCCTCTTTTCAGTGAAGAGGCGTTTTTCTATTCCGGTTGCCGCTGCCCGGAGGGGAGGGCCGTCATCCCCTTGCAGGGAATGCTTTTCCGTTTTTTCCCATCAGTGGGAAACGGAGTTGGAAAAGATATTGATTACCAATACTCCGGCAATGATGAGCGCCAGACCTGAAATCGCTGCCAAGTCCAGGTGCTGCTTGAATGCCACCCACCCGATGGCGGAGATCAGCACAATGCCCATTCCCGACCAGATGGCATACGCAATGCCCACAGGGATGTTTTTCAGCACCAGGCTGAGGCAGTAGAAGGAGCCTGCATATCCGGCTACGGTTATGATGGTGGGCAGGAGCCTGGTAAATTGTTCGCTCTGCTTCAGGAAAGAGGTGGCGATTGTTTCCAGAACAATCGCCAGCAACAGGATAAGATATGCTTTCATGGATTCGTTCCTGCTAAGGCATCGCCCGGGAACTGCCAATGATTATGGGCATCGTGAAGATTTGAGAGAGTAAAAGCCAGGCATTTGAGAAGTCAATGCCCGGCTTTTGATGGAGCGGACGGCTTCGGCCGGAGGTTGCTGTCAATGGACTTGCAGGGCTTTGGCCTGTTCATCCGTGAGTTCCACGCAGTGCCAGGGAAGGCCGCGCTTGTTGAGTTCGTCCATGAAGGGGTCCGGATCGTTCTGCTCCATGTTGAAGACGCCAGCGCCGGACCATTTGCCCGTAAGGATCATTTCCGCGCCGATCATGGCCGGAACCCCCGTGGTGTAGGAGATGGCCTGGGATCCAACTTCTTCAAAGCATTTTTCATGGTCGCAGATGTTGTAGATGTACACGGCCTTGAATTGGCCGTCCTTGGTTCCGGTGATGACGTTGCCGATGCAGGTTTTTCCTTTCGTGGTCTTGCCCAGGTCCCCCGGGTCCGGCAGCACAGCCTTGAGGAATTGAAGCGGAATGATTTCCACTCCATTGTACATGACCGGGTCAATCCGGGTCATGCCCACGTTCTGGAGCACTTCCAGGTGCTTGAGGTAGTTCGGGGAGAAGGACATCCAGAATTGGGCCCGGCGGATGGTGGGGATGTGCTTGACCAGGCTTTCCATTTCTTCATGGTACATGCGGTAGATTTCATAGGTGCCCACTTCCTGCGGGCAGGTGAAGCTCCGGTGCATGCTCATGGGGGCGGTTTCTCGGAAGGCGCCGTCTTCCCAGTGGCGGCAGGGGGCAGTCACTTCCCGGATGTTGATTTCCGGGTTGAAGTTGGTGGCGAAGGCCTTGCCGTGATTGCCGCCGTTGACGTCAATGATGTCCAGCGTATGGATTTCGTCAAAGTGGTGCTTGAGCGCCCATGCCGTGAAGACGTTGGTGACGCCGGGGTCAAAGCCGGAGCCCAGCAGGGCAAAGAGTCCGGCCTTGCGGAATTTGTCCTGGTACGCCCATTGCCAGGAGTATTCGAATTTGGCTACGTCCCGGGGTTCATAGTTGGCGGTGTCCAGGTAGTTAACGCCGGTTTCCAGGCAGGCGTCCATCAGGTTCAAATCCTGGTAGGGAAGGGCCACGTTGATCAGCAGCTGCGGCTTGACTTCCCGGATGAGGGCCACGGTGGCGGGCACGTCGTCCGCGTTCACGGCGTGGGTGGTGATATTGACGCCCGTTCTGGCGCGTACATCGTCCGCAATGGCGTCACATTTGCTTTTCGTGCGGGAGGCCAGATGAATGTTTTGAAAGATGTCCGGCAGTTGGGCGCATTTGTTGGCTACCACATGTCCGACGCCGCCTGCTCCAATGATTAAAACCGTGTTCATGATATGCCCAGTACATAAGTGAAAACAGTTTGAAAGGCAACCCCGGATTTGGTGCAATAATGACACTGCCTTCCCACGGTCCAAATGGCTGTTCCCGTCGGCTGCCGGACGGCGTTTTCCTTGCGGAAGGCGCGGCCTTTTGGAAATTTTCCAAAAATGATTGAACAAGAGATTGACGCTGGATGTCGGACTCTTCAATATTGAACTGTAGATATGATTAGACAAATTCTGCCAATAGTTGTTGCCGCCTGCGTCGCTCCCTGTTTTGCCGCGGAAGGATGGATTACCGATATGGATGCCGCCAAGAAGCAGGCCGCCGAACAGAAGAAGGACCTCATGATCGAGTTCACCGGTTCCGACTGGTGCCCGCCCTGCATGCAGCTCCGCGCCAACGTGTTCAGCAAGCCTGATTTCCAGAAGGACGCCCAGAAGAATTTCGTGCTCGTGGAGCTGGATTATCCGCGCGGCAAGGAACAGTCCAAGGAAATGAAAGCCGCCAATGACAAGCTTGCCCAGCAGTACGGCGTGCAGGGGTTCCCGACGATCGTGTTTGCGGACGCTTCCGGCAAGCCCTTCGGGGGATTTGTGGGCGGCCGTTCCAAGGATGACGTGATGAAGGCCATGCAGGACGCCTTGAAGAACAAGGAAGCCCTGAACGCCGCTGAGGCAAATGTAGCCAAGGCCACCACGGATGAAGCGAAGGTTGCCGCCCTGATGGAAGTGCTCAAGCTGGCGCCCCAGGAGTATGTGGACAATTTTTACGGCGACGTGAAGGCGGAAATCAAGAAGCTGGACAAGGATGACAAGTCCGGCTTGAAAGCCGCTGACGCGCACGCCGACCAGCTTAAGAAGGAACAGAAGGACGTCCAGGATTATCTTGCCGGCAAGCTGACGGACAAGACCACGCCTGCGGAAGCCCTCCAGGTGGTCAAGGCTTATCCCGACCGTGACAAGCTTCTGCCGGAAACCCAGCAGGATTTGCTGATGATGGAGTTCGGGACCTACCTGAATTCCACTGGTGACGTAGACGGAGCCGTGCTGATTCTGGACAAGGTGGCCGAATTGATGCCGGGTACGGAAGCCGGGCAGCGTGCTCCCCGCATCAAGGCCGGCATTCTTGCCAACAAGGACCAGATCAAAGCTCAGATTGAAGCAGCCAAGAAGGCCCAGAGCAAGTAAGTAAAAGCTCCCTTTCCTTGATTCCCTGATTTTGGAAAACGGCCCCGCAGCGGTTCATGCCGCTGCGGGGCTTTTCTTTTTTTCGCCATGAGCTGCTCGCTTAAGCGGCTTCCGTTGAGAGGGTGCCCGTCAGTTCCCGCCGGGTGCAGCCTGCCTTGAAGGCGTCTGTTCCTCTTTTACACGCGGCTGCGGAGAAGGGAGCATCGCGCCGCGCCGCTCTTTCCGCCAAGCCCGGTTATGGAAGAGAAAGGAATCCTGTGGAGCATGCATGCCTGTTTTGCGGAATAAAAAAACCGGCCCCGGCATGATGCCGGGCCGGCTGGCTGTATGCTCTCTCCGTGGGAGAAAAAGGGCGTTATTGAAGCTTGATGACGGTGTCCAGGCTGTCCCAGGCCACGCCTGCGGGCAGCGTGATTTTGTATTGGGCTCCTTCCTTTTCAAGCTTGGCGGCTTTTCCGTTTCCACTGCCGTTCACGATGACGGTCGCTTTTGTGAATTTCTCGCCGATGTCCTTGATGAAGAGAGGTTCGGAGCCTTTCAGCTCTTTTCCTTGTTGAGCAATCAGCGGGCTGACATGCAGGTAGACGGTTTTTTTGCCGCGCCGGTCCGTCTTGTAGCAGCTGCCGCCCCAGGGCTGGTCCTTGTAGGGACCTCCGCGGGTGTTGTAAATGGCTTCCCGGTAGGGGGCGATCCACTTGCCCATGGCCAGGAAGGTTTCAGCCTGTTTCGGGTCGAACGTGCCCAGCGGCGTGGGTCCGATGTTGTAAAGCAGGTTGCCGTCCTTGACGGTGTTGTTGATCAGGAATTTGATGGAGGTTTCCACGGGCTTGGCCTTCGCCTTGGAGGTGTAGGACCAGTTGCCCGTCCAGCGGGTGCCGGGGATGTCCGCCACGGTCATGCAGCTTTCCCAGGGCGTTTTGTCGTTGAACGGCCCCAGCTTGCATTCCGGCGTCAGAAAATCTCCTTTCAGGTCGTCGGGCAGCGGACCTTTGTTGCCTCCGCGGGTGCCGTTCATGCGGTTGTTGACCAGAATGTCCGGCTGGTACTGCTTGATGCGGCGCATCATGGTGCGGGGATCCCACTGGTTGAGGGAGCTGTTGCCCAGGCTGTCGAACCACAGCACGTCCACCTGCCCGTAGCGGGTGAGCAGTTCACTGATCTGGCCGAAGTAGTATTCCAGGTAGCGGTAGTGCTGGTCGGTCAGGTAGTAGGGGTTGTACCAGTCCCGCCCGGAATAGTAGAAGCCCAGCCTGAGCCCTGCCGCATGGACCGCCGCCGCGAATTGCCCCACGATATCCTTGCCGTAGGGGGTATTGGCGATGGTGAAGGTGTCGTAGTCGGAGGGGAAGTTGGAGAAGCTGTCGTGGTGCTTGGTGGTCAGCACGGCATATTTCATGCCGCTTTTTTTGGCGACGGACATCCACTTCCGGGGATCGTATTGTTTGGGATTGAAGCGGCGGTGGGCGGAGTCATATTCAAAGTCCATGATGTTTTTATGGCCGCTTGCGCTGTCCTTGGGGCGCGTCGCATTGCGTTCCCAGCTGATTTCCCGTTCCAGCAGGGAAGAGGGGTTCCAGTGGACAAAGAGGCCGAATTTGGCGTCCCGGAACCATTTTAACTGTTCGTCACTGGCCTTGAAGTCGAAGAGCCTGTTGACGGCTTCATTGATCAGGTCGCGGTCCGCGACCGGGGAAAAGACGTTTTTTTCAGGGGAAAGAACCACCAGTCCTTCCGCCATGGGCTGCATGCGGAAGTTCGGGAGGGGAGCCTTTTCCTTGTCTCCCAGCCAGAGGTTGAGTTTCAGCGCCCTGGCCACGTTCCCTATTTCGTAGGCCTTCTGGCCGCCCGCTTCCTCCATGATTTCGTCCGGCAGCTCCTTCTTGAAAACGGCCTGCACAAAGGGGTGGTTTACATAGATTTTCCCGTTTTCCCGGAAGGGCCTGATGTCTTCCGGCAGGGCTATCCGTTCGTTGGCCGCCATCGCGTAGGGGGCACCGTGGAGTTTGTCCGTGTCCACGGTGAAATAAACGGCGTCCTTGAGCTTTTCAGACAGCTCCTTCTGGAGTGCGTCCACGTTTTCCTGATAGCTTTTGCCGGGGTCAAAACGATTGTTGATGCTTTCCGCCTGCTTTTCCGTAATGACCGGGCCTATCCACGGGCTGGCAATCGCATCCTTCGTGCCGCCGCCCACGATGATCCGGAAATATTTTCCGGCGTCCTTGTCCGTCAGGGTGTAGGATTCCGCGTCCTTGCCCTGCTGCACCAGCACGGGCTTTCCGGTCCGGGAATCCGCTTTTTCCCATTGGATGACAGGGCTGGCGGGTTCGTCCTCAGGAGTGCTGTAGCGGCTCTCCAGCGTGGTTCCGACCACTTCCTCCCCGTTAATGTAGGCTCTGAGCCACGGAGCTACGGGCTCTCCCCAGGCCGGAGTGAGGAGCATCCCCCCAAATGCGGTCAGAAGACAGAAGGCATGGTTTTTGAGTTTAAACATGGGGGAAAAATTAAGGGAGGAACAGTTGGGAAAACAGGATAAAAAAGACTGTTTCAGAAAAGACCAGTGGAGGCGGTTTCCGGGATTTCCTTCCGGTAGAATCCTGTGGGGGATGGGAAGGCGGCACGTCATGCATCTGAGGCGGGGGAGGACAGGCGGCGTATTTGCCCAGGCTTCCCGGCGCGCAAGCGTCTCTTTTAGACGGTTTTTGTGAAGATATCCTGCGGCGGCCGGTTTTTCCCTCGGGAAGTGTTTCGTGCCCGTTGTTGGTTTGGTTCAGGAGAGGAACCACCTCCCTGCCGGCAAAGGAATGTCCACAAGTACGGGCCGGCCGTGAACGGAGCGGCATGATGCCCGGCAGTAGCGGAGGGAGGGATTTCCGGGAAGATTCCGTGAGCCGCGGAGCGGCGGTTGTATTTCTTGAGGTGAAGCCTTGCGCGGGGGAAGGAAACCTGACAGAATCCCGCCATGCGCCTGTTCATGATGTTCTGTGTGATGCTGCTGCTCGCCGGATGCGATACGCGTACCAGCGTGGAACGGGCGCAGGAGGAAGGAGTGCTGATCGTGGGCAATAATGCGGAACCGCAGAGTTTTGATCCGCATATTGCCACCTCCGTTTCCGATTTCAAGATTATCAATGCCGTGATGGAAGGGCTGCTGCGCGGGGATTCCAGGGATGACGCCGTTTTTCATCCAGCCGTGGCGGAGTCCTGGACGCATAATCCGGAGGCGGACAAGTGGTGTTTTTCCCTGCGGAAGGACGCCGTGTGGAGCGACGGCGTTCCGGTGACGGCCCATGATTTCGTTTATGCCTACCACCGCCTGCTTCATCCGGAGTTTGGCGGAAGGTATGCGGACATGCTTTATCCGCTGAAGAATGCGGAGGCTTACAACCGGAACAGGCGCAGCCTGCTGCTGTGCGGCCCCGGTTCCCGGCTGGCCGGGGAAGCGGGGCTGGATGGAGAGGCTCTGGCACGGGTGGATTGGGAGAGGCTGGACGGCATGGGCGCCCGGGAGCTGGAGGCGCTGCGGAAGGATATTTCCCGGATGGAGTGGCCGGACGGAATGCCGGAGGAAGGCGCGCGGAGAATCGCGGCCCGGATGCTGGAGGATGTCCGGGCCGGAAGACCGGATTTGTGGGAGGAGGCCCGTGTGGGCGTGCGCGCCGCGGACGATCATACCCTGGAGCTGGAAATGCGTTCTCCGATGCCCCAGCTTCCCCTGCTGCTGCTTCATTGCACCTGGTTTCCGGTTCCCCGCCATGCGGTGGAAGCCCACGGCGGCATGCTGGACAGGACGGGGGGCTGGACGCGGCCCGGCAAGGCTGTGGGGAATGGTCCTTTTCTGATGGCGGAGCACCGTTTCAATGATTATGTGGAGGTGCGGCGCAATCCCCGCTACCGGAACGCCTCCTCCGTCCGGCTGAACGGGGTCCGTTTTCTACCCACCGTGAACGGCTTTACGGAAACCCGCATGTTTTTCAACGGCAAGCTCCATGTCACCAATAACGTTCCCCCGGAAATGACGGCGTACGCGCGGGAGCGCGGCGGCGGTGATTTCTGCCAGGATGATTATTACGTGACTATTTTTTACCGGCTAAATACGTCGCGCGCGCCGCTGGATGACGCCCGCGTCAGGCGTGCCCTTTCCCTGGCCGTGGACCGGGAGACCCTGGTGCGTGACGTGGTGTGCGGGGGCGGCCAGCCGTGCTTCGGCTTTACGCCGGACGGCGCAGGCTACAAGACGCCGCACGGGGTGGAGTTCAATCCGGAGAAGGCGCGCGCCCTGCTGGCGCAGGCGGGTTTCCCCGGCGGAAAGGGGTTTCCGCGGCTGGAGTTGATGACCACGTCCAGGGAGGTGCAGAAGACGATGGCGGAAGCCATCCAGGGCATGTGGAAGAGGCACCTGGGCGTTCACGTGGATATCCGTTCCTGTGAATGGACGGCCTACAAGTTCGCGCAGAATTCCATGCAGTATGATTTCAGTTCCTCCTCCTGGTCCGGGGATTATCTGGACCCGTCCAGTTTTCTGGATTTGTGGAGCTCCGCCTCCGGGAACAACAACACGGGCTGGTCCCGCCCGGAGTATGAGCGCCTGCTGGCGGAGAGCCGCGCCACGGGAGACCAGGAGAAGCGCATGGCCCTGCTGGCCCGTGCGGAAGCGCTGATGCTTTCGGAGTCTCCGGTGATTCCCCTGTACTGGGCCAGGCGGTCCTATTTGAAGAGTCCGGAGGTGCGGGGATGGCATCCCCTGCTGCTGGACAACCATTTGTTTGAAGACATCAGCCTGGGCGCGCCCAGGGAGCAGGGGAAGGAGGCCGCGCCTTGACCAGGATGATTTTGAAACGCCTGGGGCAGGGGCTTCTGGTCCTGCTGGTGCTGGAGACCGTGACGTTTTTCCTGATACGCCTGCTGCCGGGCCACCCCTTCATGGGGGAGAAGAAGCTGCCGGAGCACGTCCTCCAGCAGCTCCAGACCAGCTACGGGCTGGACCAGAGCTCCCTGGTCCAGTACGGGCGCTACTGGTGGAACATGCTGGTCCATGGCGACCTGGGGCCGTCCCTGGT
Source organism: Akkermansia massiliensis (assembly GCF_023516715.1). Taxonomy (NCBI): domain Bacteria; kingdom Pseudomonadati; phylum Verrucomicrobiota; class Verrucomicrobiia; order Verrucomicrobiales; family Akkermansiaceae; genus Akkermansia; species Akkermansia massiliensis. The sequence goes on along the minus strand of NZ_JAMGSI010000001.1, from coordinate 1,768,438 downwards.
GAAGGAGGGCATCAGCGTGGCGGACATGATCGGCCAGTCATTCCCGGTATCCCTCCAGCTTGGCGTCATAGGCATGGTGATTTCCATTCTGGTGGGCATTCCCGCCGGGATCGTGGCGGCCCTGTACAAGAACCGGTGGATGGACTGGTGGGTGATGCTGGTTTCCATGGCCGGCATCTGTATTCCCGCCTTCGTGGTGGCTCCGCTGCTGGGTGTGGCGCTGGGCATGCATGTGCCCGGCCTGAGCGTTGCCGGATGGGATTCTCCCGGCTGCGTGGTGCTGCCTGCGCTGACGCTGGGATTGGTGAATGCCGCGTACCTAGCGCGCCTGACGCGCGGAGGCATGCTTGAGGTGCTGGGACAGGATTTCATCAGGACGGCCCGCGCCAAGGGGGCGGGCCCCTTCCGCACGGTCTGGAAGCACGCCCTGCGCGGCGGCCTGATTCCGGCCCTTTCCTATCTGGGGCCGGCCTTTGCCGCCATGATTACCGGCTCCTTTGTAGTGGAGACCTGCTTCCAGGTTCCCGGCATGGGCCAGCATTTCGTGAACGCCACCACGGACCGGGATTATTTCCTGATCCAGGGGCTTGTCCTGTTTTACGGCATCCTGATCGTCGCGGCCAACCTGGCCGTGGACCTGGTGCAGATGGCCGTCAACCCCAGATTGAGGGCGGAGTCATGAAGAACAGGGAATGGAACAGCATGGAGGAGCAGGGCTCCTCCCTGTGGAGAGACGCCTTTCTGCGGCTTTCGCGCAACCGCGCGGCCATGTTTTCCCTGCTGGCGCTGGCGCTGATTGTGGCGGCCTGTTTTCTGGGTCCGCTGCTGCCGTGGCTGCCGCACCCGAATGTGCAGGACCTGTCCCGCATTGCGGAAAGTCCTTCCTGGCAGTACTGGTTCGGCACGGACCAGCTCGGGCGGGACCTGCTGGCGCGCGTGCTGTACGGGGGCCGCATTTCCCTGCTGGTGGGCGTGGTGGCCACGGGCGTTTCCCTGGTCATCGGCGTGACGTACGGGCTGGTTTCCGGTTATGCCGGGGGCAGGCTGGACGCCCTGATGATGCGCCTGGTGGACGTGCTTTTCGCCCTGCCGTTCATCGTGCTGGTGATTATTTTCTCCCTGTCCGTGGAGGAACCCGCCCAGCAGCTGACGCAGTGGGTTTCCGGCGTCACGGGCTGGTCCGTGGAGATGGTGAGTCCCATGACCGGATTGATTCCCCTCTTCATCGCCATCGGCGCGCTGGGCTGGCTGACGCTGGCGCGCATCGTCCGCACGCAGACGCTGGAGCTGAAGGGGCAGGAGTTCGTGGAGGCGGCCCGCTCCCTGGGCATCGGGCACATGAAGATTCTGTTCCGCCACATTGCGCCGAATTTGTTCGGGTCCGTCATCGTGTACACGACGCTGGCCGTTCCCGGCATCATGCTGCTGGAGGCTGTCCTGTCCTTCCTGGGCCTGGGCGTGAAGGCTCCCAATTCTTCCTGGGGCACGCTGATCAAGGAGGGGGCGGACCGCATGGAGGTGAGCCCGGAACTGCTCCTGTTCCCGGCGCTGCTGTTTTCCGCTACCCTGCTGGCGCTGAATTTCCTGGGGGACGGGCTGCGTGACGCCCTGGACCCCAAGTCTTCCAAGGATTGACGCTTTTGAATAAAAGACAATGAAGGTTGCTTTAACGATTTCCATGCTGGTGGTCTCCAACGTTTTTATGACGTGGGCGTGGTACGGGCATTTGAAGAAGGGTTCCGCGGCGGACGACAAGCCCCTGCTGCTGATTATCCTGATGAGCTGGGGCGTGGCGTTTTTCGAGTACTGCTTCATGATTCCCGCCAACCGCCTGGGCAATGCGGGAGGCCTTAACGTGGCCCAGCTCAAGATCATGCAGGAGGTGATCACCCTGTGCGTGTTCATCCCCTTCGCCCTGTTCTACATCGGGGAGAAATGGAAGTGGGACTACCTGTGGGCTTTTTTATGCGTGCTGGGGGCCGTTTTCTTTGTCAATAGGGAGCGTTTGCTCGGGTGACAGACTTTTTTCGTTCGCATTCCTCTTTCAGGGTGGTCTTACCATTTAGAAAGATGAATATGAAAATAATACCTATTCTTGCAGCAGCAGCCGTAGCCGTCCTGGCCGCAGGCTGCCACCATCGCCATAATAATAATGATTATTACCGCCCCGGTCCGTCGCACCATTATAACCATAATGATTATAACAACGGCTGGCATCACGGGCAGAACAGGCCGGGTCCCAAGCCCCGCCCGCATTACGTGACCGCCAATCAGGCTTCCTATCCCCGCCTGTACCAGCTCATGTAGTTTTTGCGGTTCCGCAGGAACGCCGCCGCTTGCGGAAAAGGGCAGCGTAAACCATGGAGCGGCGTTGGCGGGAAGGGCGTGTGAAGGGACGCAGTTTTGGCATGCCGTTCCCTGCGTGGCACGGATACCACCTCCGGGCCGCCCGCTTCCCGGTACCGGCACGGGCTCCGGAGGGCCCTTTGCCGGGCCTGATGCTTCGCGCACAGGATATAAGCTTGAAAAGGCGCGGTGCCCCCGGCACTCTATGCGCCAGATCAATGACTATAGATGAGCAATTAGACATATTGATGGGCGGTACCGCCGTCGTGATCAGCCGTGAAGAGTTGAAGGAGCGCCTCAAGCTGGGCCGTCCCCTGCGCGTGAAGCTGGGGGTGGACCCCACCGCGCCGGATATTCACCTGGGCCATACCGTGGCTATTGAAAAACTGCGCCAGTTCCAGGAACTGGGCCACCAGGCCATTTTGCTCATCGGGGATTTCACGGCCACCATCGGGGATCCCTCCGGCCGTTCCGTCACGCGGCCCCCTCTTTCCCGTGAACAGGTGCTGGAGAATGCGGAGACGTACACCAAGCAGGCGTTCAAGATTCTGGACCGGGACAGGACGGAGATCGTCTACAACGGGGACTGGTTCCGCAAGATGACGTATGAGGAAGTGCTGAAGCTCAATTCCCGCGTGACCATGCAGCAAATGCTGGCCCGGGAGGATTTCAAGGCCCGCGTGGAGGGCGGCAAGGAGGTGCGCCTGCACGAAATGCAGTACCCGATCATGCAGGGCTGGGATTCCGTAGAAATCCGGTCGGACGTGGAACTGGGCGGCACGGACCAGCTTTTCAACATCCTGGTAGGGCGCGACCTCCAGAAGGAGGAGGGCATGCTGCCCCAGATCGCCATGACGATGCCCCTGCTGGAAGGCCTGGACGGCGTGCGCAAGATGTCCAAGTCCTACGGGAATTACGTGGGCGTGGACGAAGCGCCGGAAATGATGTTCGGCAAGATGATGAGCGCCAGCGACGAGCTGATGGACCGCTATTACCAGGTGCTGCTGGGCGAGAAGCGGGACATGGGTCTGCACCCGATGGAAGCCAAGAAGCTGCTGGCCTGGAAGATTACGGCCCGCTATCACGACTCCGCCGCCGCGGACGCCGCCCGCGCGGACTGGGAAACCCGTTTCTCCAAGAGGGACCTGGCCGCCGCGGATTTGCCGGAAGTGGAAATCGCCTCCCTGCCTGCCGGCATGAATGCGCTGGCCCTGGTGGCCTTCCTTTTTGAGAACGTTTTCCAGGTGAAGAAGTCCAACGGCGTTTTGCGCAAGGAGCATTTCACGCCCGGCGCCATCCAGTTGAACGACGCCAAGGTGACGGACCCCGCCGCCGTGCCGGAGCTGGCCCCCGGCAGCGTTCTGCGCCTGAGCAAGAAGCACGCCGTGCGCTTCAAGTAGGGAGCCGGAAACGGCATTCACCTTTCTTCCTTCCTCCATGCTGGGATTCCTTTCCAAATTGGACCGCTTTACCGTCGGCCTCATCGTCAGCGTGAGCGCGGGGATTCTGATTCCCTGTTCCGGCGTGTGGGATACGGTGTTCAGCCGCTTGAGCGATGCGGCCATCATCCTGCTCTTTTTCCTGTACGGGGCCAAGCTTTCCCGCCGCTCCGTGTGGGAGGGGCTGATGCACTGGCGCCTCCAGGGCCTGGTGGCTGCAAGCACCTTCGTGATTTTCCCCCTGCTGGGCATTCTGAGCATGCCGCTGTGGAACAGCGTGCTGGGGCCGGATTTGTGCATGGGCATGCTGTACGTGTGCATGCTGCCTTCCACGGTGCAGTCCAGCATAGCGTTCACCTCCATGGCGGGCGGGAACGTGGCCGCGGCCATCTGCTCCGCCTCCGTTTCCAGTCTGCTGGGAGTGTTCCTCACGCCTCTGCTGGTGGGGCTGGTGTGGTCCCGCGGAGGGGAGGGAGGCGTGGATTTTTCCACCTTCCTGAACATCTGCTATATTATTCTGGTGCCCTTTGTGACCGGGCAGGTTGCCCAGCGCTGGATCGGCAAATGGGTGGTCACGCACCGGAACATTACTTCCTGGACGGACCACAGCACGATCTGGCTGGTGATTTACACGGCGTTCAGCCATGCGATGATTAACGGCGTGTGGAAGAACCTGCCCTGGCTCTCCCTGGTGGAGGTGCTTGTCTTCTGCGGCATTCTGCTGGCCGCGGCCCTGTGGCTGACGGCCTTCCTTTCCCGCAAGTTGCATTTCTCCCGGGAGGACCGCATCGCGATTATTTTCTGCGGCTCCAAGAAGAGCCTGGCCACCGGCATCCCGATGATGAACGTGATTTTTGCCGGAGCGCCCATCGGGCTGCTGGTGATTCCCATCATGGTTTTCCACCAGCTCCAGCTGATGGTCTGTTCCTTCCTGGCCCGGAAGTGGGCGAAGGACGTGGGAAAGGGAGACAAGCTGTAAGGCAGCCTCCGCTTGCCGGTCAATGCCCGGCCAGGCGCAGGACTCCGTCGCACTGCATGTCCCGGCCAGGAACGACTACATGGCTGCCGTAGGAGGGGATTTTGGCCGTGACGGGCTTGTTGCGGAATTTGGACATGAACCGCTGGAAGGGCTCCATGTCCTCCGGGATGATCTTCACTTCCGTATAGGCGGGGTTGGACGGCATGTCCGTGATTTCCACCCGGAAGGAGCCTACGCCGTTGCCGTCCGGCGTGTAGAATTCCAGGGATTCCTCCGGGGTGGAGGGGTGCATGAAGAACAGGAAGAGCATGATGCCCAGGGCCGCCAGGGTGACGACGGTCAGCGGAATGTTTTTTCTGAGGGGACTGATGTGCATGCCTGCTTTTCCTTTCTTCCATAAGATTATGGGTTTTACTGGGACGTGTCAACCCCTCCGGAGGAAAGCCATGACGCGGAGCCGCTCCATGTTCTTTTGGCGGAACGGGTTCCGGCGGAGCAAGGGTGGACGGAAAAAGGATTGCGTCCGCGGGACAATGTGGTAGCTTGTGCGGACAAAGGGAGCCCTATGACCGTGCCCGTAAAGATACTGTCCGTATTGACAGGACTGAGCCTGGCCGGAAGCGTTCAGGCGCGCATCTGGACGAATGACCGGGGCGCTACCGTCGTAGCCGTGCTGGTGGCCGTCCGTGATGCGGAGGTGGACCTGAAGCTTCAGGACGGCCGGATAGTAGCCGTTCCCAAGAACGTTTTTTCCGGCGCCGACCAGGCGTATATCCTGGAATGGGTGAAGTCCGGCGGCACGCTTCCGGATACGGATGTGGGGGCGGAGAACCCTCCGGCGCAGGGTGCGTCCGGCGGACGTTACGTTCCCCTGGAGCCGAATTGGGACGCTCCGTGGCCGGAAAGGGCGGCCGCGCCCGGCTATCTGCTGGTGAAGGCCGTGCAGGAGACGGATGAGCTGAGCGTGTATGAAACGGACCATTTCGTCATTGAGTCCCCCGGAAAATTGCCGGAAACGGAACGCATGGCCCTGGCGCGGCGTTTTGAAACCATTCTGTCCGCCCTGGCGGCCGTTCCCATGAATCTGGCGGTGGCCCGCCGCCCCTCCCGCAAGTATCTGGTGAGGGTATGTTTTCAGGAAGAGGATTTCAACAAGGCGCCGGGCCTGCGGAACGGGAGGCTCAAGTTTTCCCCCACCAGTTTTACGGCCCTGCTGCTGCGGGATAAAAAGGGAAAGCCGCTGAAGCTGGACGCGGTGGATCCGCGCTTTGCCGTCACCCACTGGGTGGCGCAGTCCATGGACCTGGAACACTGGCTGGTGGACGGTTTTTCCGCGTACATGGCTTTTCTTCCCATGGAGAAGGAGGCGATGGTATTCCGGAAGCTTCCGGGAAGGCTGGCTGCCATGCTTCCCCGCGCCGTGCGCACGGGCAGGGAGCCGCTGCCTGCCCTGGCGGACCTGCTGGCGCGGGATTCCGTTCATTCCGCCGCAGGCCATGGCCTCCCTTCAAAGGGGGACGCGTCCCGGTACTGGGCCGATCTGTTATGGACGGTGTACTGGTGCCATCTGGAAGGGGACGGCAAGGCGGAACGCCTCAGGCGTTACCTGGAAGCCTGGGATGCGGAGGACGTCAACGGGGCGCACGCCGTTCTGCTGGACGGGAAGGCTCCGGAAGAGGTGGAGCGGGAAATGGCCGCAGCCTGGAAAAAACTGGGCGTGAAGCTGAAGTTTTCACCGTCCGCCCCTTCCGCTGCGGACGGGAAAAAGGCGGCGGAGAAATGACGGAAGGAGGGGTGGAAAAGCCTCCGGTTTCCGGAAAATCCGGAGCGCACCGGGTCAGATGGTGCCGTTGAGCTTTCTGCCTATCCAGAACAGGGTGAGCAGGAAGAGAAGGGCCGCGAGCGTGTACGGGCTGCACCAGAGCAGGATGCGCGTTTCCATGGGCGGCGGCACGGGCAGCTCCTTGATTTCCTTGATGAGCTGCTGTATTTCTTCCGCCTTCACCATGCGTCCGCGCGTGATGGAGGTCATTTCCTCCATCAGGGCGGTATTGACGGGCTGGCCGGTTTTTTCCAGCGTCTCGCCCATGGTGATGACCGGGAGCGTGACGGATTTGTCCGGTTCCGCGGAGGATGAAGCGGTCAGCTTCCAGGTGCCGGGGCGGTTGATTTTGACGGAGGCGGTGAAAGAACCCCAGGTGTGGTCCATGTTGTCCATCTGCACGCGGCTGGCGGTGCCTTCCGGGGCGGTGATGTCCAGGAAGACTTCCCCGTTCTGGAGAGGCGCCCCCAGTTTGTCGGAGACCATGGCGTTGACGGTCAGCGTATCCCCCAGGCGGGGGCGTTCCGGGTTGGGAATCAGGCGGATTCTTTCCCCGGCGGCCATATTGCGCTGGTAACTCATCCAGCGGGCCACCTGGCTCCAGAAGCGGTAGTGGTATTTGTCCTCCACGCCGCGCCGCCAGCGCCAGGCGGAGTCCGTCCCCATGAAGAGGACTTTTCCGTTGCCGTAGGACTGGGTGACGATGAGGGGAATGCGGCCGTAGGCGTTTTTGTCCGCCGCATGCACGGCCAGGACGGTGGTTCCGGCCTTGGGCCGTTCCACCGGGGCGTACCAGTTGAAGCCCGGCAGGTTGCGCCACACTTCCTCGTTTTCACCCTCCGTATCCGCCAGCATGGTAAGGAGGGAGCCGCGCCCCTCCGGCGTCAGGATGAGGGGGGAGGGGGCTGGCTGGGTGGTTCCCTCCGGCTTGGCGGTGAGGAACGTGACGGGCATCAGGTCTCCCAGCTCGGATTTTAGGAGTTCCATCTGCTTGCCCTGGTAGCCGGGCAGGAAGACGATGCCGCTGGCCTGGTTTTTCACCATGCCCTTGAGCAGGGCGGCCTGTTCCTCCGTCAGCCCCTTGGGGCCCAGCCCCACGTCTCCGATGAAGATGACGTCATACTGGGCCAGGTCTTCCATCCTGTCCGGGAATTTGACCAGGTAGCCGGGGCCTTCCCCCATTTCCTCCAGCCCCGGGTGAAAGAGCAGGGTATGCACGTCCACGCCCGGGTCGCGGTACAGGGCGTTCCGGATGAAGCGGTACTCCCAGCGCGGCAGCGTGTCGATCACCAGCACCTTGATGGATTCCCTCCTGCCGGCGATGCTGAAGGAGGAGGCGTTGTTGTTGTGCATCCGTTCCTGGGGCTGGACGGGGAGCTTGAGCTCCAGCGTTTCCGCCCCTTCCTTTTCTATCTTCCACAGGACGGCGTCGGACACTTCCCCCTGGGCCGGAATGGTGACCGTGCGGGTGACGGTTTTTCCGGTGTCCCTGGAGGCCAGGGTGAGCGTGGTGCGCGTTTCCTTGCCCAGCGTGCTTTTAATGGTGAAGGGGATCTGCACCGTCTCCCCGATGATGCCGTAGGTGGGGGCTTTCACGTCCTGGAGGGCCAGGTCGGGCAGGGGGTACGGACTGCCGGCGGGAATGATGAAGAGGGGAATGCCCCTGGTGCGCATGCGCTGGGCCTGCGTCAGCACGGAGGAGGAGGCGTTGTGGCCGCCGTCCGTGAACATGATGACCGCCCGCAGGTTGTCCGAGGATTGCATGGCGTCCTCCAGCGGCTTGGCCAGGTCCGTGCAGGCCATGGCGTAATCCGGGGAATCCGGCGGAGGGGGGGAGCCGAAGGCGGCGGATTCCACCACGTGCGTGTCTTTCAGGGATTCCGTGCTGTTGCCCTTGATCAGCTCCTGCGCGTAGGCCGTGCGGGTAACGACGTGCTGGGGGGTGATTTCCACGTCCTGCGTTTCCATGGAGCCGGAGCGGTCCTCCAGGATGGAGACCTTGGGCTTCTCCTGCGGGGCTGAGGTGACGACCCATTCCGGCTGGAAGAGCAGGAAGCAGATGGCCCCCAGAATCACCAGGCGCAGGAGTTCCAGCTTGAACGTCAGCGGACGGCGGTTGCGTTTGCAGGCGGTGCGGCTCATCCAGACGCCGGCCGCCATGACCAGGACGGCCAGGAGGACGCTTAAAGCGGTAGGTTGAAGGCTCAGGCTCATGGGCGGATGGTGGGGGAGGGGCGTTTGGCCGTGTGCCTGGGCAGGCACAGGAAAGCTTCCAGCAACAGGCAGGCGAGGGAAATGATGAGAAAGAGTTTCCAGGCCTCCTGCACCAGGGAGGGCGTTTCCGCCGTGCTCTGCATGGAGCTGATGGAGGCCTCCGGCAGAAGGAGGCGGAGCTTTTCATCCGTAATCTGGTCCGGATTGTCTTCCGACCAGGGGCGGTTCACGGCATAGGTCTGCGCTCCCAGGCGGTACACGCCTGCCGTGTCCGCCGGAGAGCCGGAGGGGTGGCTGCCCTGGGCGTTGTCCATGCGCACGGGGATGTCCGTGGCGGATTGCGGCAGGGCCGGGTCATTCACCCGGAGGGAGATGGAAGTGGAGAAGCGTTCCGCCCCGCGGTCCGCCATGCGCTGGAGCAGGGGGAGCAGCAGGTGGCCGTCCGCCAGGTTGGACCAGGAATATCTGGGCAGAGTCCCCAGGAACAGGGCGGAACCCGTTCCGGCCCTGACCTGGGCCAGGGCGCAGGTGCCGTCATCCCAGGAGGCCAGGGTGCGGTATTTGCCCAGCAGGGGCTTCCGGCGCACGGCGCGGAGCCGGTTGGCGGGAATGGCCGCCTGGTCGGAACCGTCCCGGAGGAAGCCGCGCTGGCGGTCCCATGTTTCCAGGCGGTAGTACTCCTCGGGCGGGGCCGTTTCCATCGCTCCCCAGGAGACGCCCAGGAACGGATGCCGCGTGCCGTGGGCCGTATCGTCCGGCAGGAAGAGGACGATTCCCCCTTCTTCAATAAAGGCCAGTAGCTTTTCTTCCATTTCCGCGCGCGGCGGCGGTCCGTACCAGGCGACCATGGACTGGGAGGCCAGAGCGGCCTGCGCCGCCCGCGTGTTGCCGGGCATCGTGGCCTTCCTGTTGGGCAGACCGGGAGGGGCGGACATCAGGGAGAGGGTTTTCCCCACTTCTCCGGAAGGGCCGCAGATCAGGATGTTGGCGAGGGGTCGGGGGGCGAAGGTGAAGAAGGAAATGTCATCCCTGGTGAAGTCGTCATGAGGCAGGGAAACGAAGCCGAAGCCGGATTCCTTCCCCTGCGGCAGCGGAATTTCCTTCCTGATGGCGGTGCTTTCCCCGGCCAGTTGCAGCGTGGCGGAGGCGGCGGCATTATCCACGGAAAGGTGTACCGGCACGTCCTCCGGCTGGTTGGGGTTGAAACCCTGGCGCAGCACCTCCAGGTCCAGCACCAGCCTGCCGTTGCTCACCTGGGCCTGCCTGACCCTGATGCCGCGGTTGCTTTCCGGCCTGTCGCGGAGGGCCATGATGCGGATGGAGGGGGGAATGGCCAGAGCGGCCAGCCGCTGGCGCACGCCGGGCCAGAGGGGGGAATCCGGCCTCCAGGAGGAGGCCTGCATGTCTGAGGCAATCCAGATTTCCGTCTTTCCGGAACCGGACTCCTCCAGATACGGGATGGCTTTTTGCAGCAGGGCCGGAATGTCTGCGCCGCCGTCCGTGGTTTTGCTGACGGTCAGGTCCGCCAGGGCTTCCGGGGCGGGAATCTGGGTGACGGTTCCGGTGGCGGAATCAAGCAGGGACAGGCGGCAGTGGCCAAGCTGCGCAAAGGTGGATTCCACCAGCGGCGGGATGGCGTCCCGCAGGGAGTTGGTTTTGTCCGGCCGTGCGTCCATGGAGGCGGAACGGTCCAGAACCAGCAGGACTTCATTCAGTCCGGAACTCCCCCAGCCGAAGAAGCTGCTGAGCAGGGGCCGCGCAAAGGCCGTCACCAGCGCCGCCACGGCCAGGACGCGCAACGCCAGAATCAGGTAGTGCAGCAGTTTTTTCGTCCCGCGGGTTTCCCTGGCGGCGCGGAGCAGGAATTCCATGGCCGCCCAATGGACGGAGCGGTGCCGCCACCTGTTGACCAGGTGAATGATGATGGGAATGGAGGCTGCAAAGAGGGCCCATAGCAGCCAGGGAGAGGTGAAGGACATGGGAGGATAGGGGTAGTTGGGGATTCAGGCCTGGTTGTCAGGTAGAGGGCGGGTCGGGCAGCAGCTGGCGGAGGATATGCAGGGTCATTTCTCCGGTTTGCTTGAAGGATTTCTCACCCAGAATGCCTATGTTGTCCTTGGACGTGTGCCACCAGTTGCCGTCCTGAAAATCGTCGATGATGTTCAGCGTATCCATGCCGAGGTCCATGAAGGGGACGTGGTCGTCCAGAATGGCGTAGCCGGAGACCCCCCATTCCTCCGGTGAATAGCCCAGTTCACGAATGGCGCGGGAATAAACCCGGTACATGGACTGGGGCGTCATGACCGGGATGCGTATCTTTTTTCCCTGCCGCCCCACCATGTCCAGGTTGATCATCCACTTGGGCAGCGGCTTCCGCATGGCGGCGGCATAGTGCTTGGAGCCGTACAGGCCGTCGTCACTGTCCATGTGTTCCGCAAAGCTCTCTTCTCCGTCAAAAAACACCAGCTCCAATTCCCCGGCGCGCGCGGGTTCCCCGGCCAGGATGCGGGCCGTTTCCAGAATGGCCGCTGCGCCGGAAGCCCCGTCATTGGCCCCGGTGAAGCCGGCAATGCCCTGCTTGGTGTCGATATGGCAGGTCAGCAGTCCCCGGACCGGAGCCTGGAAATCCGGCGCCTTGCCAAACCGGGCCCGCAGGTTGACGAACTGGATGGGGCCCTTGGACGTTTCCTGTTCAAAGGATTGCTCCTGGCAGGTCCAGCCGTGTTTGGCCAGTTCCTTCTTCAGGTAGTCCAGTTGCTGGCGGTAGCCTGGAGTGCCGGAACCCCGGTCCCCCATCTCCGTCATCCGGGCGGCGTGGAACATGGCGTTTCCTCCGTTGAAGTGGGTTGTTTCCTGGAGCCGGGCGGGAATGGTTTCCGCACCCGGAAGGGGCGTTTCCACGGGATTTCCGCACTGCATCAGCAGGGCCGTGAGCAGGATGAGTCCGATGCGGGGCGTCATGGGAAAAAGACGGAGTGGAAGGTTTACTTGGAAGCGGACCATTCATCCTGGCCCAGAAGTTCAAGAATGCGGACGAATTCGGCCTTGCTGGAAAAGGTGATCTCAATGGAGCCCCGGCTTCCCTGTCCGGAAATATTTACCGGCGTGCCGAATTGTTTGGCGAGCACGCTGGAAATCTTCTTGTACTGCGGGGAGGAGGGCTTTCTGGCGGGAGCCGCCGGTTCCGGAGGATTGAGAAGCTTCTGGATGGCTTTCTCCGTCTGGCGCACGGTGTAGCCCTTGTTGACGATGTCGCGCCCGAGCTGGATTTGCTGGTCCTGGTTCTTGAGGGACAGGAGCACCTTGGCATGTCCCACGCTGATGAAGGCGTTGCCCAGCATGTCCTGGACCGCCTGGGGAAGATCCAGAAGCCGCATGCTGTTGGCTACGGCGGCGCGGGATTTGCCTACCCGCTTGGCGATGTCCCCCTGCTTCATGCGGAATTCCGTTTTCAGGCGCATGTAGCCGGAGGCCTCTTCCAGCGGGCTGAGGTTTTCACGCTGGAGGTTTTCAATCAGCGCCAGCTCCAGCACGTCCTTGTCGGAAGCCTTCCGGATGATGGCGGGCACGGTGGACAGGCCCAGGATGCCGGAAGCGCGCCAGCGCCTTTCCCCGGCAATGAGCTCATACTTGCCGCTTTCCGTTTTCCGGACGATCAGCGGCTGGATGATGCCGTGCTCCTTGATGGAGTCCACCAGCTCCGCCAGTTGTTCCGGGGTAAAGATGGCGCGCGGCTGGAGGGAGCTGGGAATAATGGAGGCATGGGATAATTGATGCACAACGTCTCCCGCCTGGGGAGCCGCCAAGGATTCACGAGACAGATTTTGATTGATAAGGGCGTCAAAGCCTTTCCCCAGAGCCGGTTTTGCCATAGCAGGGAAGAAACTAGCATGAACCGGTTCCGTTTTCAACAGGGTATTTGTTATCCGCAGCGGAAATTCCCGCTTGTGCGGCCGGTTTCATCCTCCATGTTCCCGGACGTGTCAGGCGTGTTGCGCCCCACCCCGCGGGCAGGTCAAAGATGGCGGTGCCTTGAACGGCCCGCTGCCGCCGCGCTGGTTTCCGGCAGGCTGCGGATATCCTGTCCCGTGCAGGGCAGGGGGCGTTTCAAGGCCATGAACCAACAAATGAACGAGATGAACAGCAATGAACAATCCTGCCATGGCGCGGGCTTTCCCTGCGGAACCGCTGCGGCGCAGCGCGCACCTGAATTCCTTGAACCCCTTGCCCCCGCCCGCCGATGAAGCTCAATCTGACGGAAGAACAAAAGAAAGCCGCTCTGGAAGCGGGAAAGCAGGGCATGAAAAACGCCTATGAGAAAAGCAAGTACCGGCCCGGATTGACGTGGTGGGAACGCCTCCTGTGGGTGGTCCTGGCGGGAGCGGCCTATGCGGCGTCCTCCCTCCTTTCCGGCTGCGGGCATACCATAGACGTGACTGCGGAGCGGACGGAGATATGCAGGGATGGCGCCTGCCTGGTGCTGGAACCGGGGCGCCTGTCCTATTCCCAGGCCCAGCCGGAGACGGAGGTACAGCCTGTGATCCAGAGAATCCGGAAAGGCAAATGATTCCGTGCCGTCCGGTCCGCAACCTGCCGGGACAAGCGGTTCTGCATGAGCTGTCCCGGCGGGAATTGCGGAAGTGAATGGCCTGTGGCGAAAGGGGGATGGCATGAACGCTTTATCAGCCGCCGCCGCCTATTATCTGGCTGCGGGCAGGAGGGAAGAAGAGATGGATGAGGATGGGCGCTGCCAGGATGTCTATGTCCGTACCCCGGAGCTTGTCCTGATGGCGCGCCGGGTGGATTCCTCCGCTCCTTTCGGCAGGATTATCGATGTCCGCTGCCGGTTTGAACCGGAACGGTGCGACGCCTGGCATCTCCATTTTCTGGCGGGAGAGGTGCGGGAACTGTTGACTTATGAACGGGAAATTCTTTCCCTGCCATGGATTCTGACCCAGCATGGCAAGCGCGGGGACGGGCGGCTGATGAAGTTGTCTTCTTCCCGGTTCTGCCGCCTGCTGGCGGCGTCTGCGGTTGCCGGACCGCTCTCCTGACCCTGTTGAAGAAACGGAAGCATCCATGCGGAAAACCGCATGGATGCTTTTGTTGCATGCTGGAGGACGCCCTGATGAAAGCATTCTAGGCATTCAAAGGCGCCGGCCGTTTCCCGGTTCGCGGCATTTCTGGTGAAAGTCCTGCTAGGCCAGGGCGGCGGCGAACTCGTAGGCATTTTTACAACGGTTCCGCCAGCCATTACCGAAGGTGCTGAACTGCCTGCATGAACAATAAAACGACTCGCGTCGCTCGTAAAGGCTGTCAAGGAGTTTGCGTTCTCCGGATTCTGCAAGAACGGTTTGCAGCGTTTGCCGGGTTTGTTTTCCGGGAATGCCGTCCACGGCAATTCCGGCGCCGTGGTCGTTCAAGGCTCGCTGCAATATCTTCCCGGTGTTCTTGCTGCCGGAATTGAAATAATGGTCCCGCAGGAAGAACTCAATGCCCGGATGGGCGTCAGAACCAATCCAGGAACGGACGGCGGCGGTATTGTCCAGAATATATTGAAGACAGCCTTCCCAGGCTTCTTCCTGTTTTCCGGCGTCAAGCAAGGCTTTGAGGCGGTTGAATACGGCGGGTTCAAAGCCGTCGCAGATGCCGCAGATTTCCCACTTGCCGCCCTTGTCAGCGGCAGGAAGGCGGGAAACGCGCAGGGAGGCCGGCCCGGTGACGCGATCGTCTTCAAAGCGGAGAATGGCCGCAGCCATCTTTTTTTCTGTAGTATTCATAGGTTCCAATAATGGTGGAGGTTCGGCGGACCTGCAATGAATGCGTCTTCAAGGGGGGAATGGCTTTTTGACCTGCCGTTTTCCATCAATGAACGGTCCGCCGCTTGAGCTGCATGCACGGCTGCCGGGGATAAATGAGGCGTCTCCGGAGCGGTTTGATGCGTCCCTGTATGGGGGTGCCGTTCTTTCCCCGGCGGCGCTGGGCCCTTTATTCCTAGGCTATTCATGAACCATTGAAAACAAAAAGCATAACGCCTGAAATTCACAAAACCCGGTGAGGGATAGTGATTCCTTCCATTTCCGGAGATTGGCGGCATTAAAGACGCCGTGGAATCGTTTCCGGATATTCCCCGGACTCTGGGAGCCATTCAGGAAAGTGGCGCTCCTCTCCGAAGCATGGCACAGGGGGTTTCCGCGACTGCTTCGGTGCACCCGGAATTTATTATGCGCAAAAAGGATGATTAAGTCTTGCGTCCCGTTGGGAATGGTGCCACTGTCAAAGGACTTTACGTTAGGATACTTCGCCCCTTGGCCTCTGTGCCAGGGGGCTTTTTTATGAATGCGGCCCGTCGTGTTCCGGATACTGCGGGCAGTATGAACTCCTGGCTCCGTTTCCGGTTCAGGATGGGCGTAACCGGAAACGGCATGCCGCGCATTCCCGTTTCAGGACAAATCCGGAGGGAACGGCCTTTTCCGTTTTGACGTGCGGCCTGACGTGGGACTGGGTTCTCCCTGGCAAGAAAAAGAAAACCCCTCAAGCGGTGAACTTGAGGGGTTTATAATGGAGCCGCTTGTCAGATTTGAACTGACGACCGTCCGCTTACAAGGCGGGTGCTCTACCACTGAGCTAAAGCGGCGTGGTGAATGAGGTGGCCCATATCTACAGAAGATGGCCCATGGTGGCAAGCCGAAAATGGGGTGGCAGGCATGGCGCGCCTCATTTTAACCGCTTCAGGAGTCAAACAGGGAGCCCTGCTCCAGTGCCGGTCCGGCAGGAGGTTCCTCCGGTCCGGGAGATGTTCCGGCCTGCGGCGTCTCCGTATCCGGAACGGACGTGTTTTCCGCCTGTTCCGTGGCAGCGGAAGGGGAGGGCGTTTCTTCCTCCGTTTCCTCGTCTCCGGTTTTCGCCGGGGGCATGATGCGGGAGACGCGCTCCACCGGATGTTTGGTAATGATGTTGCCTTGGACCCCGCGGTTTTTAATCCTCAGGTCCGCGAAGTGGAAGGGCCTGACCAGGTTGCGGAGCTTCAGCACGGCCTTCAGATAGACGTTCACGCTGATCTGGGAGCTGTTTTCCTCCGTTTCATGCACGGAGAAGTGGAAGATGCGCGTTCCCTTCGCGCCGCGGGTGAGCGGGTATTCCTTGTCCCTGGTGAAACCGCCTATGCGGAAGCGCTTGGCGTACACGGGGCCGTCCCTTCCGTCCCGGTAGATCAGGTTGAACACGGGGTCATCATCCTTCTTGATGACGGAAATATAAAGGGGGTTTTTACCGGCGAAGAATTTGTCCTGAATCCGCACGATCTTGAGCACGCCCGTGCTGTCGATGACCAGCACGTCGTCCAGCGTGGAGCATTTGCAGACGGGGTTTCCCTTCTTGACGCCGTACCCGGCGAAGCCTTCTTCGTCAATATACAGCGTTTCATTGGCCACGGCCACCTGGGCGCGGTCCACGGAGCCGAAGGAGGAGATTTCCGTTTTCCTGGGATAGGCTGCGCCGTACTTCTTGCGCAGGGCTTCAAACCAGCGGATGGTGAATTTGGTGAGCTGGCTGAGATTCTTCTGCGTCTGTTCAATGTCCGCTTCAAGCTGCCGGATGTGCTGGTCCGCCTTGAACGCGTCAAACTTGGAGATGCGCTTGATTTTAATTTCCGTCAGCCGCACCAGGTCGTCCCTGGTGATGGGCGCGCGCAGCTGGGCGGCAAACGGCTGCAATTCCCGGTCAATGGTGCCGAGGACTTCCTCCCACGTCTCGGAATCTTCAATGGAGAGGTAAATGCGGTTTTCAATGAAAATCTTTTCCAGGCTTGCCTGGTGCCATGCCTCGTTCAGTTCCTTGAGGCGTATTTCCTGTTCCTGGCGCAGGATTTCCCTGGTGGAGTCCGTGTTGTAGCGCAGGATGTCGCTCACGCACATGAACCGGGGCTTTTCCTCCACGATGACGCAGGCGTTCGGGGAGATGCTGACCTCGCAGGCGGAGAAGGCGAACAGGGCTTTCCTGGTCTGCTCCGGGTCCACTCCGGCCGGGAGATGCACCAGGATGTCCACGTGCTGGGCCGTATTGTCCTCGATGCGGGCTATTTTGATCTTCCCCTTTTCCGCGGCGGAGACGATGGTATCAATCAGGATTTCCGTGGTGACCCCGAACGGAATTTCCGTGATGCGGAGAAGCTTCTTCGATTCCGTGAGGATGCGCGCCCGGATGCGGACGCGCCCTGTGCCGCGTTCCCCGTCCCGGTAGTTGGTGGCGTCCATCACGCCTCCGGTCGGGAAGTCCGGCAGAAGCTGGAAGGGCTGGCCGCGCAAGTGCGCGATGGAGGCTTCAATCAGTTCGTTGAAATTGTGGGGAAGAATTTTGCTGGAAAGGCCTACGGCAATGCCTTCCGCTCCCTGGGCGAGGAGCAGGGGGAATTTGACGGGAAGGCTGACCGGCTCCTTGTTCCTGCCGTCATAGGAAAGCTGCCATTCCGTGACCTTGGGGCTGAAGACGACCTCACGGGCGAAGGAGGTGAAGCGCGCTTCAATGTAGCGGGAGGCCGCCGCGGGATCCCCGGTCAGGATGTTGCCCCAGTTCCCCTGCGTGTCAATGAGCAGCCCTTTCTGTCCCAGCCCCACCAGCGCGTCCGCAATGGAGCGGTCGCCGTGCGGGTGGAATTTCATCGTGTCCCCCACGATGTTCGCCACTTTACTATAGCGCCCGTCGTCCAGCCGGTCCATGGCGTGCAGGATGCGGCGCTGCACGGGCTTGAACCCGTCATTGATCTTGGGTACGGCCCGTTCCAGGATGACGTACGAGGCGTAATCCAGAAAGTAGTCGGCATACATGCCTTCCACGGACTGGCTCGCGGGAGCAATGTGGGCGGGTTGAGTCACGGGCGCAAATATTAAAGGAATTGTTCCGGAGGGGCAAGTGCGATCTCCGGAAAGAAAATAACCGGCCTTCCGTTAAGGAAAGCCGGTTACCGGAAAAAGGAATGGCTAAACGCAATCAGGCCTGTTTGGCCGTAAGTCTGTTTTTGAGTTCCTCCGCTTCGGCGCGCAGGGTGTCGAGCTTGGTTGTCTGGGCTTCAAGGTCGGCGATTTCTTCCAGGACTGCTGCCAGGCGGCGCAGGTCCGCGGGCTGGGCCGCAGCGAGAGGCTGAGCTTTGGGAGCGGCTGTATTTTTGGTGCCGGGCTTGCGGCCGCGCTTGGCCTTGGTGGCCTTCATCCAGCTTGAAATGGTTACCGTGCTGATGCCGAAGCGTTCAGCGGCTTCCTTCTGGGCGCCTCTTTTGTTCTGAGTTTTCCGTTCAGCGATGAAGTCAAGAACGGATTGTTTTTCTTCAGGCGTATAGCGCCTCTTGTTTTTGGTGCTGTCGTTGGAGTTCATGATATTGACGAGTGGCTATTTGTTTAATCAAAGGTCCGTAGGGTAGCAAGCAAAAAGAGCAAGTATTTTGACATAATTTAAAAGACTGTTTAAATATAGGGGGCATATTGTTGACGTTCAGAGGTAATATGCTTATTTTATTCATGATTTTTATTATTTAAAATTTGAATTGTTTAACATTCCGTGCAAGGGCGCTTGCGGGATGTTTAAACGCTTTTTTATTTTCTGCGCCGCATGAAGTCTTTTTCCCTGAATTCCTTGTTGAATCAGGAGTTCCGGAGAATTTCGCGTCCCTTCGTCAGTCCGGATTTTGAGATTGCAGGAGCCGGAGGGATCGTGTAAAATCGCCCCAATCTTCCAGCCATTTTATCATCATGACCGACCAGCCAGAAACCCCGTCTTCTCCAGAGGCTCCCAAATTACGCCGCCGCCTGGTAACGGCAGCCCCTGCGGCAGCGCCCAAAGTAAAGTTTGCTTCCCCCGCCGCGGAAGGCGTGGAAGTTGCCAAACCGCGTTTCCTCACTCCTGAATTGCAGGCCAAGCTGGCCCAGGAACAGGAGGAAGCCGCGCGCCGTGCCGCAGAACAGGCGGAGGCGGACAGGATTGCGGCGGAAAAGGCGGCAGCCGAGCAGGAGGCCGCCCGCATCGCTGCGGAAAAAGAGGCGGCCAGAATAGCCGCCGAGGAGGAAGCCGCCAGAATCAGGGCGGAGCAGGAGGCCGCGGAAGCCGCTCGCATTGCCGCGGAGAAGGAAGCGGCCCGTGTGGCGGCGGAAGAGGAAAGGGCCCGTCTTGCTGCGGAACAGGAGGAAAAGGAAGCCGCTTCCCAACCATTGCCCGGTCCGGCGGTGGATGCCCAGATTCAGGATGCCCTTGCCAAGGTGGCGGAGGCCCAGAAAGCCCTGGCGGACGCGCAGGCCGCTGCCCTGGCGCAGGCCGCCGGCGTGGCTCCCGCTGCCGTTCAGGCGTCTGAACCGGCTGCTCCGGCGTCTGCCGCGGCTTCCACAGGCTCCATTCCCAAATTGAAAGTTTTAAAGACTTCCCCGGCTCCTGCCCCGGCGGAGGAAGCCCCTGCCGCCGCCCCGGCGGAAAGCGCCGTGCCCCGGTTGAAGGTGCTGAAATCCCCTGTGGGGACCGCGCCCGTTCCTTCCGTGGCGTCTGCCGCGGCTTCCCAGCCCGTGGCTGCCGCATCCGTTTCTCCCACCGCCAGCGTTCCTCTTGCGGGCACGGGCGGCATCCAGCCGCCTGCCGGCACGGAAACCACCCGGGAAATGGTCGCCTCCGTGGATAAATCCAAATCCCTGCTGAGGGGCGTCATTTACGGGGTATGCGCCCTGGTGCTTGCCGCTGCCGGGGTAGGAATTTATGCTTGGCATACCAACAGCAAGAAAGACCAGGTGGAAGGGGAAAACGCGCGCCTGAATGCACTGGTGGTGGAAGGCGGCAAACTGGGCCGCAGCCGCCTGTTTGATTCCAAAAATCTCAGCCGTGTTCCGGACGTGAAGGTGGTGCCCAATGCGGAGGACGCCGCCCTGCTCCTAGCCAATGTGAGGGGAGCCAAGGGAAACCGGGAAAACTGGCCCGGCGCCGCCCACCTGGTTTCCATCATGGCCCAGATGGATGACAACATCGCTCGCCAGGTGGTGGAAGACATGAAGAAAAACGTCGGCAGGTACAGCAAGGAGAAATACTCCATGATGGTGACGCTGCTGGCCAAATCTTCCAGCCCCGCCATGCGCGACATGCTGAAAGACCTGTACGCCTCCATCAGTGATAGCAAGAACAAGAAAATTCAGGACAAGCAGGCCGTGGTGCTCAAGTACATGCGCTTTGCCATGAAGCTGGACGACCTGGACGACGTCATGAAGATTCTCCAGCAGAAGGATGCTTCCCAGGATCTGGTTTCCTCCGCCTTCCGCACGGCCCGCTACCTGATTGACGAAGCCCCCCCGGCCAAGCGCATGGCACTCTCTTCCAAGCTGCTCCAGTACCAGAAGAACATGCCGGAGGAAAACGTCAAGGTCCTCTACAAGCTGCTGGCCCGCACCGGCGATCCCAAGGTGCTGGACATGATGGAAAAGAGCTACAAGGAAGACCCCAAGAAGGCGCTCGCCATCATCACCGCCTGGGGGGACTGGAACACGGATGACGCCGTTCCGTACCTGTTCAAGGCGTGGAAGGATGAATCCCTGCATGAACGCGTGCGTTCCCAGGCCCATGATTCCATTCTCCGCGTGCTCTCCGTGGACCGTGACCGGGATGACAACGCCACGCTCAAGCTGTTCGAGCCCTTGATAGCGGACGCCAAGACGAGCGAACGCCGCCAGTTCCTGGTTTCCGCCTTCAAGAGGCTCAGCAACCGCCCCTATGTGATCCGCCTGCTGGGCCGCATCAAGCAGACGGCGGAAGACCACAGGAATGTGGTGGAACCCAAGTTCCAGGCCGCAGAGGAAGCCCTGTTCAAGGCAGAGGACAAATTCAAGGCCAACCCGAACGATGCCGCCGCCAAGGCTGATTATGAAGCCAAGGAAAAAATCTATAATGAGCTGGCCAGCCAGAAAACCGGGGAAGACAAGGTAATTACGGCGGTGGACAAGGCCCTGGAAAAGGTCAGGAAGACGCCTGTGCCCACCAGGAAGGCCGCTTCCTCCGATGACAGGGAGGACGACGAATCTTCCGTCATCAAGACGATTTAAACGGCTTCATCGGCCGTATTCGGAACCGGAGGGAGGACAATCCCTCCGGTTTTTGTATGTAAGGGAATTCCCTTCGCTGCCGGAAACGAGGTTTCCTTGTTCCCGGTACACGATGGGCTCCTCCCTGGGAACAAGTGGCTCTTGCTTCTTGCCAGCGGTGGCAAAAAACGGAAGAAGGAAAGCTCTCTTCCGTTGACTGTGGAGCCAGAGCGAATCCGAAGGCCGGATGGCCTTCGCTCCCAGGAGGGGGGCCAGTAGCGTTGCCGGGAAGGGACGGACTTTCCAGGGGCGTATGGCATTTCCCCGCCATTCCGGCCTGCCGGAAATATTTCCTGCCGCCGTTTTTTCCGCATCCGGCTCTTACAGGAACAGTCCTGTCTGGTACACCAGCGTAGCTGTCAGAAACCCCAGCAGGGTCAATCCACCGAATTGCGCCAGAGCAAACCACCAGGTGCCAGCTTCCCGTTTGGCGACGGTGACGGTGCCGATGCAGGGGAGGGCGATCAGGCAGAACATCATGATGCTGATGCCCTGGAGGGGGGTGTAGCTGGCTTTAAGGCGGGCGTTCAGGGTCTGCTGGGCTGCCGGGCCGGAGTCCCCGTCCTGCACCGCATAGAGAATGCCCATCTGGGTGACGAAGATTTCCTTGGCCGCAAAAGCGCCCAGAAGAGCGGAATTGATCTTCCAGTCAAATCCGGCCACTTGCGTGACGGGTTCCATCCAGTGGCCTATTTGTCCGGCGTAGGAATGTTCCATGGCCGCTGCCGCATTCGGCGCGGTTCCTTCCTCCGGCCTGGGGTAGGTGTTCAGGAACCACAGGATGATGGAGGCCCCCAGAATGAAGGTTCCCGCCTTCCGGACGTACATGAAGGCCCGCGACCACATCAGGGCGCCCACCTTCCGCAGGGAGGGGAGGCGCAGGCGCTTCATGTGGTGGAGAGAGTCCCTCTGGGCGGTCTTGAAGAGCGTGTTTTTCAGGAGCCGGGCGCAGCACAGGGCCAGAAGGACGCCGCTGGCGTAAATCCCGAACAATACGGTGGCCTGCAGGCGGGAGGGAAACAGGGCGGAGACGAACATCATGTAAATCGGCAGGCGACCCGCGCAGCTCATCATGGGCAGGACGGCGATGGTGACCAGGCGGTCGTTGCGCGCTTCAATCCTCCGGGTGGACAGGATGGCGGGAACCGAGCAGCCGAAGCCCAGCAGGAGGGGGGCAAAGCTGCTGCCGTTCAGGCCCATGATTTTCATGATGCGGCTCATGAGGCGGGAGACCCGCATCATATATCCGCTGTTTTCCAGCAGGGTGATGGCTCCGAAGAGCAGCACCACGTTGGGAAGAAAGGCCAGCACGCCGCCTACGCCGCCCACCACGCCTTCCCCCAGCAGGGATTGCAGGCGGGGCCACGGTTCCAGCATGCGGCAGGCCCAGATGCTGAACATCTGCGTGCCTGTCTGGATGAGCCTGACCAGAGGGTCGCCGATGGCGAAGCTCAGGAAGAAAATGATGTAAACGATGCACAGGAAGATAAGGGAACCCCATATCCTGTGCATCAGGACGGCGTCCAGCCTGGTTCTCCACCTGTTGTCCTGCGCCTCTGCCTCCCGTTCCATAAATTACCGGGGAGTAACTTAGAACCTGCGAATTTGACAGGCAAGCTTAAAATCCCGGATTTGCGGGAAGGCGGCCGGGCCGTTTGGCCGGCTTTGAGCCGGTGCCTGTTCCGGATTGTTTCCCAGGGAACTGCGGAAGCCCGGCTTCTGCTAGCGACGCATGGCCGCAAGCCCCTGAATGAACAGAATGGCCGCCGTGCAGCCGAAGACCATGGAGGGCAGGCGCTGGAGCATATATAGCGGGTCCGTGGAGTCGTTCCCGTAAGAGGGGAAGATGAAAGCCATGACCAGTGCAATCAGGGCCAGGCCCCATGCCAACCAGGACACGGCGGGGACGGCAGTGCCGGAGCCAGCGGCAGTGAGCCGGGAGCGGCTTGTTTCCCTGAGGTCGCGCCCATCCGCGTCCCGTCCGGAAGAAGCCGGCTGCTTTTTCTTGACGGGGGGCAGGGATGCCGGTGTTTTTACGGCGTTTTCCGGTTTCTGCCCGGAGGGGGAAGAGGGGGCTTCCCCAAAGGGAAGCCCCGTTTTAACGTGAATCAGTACGCCGCACGCCGTGCAGTGCATGCCGGCTTTTTCATCCAGCCCGGCCGGGTAGGTATACCCGTGCCCGCACAGGGAGCATGTGGCGGATTCTCTCATGATTCAGGCTGAATGGGTGTTAGTCGTCCAGCGGAAGGAGGTCCGCCCTGTCGGCCTTGGTTTCCGGCCTTTGGCGGATTTCCTGGAGCTTGGCTTTCATCTGCTCGCAGATGTCCGGATGCTGGGCTGCTACGTTGTTGAGTTCCTTCGGGTCCTTTTCCAGGTCGAACAGGCTGCCGCCTTCCGGGGACTTGGTCATTTTCGCTCCCAGTCCGTTGATCCCGTCGCGGATGGCTACGCCGGCGGGAATGAACTTCCACTTGCCGTGGCGGATAGCCAGAGCCTTGCCGGTGCTGTTGATGACGTGGTAGTCGCGTCCCTTGGCGGATTTGCCCAGGAGGGCGGGGATCACGTTTTCAGAGTCGCGGAAGGAATTGGCCTTACCGGGTTCCAGAAGCTGTTCCAGGGAGGCGGCCAGGTCCATTTGGTTGAACAGGGCCTTGCTCGTCACTCCGGGTTTGACTACTCCGGGCCATTTGACGATGAACGGAATGCGGGAGCCACCTTCCAGAATGCTGTATTTGCCGGCGCGGAAGGGGCCTGCCGGGGAGTGGGTGGCGTTGTCCCGGACGGCAAAATCCTTGTAGCCGTCGTCCAGCACGGGGCCGTTGTCGCTGGAGAAGATCACCAGGGTGTCCTTTTCCAGTCCGGCTTTTTGTAGGGCTTCCGTGATGCGGCGGACGCAGTCGTCCAGTTCCACGGTAACGTCCCCCCGCACGCCATGCTGGCTCTTGCCCACAAAGCGTTTTTCCGGGCAGCGCGGCACGTGGATGTCATGCGTGGCGAACATCAGGAAGAACGGTTCCTTGGCCTTGGCGCTCTTCTGGATGTATTCAATGGCCTTGTTCGTGATCACATCCGCGTTTTCCTCATCCTTCCACAGGGCGCTCTTGCCGCCCTTCATGAAGCCGATGCGGCCGATGCCGTTGATGATGGCTTGGTTGTGCCCGTGGCTCCACATGAGTTTGAGCTGGTCCTTGTTGTCCTTCCCGTTCGGAAGACCGGGGAAGTTGTGCTGGTAGGACACTTCAATGGGGTCGTTCGGGTCCAGGTTGCGGACGTTGCCGTTTTCCAGAATCACGCAGGGAACGCGGTCGCCCGTGGCGGCGAAGATGAAGCTTTCATCAAAGCCGATTTCGTTAGGGCTGGGGGCGATGTGCTTGTTCCAGTCAATCTTCTTTCCCTTTTCCCCCAGGCCCAGGTGCCACTTGCCCACCATGTAGGTTTTATAGCCGTGGGATTGGAGCATCTTGGGCAGCGTGGGCTTCTTGGTGTCAATAATCAGGGCGGCGTCCCCCGGCAGAATGCCCGTGCCTTCCTTGCGCCAGGGATATTCCCCGGTGAACAGGGCATAGCGGGAGGGAGTGCAGACGGAGGTGGTGGAATAGGCGTCCGTAAAGCGGACGCCCTGCTTGGCAAGCTTGTCAATGGAAGGGGTGGGAATCCCCTTGGCTCCATAACAGCCTACGTCTCCATAGCCGAGGTCGTCAGCGTAAATCATGACGATGGCTTTGGGCGGCTTGACCTGGGGCGTGGTGGCGGCCGGGCAGGCCGCTGCCGCCGCCAGGGCAAGCATCAGGTGTAATGCGGGTTTGTTCATGTTGTCAGGTGTGTGGTGTTGCGGTTGATCAAAAGATGGTTGGAAAAATGCCGGGATTCTGCCGGGGGAAGGGCCGCGCGGTCTTGACTGGCGCTTTTAATGAGGCTCCTCCGGCGGCGGCAGGGGCTCCGTCATGGGGCGCATGCTGGCATTCTGCCAGATGTAACGCTTGTAGAGAACCTTGATGGCGGCCGTCAGCGGGACGGCCAGCAGCGCGCCGATCAGGCCGCCCAGGATAAGCGTCCAGATCAGCACGGAGAACATGACCGTGAGCGGATGAAGCTCCACGGAATCCCCCACGATTTTCGGCTGGATGACCCATCCGTCAAACTGGTTGACGGCCAGGAAGATGCCGGAAACGATCAGCACGTGCTGGAAGTCTCCCCACGTAAACCAGGCCAGCAGGACCGCGGGAATGAAGGCGGTGATGATGCCCAGGTAGGGCACGATGCCCAGCACGCAGACCGCCGCGCCGATGGTGACGGCGTACGGCAGGCCGAGCAGTTTCAGGCAGATGGCGATCAGGATGCCTTCAATGATGCTCACCAGCATCTGGCCGCGGAAGAAGGAAATCAGGTATCCGTTGATTTCCTCCATGGTGTCCACCACGTCCTTTCTGAATTTGGAGGCCTTCAGCGGCAGGATGCTGGGCCATTTCTCCCTGATCTTATCCGCTTCCAGCAGAAAATAAAAGGCGAAAATGGGCGTGATCAGGATGCTCACCATGATGCCTATGGTGCTGTAAAGGGCCCTTCCGCCGGAAGTGAGCCAGCTCATCAGCTTGTCCTGGTAAAAGGAGGAATTGATGGTCATGTACGCCCCCAGTTTTTCCCGGGCGGTCCGGGCGTTTCTCAGGTCGTGGACCTCCGCGTCCGTATAATGGCCGGTATTCAGTTCCCGCAGGCTGGTGCTGTAAACGCTGTCAATGGTGCGGGAGATGAAGGGAATTTCAATGGTGGAGTCAATCAGCTCGGAGGTCTTGTCCCAGAGCTCCATCCGGTTGTCGATCAGCTCATCCGTCTGCCGGATCAGGGGAGGGAGGATAGTGGCGCCGAAGCCCACCAGGACGGCCAGAGCCGCGAACATGACCGTGACCACGGCCCAGGGGCGGGAGAATCTGAAGTGCACCAGCCAGGAGACGATGGGTTCCAGCAGGTAGGCCACCACGGCGGCAATCAGGATGGGCAGGAGCACCGGTTCCAGAAAGCCCAAGAGTTTCACCACTTCAAAGATGACGAAGG
The DNA here is from genome assembly GCF_023516715.1 of Akkermansia massiliensis. Lineage (NCBI taxonomy): Bacteria > Pseudomonadati > Verrucomicrobiota > Verrucomicrobiia > Verrucomicrobiales > Akkermansiaceae > Akkermansia > Akkermansia massiliensis. The sequence goes on along the minus strand of NZ_JAMGSI010000001.1, from coordinate 1,742,485 downwards.
CCGCGATGCACAGCATCACCAGGATGGCGACGCCCGTCAGGGCGTACCAGCAGGTCTTTTTCTGGAAGGGTGAGGGAATGCGGCAGTCGCCGGCGGCTTCCTGTGAATCCTGTTGCTGTGCGTCGTTCATGCCGGTGGTAGAGAGATGGCTGGATAGGGGCTGGCTCAGGCCGCGGGGGTCTTGTCCGTTTTCCCGTCAGGCGCGAGGGCGGCCTCCTCTGGAGTTTCCGTCGCGGCGGGCGCGGGCTGCTGGTCTCCCGCGGCATCCTGGGGCTGTTCCTTTTCCTCCTGCTGCTTGACGTGGTTTTCAAACTCCTGCTCCGTAATGGCCTGGGGCGTGGGGTAATAATCCCCGGCAGGGGGCGCGGCCGGAACTTCCCAGTGAATGCGCACCAGTCTGTTCCTGCGCTGGACCACAACGCTTGCCTGTGCCCCCCGCTGGGTGGTGACATATTCTACGAGGTCCGGATACGGATTCTTTCTCCCATTGATGGAAACGAGCACGTCCCCCGTTCTGAGGCCGGCGTCCCACGCGGGCGACCATTCGGCCACGTAAGCCTTCATGGGGCCGTTCCCGTTGCGGTCCTGGATGAAGGTGCCCCCCATCAGGTTGAAGGAGGAGGGCGCGGGCATCCGGTGGCTGGTGGAGCTGAAATAAAGGGCGTTCCCCGGGCCGTCCAGCCAGAACTGGCGCGCGGCCAGCGCGCCGTAGCCCAGGATGATGTCGATGTCGTCGGGAATGCCCATCACTTCCGGATTGGCGAAGCTTTCGCAGAGCAGGATGTTCTTCAATTCCAGGGGGCCGAGCTGGAAGGAGCTCACGTGCATGCATTCATGGGCGTAAAAGCCGCCCGCGGCGGGGCTGTAGCCGGAATAAACGCTGACGAACGCGTCCGGATAGGCCTGCTTGATGGCGTTCCAGCGTTTCTTGGAGATGTAGACGGCATGGGGCGCGCCCGTATCCAGAATGATGCGCCGGCCGTGCTTGTCCGCAATCTGCGGGTAGTCGGAACCGGGTATCAGGGAAAGCTTGTGCCAGCTCCGTATTTTGGAGGGCAGTTTGTTGAAAAAGCGGTGGGAGCGTTTGGGATAGTTGATGTTCCACACGTACTTCCGGATGCACTCCCAGCCCAGCAGTCCGTCATACGGCGCCTGGTCCACCATCACCACGTCCTGCTTCCGGGAAATGGGTTCTCCGTCATCCTTCAGGGAAACGGGCACATTGGCCGTGCGCATGGCGCCCCTGCCGCGCAGGCGGGCGCCGATGGATTCCACCGCGGGGGAGAAAAGCAGGGACGTCTGGACCGCTCCCGTGTCCACCCCCATCATCAATTGCGTTCCGGAGCTCCACGCCAGGGCCACGGGGGTGCCGTCCAGCGGGTTGGCCGCGTCAATGGGCGGAGAACTGCTGTCCTGGATAGGCCGGTGCGATACGCAGGAAACGCACAGCATGGTTGCCAGAAGCATGATGGAGGGACGAAACATAAAGCATTCCATTCATAACAAACGGACCAGAGGCTGGCAAGGTTTCCTTCCTGCTTATGGAGCTTTTTGGCGGCATCAGTCCGTAAAACTTGCCACGATGTATCTATCTGATAAGGTAGAAGTATGATATTCAGGACTTTGGCATATGTGTTTCTTCTGGGCTCCGTGTCATGGGCGGATATTCCGCCTGCTCCGTCTCCCGGTGTTTCCGCTCCTCCGGAGCTGCGCCTGTTCCGGGCATGCATGGAGAAAAGCGGCGGCAGTGTCATGATTTCCCCTTTTTCCCTGTATGAAGTTCTCCGTTACATGCTTCCGGGAGCGGCGGGGGAAACGGAGAAGCAGATGGCGGCCGTATTGCCCGGAGACGGAAAAATCAGGAGGGACTGGACTTTTCTGTCTGGTGATTTTTCGCGCTCGCTGCGCTGTTATTCCGCCAACCGCATTTTTGCAGACCGGTCCGTGGAGTTGAAAGACGCCTATAAAAAGGCCGTGGGGCCGGATGCCGTGGCTCAGGCGCCCTTCCGGGAAAACATGGCGGAAGCCGTGCGGCAGGTGAACGCCTGGGCGGCAACGAATACGGGAAACCGCATCAGGAATCTTCTGAATCCGCAGCGGATGAGTGACCGGACGGTGCTTGTGCTGGTGAACGCCATGTATTTGAGGGCGTTCTGGGACAGTAAATTTGAAGGGCGGGACACCGCGCCGCGGACCTTTGTCCGGGAGGACGGCTCTGCCTGCCAGGTGCCCATGATGAAGCAGCAGGTATTCACGGAGGGGAGGTCATGGCCCCGGCAGGGAGGAATGTATTATGAAAAGGACGGCGTGCGGGGGGCAAGCCTGTTCTTTACGGGAGGGAAGGGCGCGCCCGTTTTCATGGCCGTTCTTCCTCCGGAGGGGAGGAAGATGAAGCAATTCATTGACGGGATGACCGGAGAGGAATGGAACGGCATCCTGTCCTCCCTGTCCGCCCGGGATGCCGCGGAGGAAACGCGGAAGCCCGGCGGAAAGCCCCTGGAGCAATATTCCAGATACCATCTGCGGCTGCCGCGTTTCTCCCAGTCTTCCCCCACGCTTTCCCTGAAAAAGGCCCTGGAGGCGCTGGGAATGAAGGACGCGTTTACCGGCCGCGCCGATTTTTCACGGATGGGGAGCTGCGCGCCGGAGCCGTTGAAAATCCATGGCGTGTACCAGAAATGCGCGGTCAGAGTGCGGGAGGAAGGGCTGGATGCGTCCGCTTCCACTGCCGGGGAGATGGATCCATTTGCCGGCGCTCCTCCCCGCGGCAGGGGGCCGGAGATCGAATTCAACCGTCCTTTCCTGTGGCTCATTTACAGCCCGGAGGACCGGGCCGTGCTGTTCATGGGAACTTATGAAGGGCCGGAATGCGGGAAAAAGGAAGGAAAGCCGTGAAGTTTGCGCGCTCCCAAAAATCTTGATTTTCACAGGGGCCCGTATAGGGTAGGGGTGAGCCGTTATGACCACCCCTACGTTTGAAGATGCCGTGAGCCGCATTGTGCGGAAGGATCCCCGTTTTGCGGAACGGGCGTATTCCTTTCTGAAAGATGCGCTGGATTTCACCATGCAGCGCATTGAAGAGCAGGAAAACGGCTCCCAGCGGCATGTCAGCGGGCAGGAATTGCTGGAAGGCTTCCGGGATTACGCCCTCGCCCAGTTCGGCCCCATGGCCTCCACCGTATTAAAGGAATGGGGGCTGAGAAACGGGAAAAATGTGGGAGAGATGGTTTTCCTGCTGATTGAGGAGGATGTGTTTTCCAAGCAGCCGGAGGATTCCCTGGACGATTTCAAGGGGTTCATGAGTTTCCGCAAGGCCTTTGAAGAGCCTTACGAATTCCAGGAGCAGCCCAGTTGACCCCCCGTACCGCCATGAGCAAGGAACCCGATGTACGCTGGCCCGCTGAATGGGAACCGCAGGACGCCGTCTGGCTCTCCTGGCCCCACCGCAGGGATTTGTGGCAGGGCGGCCTGGATGAATTGCAGCAGACCTACGGGCGCGTAGCCGCCGCCATTGCCCCGCATGCCCGCGTGTGCGTGAATGCCGCGGAACCCCTTCATCCGGGCATCAGGCAGGCGATGCAGGCCGCCGGGGTGCGGGAGGACCAGTACCGCCTGTTCAACCATCCGGCCAACGATGTCTGGTGCCGGGACCACGGCCCCGTCTTCGTGCAGGACATGGAGGACGGCTCCCTGATGCTGGCGGACTGGCAATTTAACGCCTGGGGCGGCAAATTTGCTCCGTGGGACCTGGACAACGGCATTCCCTCCCTGATCGGCGCTTCCCTGGGGCTTCCCGTGCGCAGCTCCTCCATGGTTCTGGAAGGGGGCGCGATTGAAGGCAACGGGGACGGCCTGCTGGTGACGACGGAATCCGTGCTGCTGAATCCCAACCGCAACCCGGAATGGAGCCGTGCCATGATTGAGGAGGAATTGCGGCGCATGCTGGGCGCCAGGTCCATTTTCTGGCTCGGTTCCGGCATTGAGGGGGATGATACGGACGGGCACATTGACGACATGGTGCGCTTTGTGTGCCGGGATGCCGTGGTCTCCATCGTGGAGACGGACTCATCCTCCCCCCATTACCGCGCCCTGGCGGAAAATAATGAACGCCTGCAGGATTTGAGGGGCGTGGACGGTTCCGGCGTGGAGGTGATTCCCCTCCCGATGCCGGACCCCCTCCATGCGGAGGACTGGCGGCTGGACCAGCTCCCGGCCAGTTACGCCAATTTCCTCATCGTGAATGAAGCCGTCATCGTTCCCGTGTTCAACCAGCCCCGGAATGACGACCGCGCCCTGGGCATTCTGCGGGAATGCTTCAGCGGAAAACAGGTAGTCGGCGTGGACGCCCGCAAGCTGGTGCTGGAAGGCGGAGCCATCCACTGCATCACGCAGCAGCAGCCTGGGCCGAGGAAGGAGGCCCCATGAACGGAGGGGAAGGCGTAACGGTGGATGTGATTCTGCCGATGGAGAAGGCCGGCGACGACCGCGCGCGCCGCGCCGCCGTGGCGGAAAAGCTGGGCATTTCCCCCTCCCGCATCAGGGAATTGCGGCTGGTGAAGGAATCCATTGACTCCCGGCAGAAAAACATTTTGTTCCAGCTTCGTCTGCTGGCGGGGGTGGACGGCCCGCTGCCTCCGGAAGAACCTCTTTCCCGGGACTATCCTCCCGTCAGGCCCGGCGCCCCGGTGGCGCTGATTGTGGGATTCGGACCTGCCGGAATGTTCGCCGCGCTCCGCTGCCTGGAGCTGGGGATGAAGCCCGTAGTTCTGGAACGGGGGAAGGCCGTCTCCTCCCGCCGGTTTGACCTGGCCCCCATCCTGCGGCAGGGCACCGTGATGGAGGATTCCAATTACTGCTTTGGGGAAGGCGGCGCGGGAACGTTCTCGGACGGCAAGCTGTTTACGCGCGCGACCAAGCGCGGCCCCGTGCGGGATGTTTATGAAATTTTCGTGGCCCACGGCGCGCCGCGGGAAATCCTGACGGACGCCCATCCGCACATCGGCTCCAACCTGCTGCCCAACGTCGTGAAAGCCATCCGGGAATCCATCCTGAGCGCGGGCGGGGAAATCCATTTCAACGCGCGGGTGGAGCATTTGCTCCGTTCCGCGGACGGCCGCCGCATACGCGGCGCGGTCTGTGCGGATGGCCGGGAATTTGCGGCGGACGCCGTTCTGCTGGCTACCGGGCACAGCGCGCGGGACGTGTACCGCATGATGCTGGCGGAGGGGCTGGCCCTGGAACAGAAGCCCTTTGCCGTGGGCGTGCGCATTGAACATCCCCAGGCGTTCGTGGATGCCCGCCAGTACCATCTGCGCCCGGACCGGAAACGCCCGGAACAGCTTCCGGCGGCGCGCTATTCCGTGACGACCACCATTCGGGACCGCGGCGTCCACTCCTTCTGCATGTGCCCCGGAGGCTTCATTGTTCCCGCCGCTACGGAAAATGACGAGGTGGTGGTCAACGGCATGTCCCTGGCCCGGCGGGATTCCCCGTTTGCCAACGCCGGCTTTGTGGTCAGCGTGCATCCGGAAGATACGGAATCCTTCTGCAGGGAGCACGGCGTGCTGGCGGGCGTGGCGTACCAGAAGGCGCTGGAGACCGCTTCCAGCCGCGCTGGCGGAGGCATGCAGAAGGCCCCGGCCCAGAAAGTGGAGGATTTCCTGAACGGGTGCGTTTCCTCCTCCCTGCTTCCCACCAGCTACCACCCCGGCATTACATCCCACCCCCTGCATGAACTGCTTCCGGGGGAAATCGTCTGGCGCATGCGGGAAGGGCTGCGGCAGTTTGACCATAAATGGCGCGGTTTTGCCGGGGCCTCCGCCCAGCTCATCGGCTGCGAGACGCGCACCAGTTCCCCCGTGCGCATTCCGCGGGACCCCGCCACGCTGGAGCATCCCGGGCTGGAAGGGCTGTATCCCTGCGGGGAAGGGGCCGGGTATGCCGGCGGCATTGTTTCCGCCGCCCTGGACGGCCGCCGCTGCGCGGAGGCCATGGCGCGGCAGATGTCCCGTTGAGGGATGCGGCGCTCCGTGAATCCCTTTTCAAGCTTTGCCGTGCAAATTCCGGCATTCCCGCCGTTGGCCTTGTAAAAACAGCCTTTAGTTCCGGAAATGATTGGGGCGTGCAAGACGGTAGGGAAGCGGCTGGAGGAACGGTATTGCCGGAATGCATGTTTGTGGTATGGTGTCTTCATGGGTAAGATGGTTCGTTTTCTGATCGTTTTAAGTTTATCGGGAATGGCGGCCGCCCAGGATATTGCTCCTCCCGCCGTGCCGGACTTGAACCGGGATACGGAGGAAGGAAGGGTGCGGGAAAGGAATCGTAAAGAAATTCGGAGCTTTCTTGCCCAGTTGTGCCTTGTCCGGAACCTTCCTTCCTTTGAAGTAATAATCAGAGGCGGCAACGGACTGGCTACGGAATTTTATCAGGTAATCCTGGAGGAATTCCCGGAAAATGCCCTGAAACGCTGTCCTGCGGATTTTCAGGAACTGGTCGTTGTAAAAAAGAGCAAGATACAGGAATTCCTGGACGGGCTTGAAAAGAATATTGTCTGGCCTTACGTGGCGGATGAAGAAGTGGCCGCCTTGCTGTTCAAGTACGGCTTGAAGGATGAAGAGGAACGGATTGCACGCTGGGTAACTTCCAGGCTGGGTTTCAGGAAAAGTGACACCCCCGCGTTTAAAGCCCGGCGCATCCGTGAACTGAAAGAGGAGATGGAGGCCGGGAAAGTCGTGGTTCCCGAAAATATTGGCGAGGCTGAGGAAATGGAGGACGGGGAGGTGATGGAAGATGTTTGAGAAGAAAGCCGTTATCTTCCGTTTTACCTCCTGCCCGGTGGCGGAATCTGCCCCTGGTGGAGCGAACGTGCGGAAAGCCGTGGAAGGGATGGATTGCTTTCCGCGGCTCCCATTCCGCAACGTGGAGGTTTTAAGTTTTCCCGGTGAAGACGTCCCGGAAACGTAAAATATTAAAGGAACAAGGGATTACCGCAGATTTCGAACGATCGGGAAGCCCCGCTGTCCAAAAGTGAACCATGAGAATGCCCCTGAACTTTTTATTGCTGTGCCCCGTGCTGTTTGCGCTGTCCGGTGCCGCCCAGGATGTCGGGGCGCCCGGAATGCCGAATGTGGATTTGGAAACGCCTTCCGGGCAGAAGCTGGCGGCGGAGAAGGCGACTATCCGCAAATTCTTCGTGCTGCTTTATTTAGCCGTTCTCCTGCCGGTCGTGGAAAACCAGGGCGAGGTATTCAGGGAAAAGGACCTTTATCCCCTGATACTGGCGGCTTTTCCTGAACAGGAATTGAAGGAATGCCCGCAAAAGCTCCAAAAGCTGATGAATGCCAGGGTTCAGGCTCTGAAAGAGGCGGCGGACGGAAAAAGGGATTTGCAGTCCGAGCCGTTTAATCCGGAAGACCCGGAGGTTCTGGCCTTTCTGGCGGAATACGGCATGGAGGACATGTGCCGCCAGGCCTTGAACTGGATGGAGCGGGAAGTCAACGCCCGCGGCAACATGGACCAGGACTCGTTTGCCCAAGCGTTCAAGCAATTTCGCGATCATGTCCGTTCAGGGCGCCTCGTCATGCCGGAGACGGTGGAGGAATAAGTCCGGTAGTTGTTCCGCTCCGGCGTTTTTCCGGAAGAAAGGGCAAGCCTGTTGCGGCGGATGCCCGGAATCCACGGCATCCGGCGTATGGGCGGCTGTGCGGGAAGGTCCATGAATGGGAAAAGAAGCGGCCCCGGCACGGAATGGCGGAAAACTTATTGCCCGCGGACGGTCCCGTGGTATGCTGTGAATATGGCTGGCATGAGTCGCTTTTTATTGATTGTTTTATTATTATGCGGGGCGTTCCCTCTTTTCTCCCGTGCTCAGGATATTGCTTCACCGGGAATGCCTGTCGTTGATTTGGATTCCGAGACCGGGAAAAAAATTCAGGAGGAGCGTGCCGCCATATGCGGTTTTATGGTTGTACTGGTTTTGAATCAGATGATTTTAATGCTGGAAGAGGATCCTGCGGAGAAAATGGATCTGCAAAAGAGAATAAAACATTTTTGGGAGTTCATTCCCATGAACGCGCTTGCCCGGTGTCCGGAAGATTTCAGATGCGCAGTACGGCAATGGAAGGATACGTGTGAGAAAAAGATGGAGGAGTCTGGAGCCGTTCCCGGAGACTTGGAGATGGGTGCGTGGGAAGACGTACGCCTGCTGATGGAAAAATACATGGTGCAGGAGGCGATACAGCCGGTGATGGGTTGGATGATGAAGAAGGCGGGTATTTCTGCCCTGGAGATGGAGGATGGCGCCGGCAAAAAGGAAATGCTCAAACGTCTTAAAGGAATCAAGGAAAAGCTGGAATCCGGAGAAGTGGTTATTCCTGCGGAAATCATGCAGAAGCAGGAGGGATAGAAGCTGGGCGGCGAGAGGAGGAAGAGCAGTTTTTACCGGGCAGCCCCCCTCGTTGCCTTCAGGGCGTTTGCTGTGGTTGCTGCGGACCTGCCTGTCTGGTTTTCCGCAGTAGCGGACAGGGAGAATAATGTTGACCGCATGTGAAGGGCTCCTGTAACGTGGTTTCATGTTAAGTCTGTTCCGGCGGGTGGTGGTTTCTGCATTCCTGACGGCGTTCCCCGCCATGTCCCAGGATGTGGCGGCGCCTTCCATGGCGAACGTGGATTTGGAGACGGAGGAAGGGAAGGCCCTGGAACGGTATCAGCAAGCCATTGACCGGGTGGAAATGCTGGGATGCGTTCTGGGAACGATGATAAGGCTGGAGATGAAAGGCCGGGAGACACGGGAAATCGTGGCCGCCATGATTGTTCGCATGAACTCTGCGCCGCCTCCCCGGATGCTGGAGTTGTGCCCGCCTGATTACCGGAAAACCTTTGAGGCGTGCAGGGAAGAATCCGCCAGACTGCTGGACAGGATGAAGACGGAAAAAATGGATGATGAACAATTCGACAAGGTTTTTAAGTAATATTGCAACCGATGCAATGAAATGAATGCTCCCATGATGGAAAAATACCGTTTGAGGGAACGCAGTTCTCTTTTTTTCCGGATGCTGGAAAGCAAGGTGATAGGATTGAACAGGGAGGAGCGCATGAAGGCGCTTCAACGAATGAAGGACGACCTGATTGCCGGAAAGCTGAAAATTCCAGGGGAAAATGAAGGAATGGAAGAAGAAACCGGATTGATAAGATGATGCTGAATGTAGTTTTCTGTGCAGTTCTGGCATGGGCATGCTGGCTGGGAATGGTGCGGGGGCAGGATGTTGCTTTTACGCAGGAACCGTCCGTGCGGGAGGCGCAGAGTGCGGAGGAAAAACTGTTCAGGGACCGGGACGCCATTATCCGGCTCATGATGTGGAGCATGCTGTATCTGGAGAAAAGGGCGCCGCTGCTGGACCGGATGCCGATGGAGGGCGTGCACCGCGCTTTTTTGGAATCGTACATAGCCGTTCCCGTCAGACTGGTGGAGGAATGTCCCCCGGATTACCGCAAGGTGTTTTGGCTGGTGGATGCCATGAGCAAGGCCTTTCTTCAGCGTATGGAAAAAGAGAAGCTGGCGGGAAAGGAATTGATCCGGGAGTACGGCGTTTATGTTAAGGCATGCAATGAATTGCTGCTTCCCGTCGTTTCCCGGTATCCGCTTTCCGAAAGGTTTCAGCAGGTGGACCGGGAGCTCAGAAGGCAGATGAAAGCGGCCACAGACCGGGAAGCGCTCATCACGGCCCTGATGGAGCAGATGGAGGATGTGGAACGCAGTCTTCCTCCTCCGGAAAAAGAAGGGGCTGTCTCTCCGGAGAAAAAGTGTGGGGAGAAGGAGGAATAAGGATGGACTTTATCCCCGGCAGATGCTCTTATCAACTAATGATCAAGCTGATTTTAGCCGCAGGCTTGGCGGGCTGCTGCCTGGGAATGGCGCAGGGGCAGGATGTGGCGTCACCCTCCATGCCGAATGTGGACAGGTACCGGCAGACGCCGGAATTTGCCCGGGAACGTGCCGCCGTTGCCAGGTACATGTTTTTCTGGACCTTGTGCGGGCGGATTGCCATCCTGGAATCTGATATTAAGGGAAATGTTAATGCGGGGCTGCTTTGCAAGCGGCTGCTGAATCTGCTTCCTGAAAATATTTCAGCCGGGTGTCCGGAGATGTTCCGGAAAGAATGGATGGAGCATGTGGAAAAAATAAAAGCCGCGTTGAATGAAAATCCCGAATGGATGGAGACGCCGCAAGGGAAAAAGGAATGTGCTGCGATAGAGGCTGTGATGAAACGCCTGGATGAGCGGTATGGAATAGAACGAGCGATTTATTTGTCCAATGAATGGCTTGATAAGCGGTTGGAGACCGGGAAAAGGAATGATGCCCCTGAAATATTCCTGAAGGATTTGCTCCGGTTGAAGAAGGATTTGGAGTCCGGGAAACTGGCTGTTCCTGTGGAGTTTATATCCCAAGAGAGGAAGGAAGGATGAGAAGGCTGGGCTTGTTGCTGTTTCCGGTGCGGGAAAGAAAAAAGGTTTTCACCGCTGAAAAGGCGATGAAATTATTCAAATGGTTTTCCCTGGCGGGTATGGCATGGGGATGCGGTTGTGGCGTATTGAGCGGACAGGACGTTGTGGAACCGCTCATGCCGAATGTGGATTTGGAAGTGCAGCAGTTCAGGAAAGCCCGCGCGGCTATCCTCAAGTACCGTGTCATGCTTGAATTGTGCTGTGAAATTATTTCCCTGGAACGGGGAACTCCGTCCGGTGACAGGAGTAAAAGCATGTTTGACCTCATGCCGGAACGGTTTGAGGCGGAATGTCCGCCTGATTTCCGGGAGTCGTATATTGACGTCCTGAAGATGGTGGATGAATACTGGAAGGGAGATTTTTCCCGGAAAGACATATCCGTTGTGCAGAATCTCATGGCCAGTCTGGACGAGGCCAGGGAACGGTTTGACCATCAATATGATTTGGGCCGCTCCATGAATGCGTTGATTGACTGGCTGGACCGTGGGACGATGAAGAGGGAGGGGGAAAGCGCCCCTGACCTTTTGAAGCGCCTTTACCAGTGGAAAAAGGACCTTGAGTCAGGCAAGGCGGTTATTCCGGAGGATGCGGGAGACCCTTCCGGAAGCTCCGGGCAGTGGAGACGCGGAACAGGGGAAGAGGCGGTTTCACAGGCAGACCATGAAAGAGATGGGTGAAATGGGGGAAAAGGCGTGTGCCCGGTGAGGCCGTTCCGGAGTTTTTGCGCCTCCGTCCGGGCATCCTTCACGCCCGCGGCCCCCGCCGTTTTTTTTGAAGGTTAAGTCTTGCCAGGGCAGGGGGCTTGGGGCCATAATCTGCAAGTTTCACAACCGCACACACAGCCATGAAAGTCATCGTCATCTACGGCAGCCCGAATGATAAGCCCTTTATGGAACCCGCCCGCGAGTATTTTGCGCAGGAGAATGTTCCGTATGAAGAAACCGTCCTGTCCGCCCACCGCGACCTCCCGGAGCTGGTCAAGTTCCTGGGTGAGCTGGAAGCCAGCGGGGAAAAGGCCGTCATTCTGGCTGTGGCCGGGCTGTCCGCCGCCCTTCCCGGCGTGGTGGTGATGAGCTGCTCCCTTCCGGTCATCGGCGTGCCCGTTCCCGGAGGCCCCCTGAACGGCATTGACGCCCTGCTGGCGATCGCCCAGTGCCCGGGCGGAGTGCCCTGCACCACGGTGGGCCTGCACAAGAAGACCCCCGTCAATGCCGCCATGGCCGCCCACCGCATCCTGAAGCTGGCCGGCCTGTAACGTTCACTCCTTTCCCATCAGATGACTCCTCCTCCGTCACAGGAAATCGTGTTGGACGGCCCGGGGATTTCCCGTGCGCTGGAGCGCATGGCCCACGGCATCGTGGCCCGCTTTCCCGGGGAACCGCTCGCCATCGTCGGCCTGCTCAGCCAGGGGGACGTCATCGCCCGGAGGCTGGTGGACAAGGTGAAGGAGCTGGGCGTGGAAGCCCAGTACGGCGCCATTGACATTTCCCTGTACCGGGATGACATTTTCAAGCTGGAGGCCCGCCCCTCCCTCCGTTCCTCCAACCTGCCGTTTTCCACGGATGACATGAGGGTGGTGCTGGTGGACGACGTCCTCTACACGGGCCGCACCGTGCGCGCGGCCCTGAACGCCCTCTTCGACTACGGCCGCCCGGCCCGCATTGAACTGGCGTGCCTGATTGACCGCGGAGGGCGGGAAGTGCCCATCCAGCCGGATTACACGGGCCATGTGCTGGACCACGCCGGAGCCAAGGTCATCGTGAGCATGAAGGAGGCCGACGGCGAGGACCGCGTAATCATCTCCTCCCACTAGACACTTTTCAATCCATTACCCGTTTTCCATGAATCCCCGCAAGGACCTTCTCAACATCTCCTCGTTGACTGACGAGGAAATTCATACGCTGCTGGATTCGGCCGGTCCGATGAAGGAGCTCTTCACCAAAAGCGTCAAAAAGGTGCCTGCCCTGAAAGGGAAGTCCGTTTTGACGCTTTTTTATGAGCCCAGCACCCGCACCCGCTCCTCCTTTGAGGTGGCGGCGGAACGCCTGTCCGCGGACGTGACCAACTTCACGGTGTCCACCTCTTCCGTGGTGAAGGGGGAATCCGTGCAGGACACGATCGCCACGCTCCAGGCCATGAAGGTGGATTACGTGATCGTGCGCCATTACAACAGCGGCCTGCCGAATGTGATTGCGCGCCATACCTGCGCCAGCGTGATCAACGCCGGGGACGGGGCCCATGCCCATCCCTCCCAGGCGCTGCTGGACTCCTTCACCATCCGGGAGGTGTTTCCGGAGGTAAGGGGCAAGCGCGTGCTCATCGTGGGGGACATCCTGCATTCCCGCGTGGCCCGCTCCACTTCCCTGCTGATGAAGAGGCTGGGGATGGAAGTGGCCTACCTGGGGCCGGGCTCCCTGGTGCCGCGCACGGAGCACTCCGGCATCCCGCGCTTTTCCGATTTCAACGAGGCGTTCGCCTGGAAGCCGGACGTGATTTACCTGCTGCGCGTGCAGAAGGAGCGGCAGGACGCCCCCTTCTTCCCCAGCGCCCGGGAATACAACAAGATTTACGGCGTCACGGAAGAACGCCTGAAGCGCATTTCAGATGAAGGCCTGTATATCATGCACCCCGGCCCAGTCAACCGCGGCGTGGAAATCTGCGACCTGGCGATGGATTATGAGCGCTGCCTGATCAACCGGCAGGTGGAAAACGGCATCGCCTGCCGCATGTCCATCCTTTACCATCTCACCCCGCAAACCCAGCACTGATTGCTCATGAAAACTTCCGTACTTATTCGCAATGCCCGGACGGCGGACGGTTCCGCTCCGGTGGATCTTCTGGTTTCCGGAGGGGTAATCGCCGCAAAGGCCCCCGCCGGGACGCTCCCGGAGGATGCCGCAGAAAAGGTGCTAGACGCCTCCGGAAAGCTGGTTCTGCCCGGCCTGTTTGACCTTCACGCCCACCTGTGCCAGCCCGGACGGGAAGACAAGGAGCGCGTGGCCACGGCTACCGCGGCGGCCCTGCATGGCGGCGTGACCGGCCTGATGGCCATGCCGGATACCGATCCCGTGATGGACAATGCCGCCCAGATCACCACGTTCATGGAAATATGCCGCACGGACGCGCTGGTGGAGGTCATCCCCTCCGGCTGCCTGACCAAGGGGGACGGCGGGGAAGAGCAGGCCTCCTATGACTCCCTGCGCGCCAAGGGCGTGCGCTTCATCACGGACGGGGACCGCACGCCGGACAACATGCTGCTGCTGTACCGCGCCATGCAGTACGCCAGCAACCTGAACCTCACCTTCGCCCTGCGGGGGGACGTGCCGTCCCTGACGGCCAAGGCCACCATGCACCCGGGCACCACCTCCTACCGCCTGGGGCTGACGGGCTCTCCCTCCTGCGCGGAGGAAATAGGCATGGAAACCATCATCCGCCTTTCCGTGGAGACGGGCAACTCCCTGCACGTCCAGACCGTTTCCACCGCCGGCAGCGTGGACATCCTGCGCCGCTGCAAACCGGTGACCGCCGGGCTGAGCGCGGAAACGGCGCTCCACCACCTTCTCTTCACGCATGAAGACGTGGGCCGCTACGATACCAACTACAAGACGCTCCCGCCCCTGCGCGGGCAGTCGGACGTGGACGCCCTGATCGCCGCGGTGAATGACGGCACCATTGACTGCATCGTCTCCGACCACACGCCCTGCACGCCGTTCTCCAAGCTTCAGGACTTCGTCGTCGCGCCGCAGGGCATGATTGCGCTGGATACGTTCCTGCCCGCCATTTACCAGTATCTAGTGGAACCCGGGAAAATGTCCTGGCAGACGGTGGCGCGCGCCTGCAGTGACGCTCCCCGCAGGCTCATGGGGCTGGCTCCCGTTTCTTTGGAAGAAGGCGCTCCGGCCAATCTGGTGGTGTTTGACCCGGAGGGTGAAACGCCCGTCACGGATGAAACGCTCCGCAGCCGCGCCCGGAACACCCCTTTCCTGGGCAAAACCCTGAAAGGGAAGGTGGAAGCCGTAGTGCTCGGAGAACAGCTCCACTGCTTCTGACGAAAGCGTAACGCAGAAAGACCGGAGACTGTTAATTATTAACTATTAGCTATTAACTGCCGCTTGCATCCTGTCGCCCGCGTCAGCACGTGTTATCCGGACAAGTTCGGCGTACCGCGCCAGAGCGGGCTGGTTCCGGGTGCGCGTGCGCGGCTGGTATTTGAGCCGCCGTTCCGTCATCCGGATGCCGTCCGCGGCCTGGAAGGGTTTTCCCACCTGTGGCTGATCTGGGTATTCAGTGAAAGCGTAAACGAGGGATGGAGCCCTACGGTCCGGCCTCCGCGGCTGGGGGGCAACGTGCGCATGGGCGTGTTCGCCACGCGCGCGCCGTTCCGTCCCAACCCCATCGGCCTGTCCGCCGTCAGGCTGGAAAAGGTGGAACTGCACCCGCAGGATGGCCCGGTGCTGCACCTTTCCGGCGTGGATCTGGTGGACGGCACGCCCATTCTGGACATCAAGCCATATGTTCCGCTGGCGGACTGCATTCCGGAGGCTTCGGAAGGATTTACGGCTGTTCCCTATGAACGGCTGGACGTGGAAATCCCCGCCGCTCTTGGCTGCACCATGACCCCGGAGGAACGGAAAGCGCTGGCGGATACGCTGGCCTTGGATCCGCGCCCGCAGTACCAGGACGATCCGGAACGGGTTTACGGCCTCCTGTTTTCCGGCTGGGAGGTGAAATTCAGGGTGGAAGGCAGCCGGCTGCTGGTGCTGGCCCTTCATGAAATCAAAGCTGGGTGAAGTACGGCGCGGGAGGCATGATGCGAGCAGCATGCCATCGCTGGAAGGGGGAAATCGTATGGAAAACTGCTTCTTCTCCCGTGTCTGATGCGCTTTTTCTTTTGCCTGCAACTCCTCTCCCTTGATGCCGGAGTGGCTGGCCCCGGAGGACTCAGGAGGCTGCGCCAGGAGGAAGTGGAAGATGCAAGGTACCGGAAAACTTTCCTTCTGCCGCGTTCTATGGGCTCCCGCCCTCTGTTTCAGGGGTCTTTTTCAAGGCAGGGCCGGGGCTTGCTTTACATGACCGGGGGGAGTAACCTTCCGCCCGGACTCCGGAGGTAGCGACGGGGTGTTTAAGGGGATGAACAGTGACCGTCAGATAGTTGAAGCGTTTGAAAGGAACTTCCGTGACTACGGGGAACTGGGCGCCTCCGTTTCCGTCTGGAAGGACGGAAAGGAAATCGTTTCCCTTCATTCCGGGTTTGCCGTAGCGGATGAAACGCGCCCGTGGACGGAACACTCGCTGGTGCCCGTTTACTCCGCTACTAAGGGAGCCTCTTCCGCCGCCCTGCTGCTGGCCCTGCACCGGCAGGGAGCCTCACCGCAGATGAGCATGGGGGAACTGTGGCCGGAATTCCCGCTGCCTTACGCATCCATCGCGCAGATGATGTCCCACCAGTGCGGCCTGGCAGCCTTTTCCCGGACGGCCAGCGTGTTTGACCATGAGGACTGCGTGCGCGCCCTGGAGGAAACCGTTCCGGCGTGGCAGCCCCCGGAGCACGGCTACCATCCGCATACCTACGGCGTGATGCTGGATGAACTCATGCTGCGCCTGACCGGGGAACGCCTTTGGCGTTACTGGGAGGAATACATCCGTACGCCGCTGGACCTGGACTTTTACATCCGCCTGCCGGAATCCGAATTCAGCCGGGTGGCGACCTTGTACCCCGGCAAGATGGACATGTCCAACATGGGCACGCCGTTTTATCAGGAATACATGAAGAAGGGAACGCCCGTGAACCGCGCGTTCAACACCCTGACAGGCCTGAACAGCGTGCGCCAGATGAACACGCCGGAAGCGTGGACGTCCGGAGCCCCGGCATTCGGTGGCGTGGCCTCCGCCCGCGGCATGGCGCAATTCTACCAGGCCTGCCTGGGGCTGGATGAACTACGGATATTCCCTTCCGCCGTGCGCGGCTGGATGCAGGACATTGTCATTGACGGCCCGGACCTGACCCTGAAAACGCCCACTGCCTTTTCCTGCGGCTTCATGCACGATCCCGCGGATCCCGTCACGGGCCGCAAGCTGCGCCGCCTGTTCGGTTCCGGCGGCTTCGGGCACGCCGGGGCGGGCGGCTCCCACGCCTTTGCGGACCCGGTCTGCGGCCTCTCCTTCGGCTACGCGATGAACCGCATGGACCTGAACGTGCTGCCCGGCGTGAAGACCCGGAACCTTATCAGCGCAGTGATGAAGGAAATGGAGGAGAGGCCGGGGGCCTGACCTTTCTCCCGGAAAGAACCGGAGGACAGAGGAAGAAAAACCGTTCTTCCTGAGTAGGAGGGAGATTTTCCGTATGCGCCGTCTCTTTCAAGTACGGTTGTTTTCGGAAGCCTGCGCCGCTCCCTCTCCAATGGTCTCATTGGGTATCCAGCCTTCCTCCCGGTCGCTTGTTCTCCGGACCCACGTCCACCCGTTCAGCGTCCTGATCTTGAGGATATCTTCCCCCGGGTCTACGTCCAATTCCCTGGCGCTGTAATCTTCCAGCACCGTTCCCCGCGTTCCGTCTCCCGGAAAGTCAATCAATTGAACGGGAACCCAGCCTCCTGTCCCTTTACTGTTTTCCGCCCATATCCAGTCCTTCCAGTTTTCCTCCGGAGCTCTTTCCCCCAGCGTAACGCTTTCCCCCTTTTTCAATTTGATGGGATGTTCATATTCCGTCCTGTGTGAAGCTATCGTTTTAAAGGTTTTCATTATTATATATGTGTGATGATCTTTTTCCGTATGGTAATAGAGTCCTATTCGCGCCTCAGTGGCTGTTACATGATTTGACGGGAGCTTGTGTTCCTGATGCGGCGGATATCAGGTTAATCTTCATTTGCTTTCACCCATGCCAGTTTCCATTCCCGGCCCATTCCGTCTTTGGCCCTTAGGGTGAGTGTTAGTTTCAAAGGGGATAATGATTTTTTGCCGATTTCCATGAAAAGAGAATTCTCTTCCGTTTTGGTGGTGACGGAGTCGGATGTCCAGAGAATGGATAAGACAGACGTATTTTTTATTTCCGGAGGAAGATGAGCGGTTTCATTGGGATTGATAAAATGCGTCTCCGTCTCGGCATATTCCCTATTTTCAGCGGATTGTCTGGATTGGGTTCTTTCAATAATAAGAGTTCCTACTTCAGCAGATAGAGAGTCCTGCGTTTCCTGGTTTTTGAAATAGAGATGGGGAAACTGGGAAGAAATATCCGGAACGAAATCGTCATCTCTATGGTCGGCACACTCGCTTTTTTCTTCCGTTCCAGCCTTTTGAGAATCGAGGCGGATGCTCTTTTCATGCCAGATAATGCTCCCCTCCACGAGTGAGACGGCAGCGAGGAGAACAATAGTGATATTTGTAAGACGGTTATTCATGCTTCTTTCAAACAGGGGTGGGATGATGAAAATTCCAATGCTGGTCATTGTTTTCCGGCAGCATGTCTTGATGCATTCCGGTATGTAAAAGCGCATCTCGCTGCCCATCCGCAAGGGATAGTGCAGTGAGATGCGGTAATGACGTTCAGGAAGTCCATCTGGCCGTTGATGTACAGGGTGCGGGAGAGAAGGAAAGCCTCTCTGTTGGCGTTGTTTTCCTTGTGCAGGTATTGCATCTAGGAGGTGTAGTTGCCGTAGGCAATCAGAGCGTCTTCCACCTTCTCCATTAAGGTGAGGAAGTATTTTGTTGAGTCCCTTTTGCTGTCCAGTAGAACGTTTTTATTATAATTCTTGTCAATGCCGCTTCCTTTTCCATAGCAGCTAGATAGAAAACATTAAGCGGATGAAGTCCCTTGATTTGCTTTTAATTCCCAGATTCGCTCCAAGGGAATAGACAAGATTTTTCGATTGAACAATTTTAAGCTGGATTTTTCTTTCCGCAGTAGAAAATAACCTATTTTTATCTCTTGAAGAAGCCCGTTTCCAATTTCATTCTTTGACTTCCGCTTTTACCAGCTTTCCCTGTCTATTGATAGAAAATTCCTGAGAACTCCATTTTATGGATGTAACTTTCAATCTTTTACCAATCAAATCCTTCCAATTTAGAGGATTGAAGAATTTTCGATCGTGCGCGTCAGCCGTATACTTCTGAAATCCGTCACTTCGAATGTACAAACGTTCTCCCGGCAACAGAATTTTCCTGTCTTCTTTTTTTGTTTCCCTGCCAGCTTCCCCGATGATTTTTTCATGATTCTCCATTACTTCCACCAACCGAAAATTCATGTCAACGTTCAAAGGTCCCGTATACCCGGTTAAAGGAACCTGTAAGGGGTGATCCGTCTCATTCTTTAAAACGACTGACAAATAAAATTGAGGGGTCCGCGACGATTCATCAGCTACGATGCCGGTACATTCTAAGATTCCCTCATGGCCGGTTGTATCCCCATAACTTTTTATTTCCAAAATTTTGGGGATTACAAATATTCCCGTCAGCCATGATATAGTGCCCAGCATGTTGTCGTCATGTTCAACGTTGCAATAGCTTTTGATCATGTACGAACCACTTGCAAGAAGTGAAGAAGGTACGGCAAAGAAGATCATCATTTTTGTCTTAGGAGCAATTTCTTCACGCAAACTTATTCCGCAACGCCCTAATTTTTGCTCTGGATAGACTCTTACCCACTGTTTTCCTTCTTTCCGAAAAAGTTCGAACGTCTCAAAAGATACATCGGAAATGGCAATATTTGATGAAGACACGTTCTCCAGAAAAAAACCGAGGTACACTTCCCCTTCAACCTTCCTTGGAATCAAGCGTTCACTCCATACAGAAGAGGGCAAACTCTCAAAACAACCAGCAAATGACGTTTGTACCCATTGTAGACTTATTGAGGTTCGGTCATTTCTTATTTCATTCTGAACTGTCCATGCCCCGGCATGAATAGGAAAAAAGAGCATTAAACAGATGATTTCCAGTATGAATTTATTTTTCATCATTTTTCTTATCTTGGTAAAAGAGCACCCTCAACTTGATCCTTCACTATATTTGCAATCTCATCAGAAATTTCTGGATAATTCACTCGTTTCCAAGTATGAGGAGCATTTGGACCATTGTCATAAGTTTCTTTTGTGTTTGCTATTGCCGTATTGTACTGCTTATCCAGAACAGAAATAGTACGCTTAGTTGCATTCTCTTTGCAACTTCCATAGGTAAAAAAATAAATAATGCCATTACTCAATTCTTCAACAATTGCAGTTTTCAATTCCTCCCCGGCTAACCAAGCTTTAAAATCTTTCACATGATCCATCTCCTTACTGTAAACCCAGTCATATGGAGCATAAACACTGGAATTCGTAGCGCCAACAGATTTGTAAACATAGTCACTTGAAATTTTAAAAACCATGCCATTCTCCGCAACAATATTATAATACGTCAAATCTTCCGGCTGATTAATCACAATAATCACACTGGCTTGGAGAGAAACACTTTTTACTTCACACGGGCTTGCTTTGGCAGCTTTTGCCTTACCACATATAACAGAGATTGATGCCCGGTTTATTTTTACTTGAGTATTTGCAAAAACGTTGGGATCAGTAGCTTGAATTTTAAATATGGAATCTTCTCCCACTCCTTCTGGAATGAATCCAGCAGGCGTTTCTATAACATTTACTTCATCTGTTCCAGTGACATTAATATCATCCTTTGTTAGAAGAAGTCCCAGGAAATCCCATTCCCAATGATTGCTGACAAATCCATAAAGATTACGTCCTGCCTGTTCCCGTATGGGATCCCTGTTGATCCACCTACCGTCGAGCGGATTAAGATGGCGATAGTTGTAGTAGACAAGCCCTAATTCATCGTCTGTGAACTCGCAGGAAAAACGGAACTTGTTGGATTGTGCCATGTCTCCGTCCGCTGTAAGCAGGGCGCCGAAAGGAGCATACTCGTAGCGGGCTCTTCGCGTTCGTTGGCCGTCGAAAATGGAAGTCACGTTTTTTCGAGCATCGTGCATGAAATAAAAATTCTCTTCCGTTGTCACTCCCCTTTTCCATCTGGTCGTCATCAGGACGCGTGTAGCCGTACGCACCGTCGGATCCCATACATGGGTTCTCGTCAGCATGGCTTCCGAGTGCATCAGATCCAGCTCAGCTATTTGTAAATAGCCTCGGTATAAATAGTAGGAATGAGAAGAGGTAACTGCATTGATAGTGATTTTTTTCTCAAAGCGGCGGCCCTGGTAGTCGTAGCCGCAGGTGATGGTTGTTCTGCCATCCTGGCTGGCGAAGACGACGGGGCGGTCGTTGGCGTCGTAGGACACTTCCCATATGCCCGTTGAGGTCCTGATGCGGGTCTGGTTGCCGTCGGCATCGTAGACGGGGTTAAAATCTTCTTCTCCCCCGGCAATATCCGTGTACTGGTTGAGCCGGTTGGATTCATAAGCTACTTCTTCCTCCAGTTCCCGGGCTGTTTTGCGGTTGCCGATGTTGTCATAGCAGTACGCAAAGCTTCCTCCCCGGCTGATGCGGTCTTCCAGCAGTTCACTGCGGCTGTTATAGGTAAAATCTCTTATCGTCTCAGGAGTGGTAGCATCCCACGAGTCCCGCAGCTGGACGGGACGCATCAGCGCGTCGTACTGATATTTATGCCCAACAACTGTTTCCTCATTTCCCTCCATCTTATAACCGATAGCGGTTACGAGGTTGAGTGTGGGATGGTAGGTGTTTTGGCGGACCATGCCGTTGGGGTAGGTGAGATGGTTGAGGAAGCCGCTGGTTGGATCGTACTGCCAGGTAAAGGGAGAAGCGATGCCTTCCAGATTCATCCCAATCATGCCGCCTTTGGAATCGTAGTCAAGATGGGAGTGCTGCACGGTGCGTGTGCCGAGCATCAGGCGGTATCCGTTGGAACGCCCCTGGGCATCGTATTCTTCTTGAAGAGAACTTTCCACCTGTCCAAAGGAAGTGTCCTGAATCATCCTGCCGTAGCTGTCATAGGAAAATTCCCTGAGACCCGAAGCGTCATAGACGGAGATTATCTGCCCTAGATGGTTGGATGAAAAGATCCAGGGAGAAGTTCCATCGCTGTAGGAAACCGAGATGAGTTCTCCTGTAAAGGGAGCATACTTATACGTTGTGACAAGCCCCCTGGCTTTGACAAGTGTCTCCTGACGGTTGAGCTCGTCATAGGTTCTGGAAACACAGGAACCGTCGGCATAAGTCTTTTTCAATTCCAGCCCCGTGGCCTCGTCATAGAGCCAGGTGGTGGTGTCTCCGTCGGTTCGGCCGGAAGGATCGGAAGTGATGTCGCCTTCGTTTGCACGGAAGGTAGTCAGGGCCACTATGCGGTCGGCTTCGTCGTAGGCGAAGCAGGCCGGCTGAATGGCGGTGCCATATTCGGCTGTCTTTCTGCCGCGGATGTCATAGGAATAGCAGGTCGTTCCCACCAGGGCATCGGTGATACAGGCGGGATTGTCACAGCAGGGCAGGTAGTTGTTGGTGGTCACGTTGCCTGCAGAATCGGTGACTTTGACAGTACGTCCCGCAAGGTCGGTTTCCGTGGTGGTGACATTGCCTCTGGCGTCCGTGTGCTTGAGAACCATGCCCGTGGAGGCGTAGGAACGGGTTTGTGAAGAACGGATTCCAGCGTGATCGGTCTGGCTGGTCTCAAAACCGTCCACGACCAGTGATTCAGCTGTGATCTCCGAAGTGGGAATGCGGCTGAACCAAGTGCGCCTGGTTGGAGAGGTGTACTCCGTCCACTGGATGTTCTGCTGGCCGTAGACGTCCGTGGTGATGGATTTGTTTTCCAGTACAGCGCTGAGTCTGGAAACCATGTTTTCCGTGGTCTGGGTGAGGGGGAATCCGTCGGCGTTGCAGGTGGTGGAAGTCTGCACCTGGTAGACGCCGTCTTCCCGAACCCGGTAACAGGAGGAACTTTCCGATATCCTGTTTCTGGTGGTGTCATTGGGATGAAGTTCATCCAGAAGAACGGTCTGCTTCACGGCTTGCCCCAGTTCGTTGTAATCCGTGAGGGTAGGAGCAAGATCCTCCGTTTGAGAGCGGACCGATTGTCCTTTGTCGTTGTAGAAGTTCCTGGTGACGATAAAGCCGCCCCTGGTATTGGGATGTTCCTGCCGGACGGTTTGACCAAAGCCATTTTTCAGAATCCGCGACAGCACAACTCCCTTGGACAAGGTCGTGGTCAGGATGCCTTCTTCGCTCAACTCCAGCTTGGTCTCCACTTCTCTTTGCCCCGTTCCTCCCTGCCAGAGTATGGTTCCATCATAGTACTTTTTGGTAATCAGCGTAGCGCCTGCCGGGGTGGTGGTGGTAGTGGTGAGTCCGTCTTCGCCGTACCCGGTTCGGGTGGTGCGTCCCAGCATGTCCGTGGAAGAAATCACCCGCCCCAGATCGTCGTACTCCGTGCTTTCCGTCGCCGTCATGGGACCCACGTCACGCCGCGTGGCGATCGTCCTTCCCGCCGCATCCTTCGTGTAGGAGATAATCGTTTCGGGCGTGGTTTCCGTCGCAGCCCGAATAGTCTCCACCAGCTGCTTGGCCGAGTTGTAGCCGTAGCCGGTGGTGATGCCGTCTTCGTCGGTTTCCCTCAACGGGCCGCAGCACATCCACTCCGTCGTGCTGGTCCTGCCGTTGCCCTTGGTCGTCTTGATGAGCCTCTGCTCGTCGTCGTATTCGTAGTCCTCCGAGGCAATCAGCGACCAGTCCTCTCCGGTGTGAACGTATTGTTCTCTCCTGGTGGTGGCGCCGTTTTCAGCGATGTATTCCACGTTTCGTGTGCTTTGTCCCGGAACGATGCTTCCGTTGGCCTGCACGGTCTCCGTCACCTGGTGAATGGCTCCGTATTCCGCGGCGGCTTCGTAAGTATAAACGGTTTGCACCCCGTCAATACTCTGGCTCATCTTTTGCCTGCCCCGGGCGTAGGGATATTCGGCTCCTTCCCCATAAGTCTCTTCTACACTCGTATGAACCTGGTCGCTTCCCAGCGCGGTTTCCGTGACCGTGGTGCGGTTCACCTGCGGGCTGTCTTCATAGGTGTAAGTGCGTTTGAGAAGCGCCGTTTCCGTCCCGTCCTCGGCAATGATTACTTCAGTTTCCGTGGCGGGTCTGAAGTCGTTAAAGCGCAAGTCGGCGTAAGTCGTGCGTGTTCCCTTTTCACCGCCTCCGGCCCAGGGAGAGGCCTGCAGCACTACTCGTCCCTGCTCGTCGTACTCGTAGCGCGTATAGCCGCCATTGGGCTTGAGTTCCAGGGACATCCGGAACTGGTCGTTGTAGGTATAGAGGGTGGTCCGGGCCAGAGGGGTCTTGTATCCCTCCGTCCGGCTGATGGTCAGCCAGCCGCCGTCGGTATACTTCTTCACTGTCCGGGTACAGGAGGCGGGCGCTTCCTCGTTGATGCCCTGGATGGTTTCAATGCGCTCCCACTTGGAGTCGGTCAATGCATTGCGTTCAATGGTGCGAACGATGCGCTCCTCTCCCTCCCCCTTGACGATGGTCACCTTGTTGCCTTCTTCGCGGCGTTCGATGAAATGCGGCTCCTGACCGGCGCGCCGGTTGGTGATATGGGTGACCTTGACTCCGTTTTCAAGCGAGGTTTCATAGACGGCCGTTTTGTAGGGCTCTCCGGTAACGGTGAATCCGCCTTCCCCGTCTGGGATGGTCTTGCCGGGAGCATACCACTCCAGGGTGAGCCTGTCGCCTTCGGGAATGCTTCTCATCAACCCCTGGGCGCGGGAATAAACGCTGGCAAGGGAGCCGTTTTGATGGTAAGTGACCTGGACCTTGCTGAAGTACTCCTCGGCAGAGATCACATGGCCCGAAGAGCTGGTGACCGACACGACCTCTCCGGTGGCTGCCGAGAAGCGCAGGACCATGCCGCCGGGAAGAACCATGTCCATGAAGGCGGGAGTACCCTGGAGGTTGGGAGTAAGATCTTCGTTGAGAAGCCTCACACGGTAGTTGACCTTCCTGGAAGAGCCGATGGGAGAAGCATCGCTGCTTCCCTCGTTAGCTTTGAAATAGAGATGGCTTCCGGAGGGGCGCTTGACGGTGACGCGGCGCTCGTCAGCCGAGAAGGAAGCGCTCCAGGCCATGGGGTGGTTGTAGCGCATGGAAAAGCCGCTGGAAGCCGGGGCATTAGTGGTGGCAGAGCGTGCCGTCCTGATGAACTTGGCGGGAGCCGGAGGCGTGGGTCCTGCCGGGGAGGAAGGGTTGATGCAGGCGTTGCCCTGGCAATCCTGCTCTCCCTCGGGATCCCCCGGAGTGGGCTGTGTCTGGACACAGTGTTCGTCCCCTTCCTCATTGCACTCACATTCACAGGGGCAGGGTTCCTCTTCCTGGTCCGGCTCGCTGGAAGAAGAGGAAAGGGAACTTGAACTGCTGCTGGAAGATGAGCTTGAGCTCGAAGAACTTGATGACGAAGAGCTGCTGCTGGAAGACGAGCTGGAAGAAGACGATGAACTCGAACTGCTCGAGGAGGAGCTGGAAGACGGAGCGCTGCTGGATGTATCCTGCTCCTGGGGCGGCAAGGAAATGCTGTGGAAACTGGAAGACGACCAGCTGCTGGAAGAAGATGCCGAGGAAGAACTCGAACTGCTGGAAGACGACGCACTGGAAGAAGAATGCGGCGCGCTGCTGGAGGACTCCGGTGGCTCGGGAGCCGAAGAACTCTGCAGGGAGCTGGAAGACGAACTGTTGGAGGAGGAAGAGCTCGAACTGCTGGAAGAAGAACTCGAGCTGCTGCTGGGCTTGGGATCAAACTCAAACGAATCTCCTCCCCCTGCCGAACTGCTCGACGAATCTCCTTCTTCCACCTCCTGGTACAGGTTGACCAGAGTCAGGACGGTTTCTCCTTCCTTGCCGGCAGGCGTGTTTTCCGCCAGCAGGTAATAGTCCAGGTCGGGCTCTCCTTCCTTGTCGCTTACCAGGGCAATGCAGAACTCCTGTTGGTCCTCCGCGGCAGGCTGGTGTTGGTGGACGATATGGCACCAGTAGTATCCCTGTTCAAACTGGATCTGGCGGCGGAGAGGCGTGGAAGAGCCCGGCTCCGTGGAGAGTTCCATATCCTTGGCGGGAATGGAAAGGGAGATGGAAGAGTGGGCGTGGAGGTGGAGAAAACAGGTGGCGGGAGCCATGACCTTGAGGTACCCGAACCATTCGTGACGGGTGGGGGAGGAAGCAGTTCGTTTGGGGATAAGGACAGGAGCGGAGAGGCCGTTGACCAGGAAGTCGCCCTGGGGCTGCCCGTTGGGGTACATGGGAATGAAGGGATAGACGGTGTCCATGGCGCCGATGTTGAAAGTGTTGTTCATGGTATTAAATTAAGAATTATGAAATAGTTGCGACTACCATGAATCAAAAACCAGCAAAGTAAACACGCCGGAGACGTCAAAAATATTACCGTCTTTTCCTGAGATAGTAATCACACTCCTAAAAACAGGCAGAAGAGATGACAAATCTCTTCTGCCTGGCATTTCATCAATTAATAACAAGGACAGTGATTGTCTGATTGTTGGTTGCCGGACTTCAACCGATTTTGATGTGCTTCGGTATTCTTTTTACCTGTTGCTGAACATTCTTGCTTCCATTCTCATTTCACAGAATCCAGGTACAGTTTACAGTTGCATGAGGCATCCGTATCAAATGATTTTATTATTTTCCCCTTTTGATTTATTTTCTGTAGAAATGGAGAAGCAAGGAGCTTCAAACCTATGGGCCAAGAGGTTCATCATAATTTCATTTGGTAGCTGAATTTACCGGGAACCGGAAAGTTTTACAGGATCAATGAATGCGAAAACAAGAATCTGACCCGAAAGATCGGCAATTCTCAATTTATTCAACAATCAGAGTCCCGTTTTTCAGAAATGGAAATTCTTGCCTACTTAATGGAGCAGGTTTTACCATCCGCCGCCCAGGGCGCGAGCGAGCTGCACGACGGCTTTGCGGATGTTCTGCTTCATGGTGACCAAGGATTCCTCGGAGCTGAGCCAGGAGCGCTGCGCGGTGATGACGTTCAGGAAGTCCGTCTGGCCGTTGATGTACAGGGTGCGGGAGAGAAGGAAGGCTTCTCTGTTGGCGTTGTTTTCCTTGTGCAGGTATTGCATCTGGGAGGTGTAGTTGCCGTAGGCGATCAGGGCGTCCTCCACCTCGGAGACGGCGGTGATGAGCGTCTTGCGGTAGGTTTCCGCGGCTTGTTCCGCCGCGGCTTTCTGGGCGCGCACCGTGGCTCTCAGGGCTCCGCCCTGGAACAGGGGCTGGAGCAGGTTGCCGCCCAGGGACCACGCGTTGTTGTTTTCCCGGAAGAGCTGGCCGAAGTCTCCGCCGCGGCTGGAGAGGGATCCCGTCAGGCTGAAGCGGGGGTACAGGTCCGCCACGGCTACGCCTACGTTGGCTACGGCCACGTGCAGGTCCGCTTCAGCGGCGATGACGTCGGGCCTGCGCCGCAGGAGTTCGGAGGGGAGGCCGACCGGCACGACGGGCGTTTTTTCAAAGACGGAGGCTTTGGGGAGCGTCAGCTCCACGCGGGAGTTGTACGTGCCCAGCAGCACAGAGAGCTGGTTTTTGGCGGAGGCCACCTGTGCTTCCAGCGCCGGGATGCGGCTTTCCGTGGAGGCGACGGTGGAGGTGGCCTGTTCCACGTCCAGGCGGGGGGCGAATTCCGATTTGTAGCGTTTTTCCGCAATGGTGAGGGTGTTGCGTTGGATTTCCAGCTGTTCCCGGGCGATGCGGAGCTGTTCGCAGGCGGTGATCCAGTCAAAGTAGGCCGTGGCGACGTCCGCCAGCAGGGCCGTGCGCACGGCGCCCGCGGAGGCTTCCGTAGACATGAGGGAGGCGCGGTAGGCCTCAATGGAACGCCGGTTGCCGCCGAAGAGGTCCAGCTCCCAGGAGGTGGACGCCCCCAGGGTGAAGTCCTGGGAGGTGGAGCTGCGGAAGCCCCGGTCCGGGGACAGGCTCCAGCCGGCGCTGGCATCCGCGGAGGGCAGCAGGGAGGCCTGGGAGACGCGGAGCCTTTCCCTGGCTTCCCGGATGCGGAGCAGGGCTACCTTCATATCCGGATTGTTGTTGAGGGAGGCGGAGACCAAGCGGTTGAGCTGGGGGTCCCCGAAGATGTTCCACCAGGAGCGCAGGTCCTTGTCAGAGCTGCGGGGGGGCCTGCTCTCCGCCCAGGCGGCGGGGAGGTCGTTGGCCGGCGGCCGGAAGTCCGGGCCTACCATGCAGGAGCTCAGGCAGCATGCGGCCAGGAGAGGGAGATGTTTGAACATGGATGACATGGGAAAGGAAGAAGTAAGGTGTTATTCGTGTCGCAGGGCGTCGATGGGGTCCATCTTGGACGCCTTCCAGGACGGATACCATCCGAAGGCCAGGCCGATGAACACGGAGACGCCCACCGCCAGGGCCATGGCTTCCGGGGAGGAGGCGGTGGCCCAGTTCATGGTGCGGCTGACGATGATGGAGATGGCCTTGCCGAGCGCGATGCCCAGCGCGCCGCCCACCACGCAGAGCAGAACCGCTTCCAGCAGGAACTGGCGCATGATGTCCTGCGGACGGGCGCCCACCGCCATGCGCAGGCCGATTTCCTTGGTGCGCTCCGTGACGGAGACGAGCATGATGTTCATGATGCCCACGCCGCCTACGACCAGGGAGATCATGGCCACGATCATCAGCAGGTTGGTCATTACCTCCGTGGTGCTGCTCATGGCGCGGGACATTTCAGCCATGTCCCATACCCGGAAGTCGTCCAGCTGGCCGTCCTTGAGGTTGTGCTTGGCGCGGATGACTTCCGTGATCTGGTCGATCGCCTCGGAGGAGCGCTCCGGGTCCGCAATCTGCGCCATGATGGAGTCAATGTTGTTGAAGCGCCGCGGGTGGGGGGCGTCCGTGTAGGGCTGGTCCGTGGTTTCCGTGTAGTAATCCACGGAATTGGCGGTGTATTTGTCCGCCCGGTTGAAGGTGGTGGTGGATTTGCCGGAGGAAGTGGAGGCGGAACCGCCGCCCAGGCCCTGGAGGCGGTAGCGGATGCTCGTCCAGGGCAGGATGATGGAGTCGTCCTGGTCGCGGCCCATCATGTTGGCGCCCTTTTTCTGGAGGATGCCGATGACCTTGAACATGACGTTCTTGATGCGGATGTCCTTGCCCAGCGGGTCTTCATCCCCGAAGAGCTCCCTGGCTACCGTCTGGCCGATGACGCACACGCGCCTGGCCTGCTCCACGTCTTCCTCGGAGAAGGGCTGGCCGCGGTCCATGTCATACCAGCTCTTGATTTTCAGGTATTCCACGGAACCGCCTTCCACGGTTTCCGGGCTCCAGTTCTTGTTGCCGTAAATGACCTGGCCGCTGGCGCGCACTACGGGCGTGGCGCGCAGGACCATGGGGCAGTCCTTCGCGATGGCCTCGCAGTCCGCGTTGGTCAGGGAGGCCCGGCCGCCTGCGCCGGTATTGACGCCGCTCTTGGAGATGGCGCCGGGGCGGATGTTCAGCGTATCCGCCCCCATGGAGGCGATGGTGTTTTTAATCTGGAGCGTGGACCCCTGGCCGATTTCCACCATGGCGATCACCGCTGCAATGCCGATGATGATGCCCAGAATGGTGAGCGCCGCGCGCATGGGGTTGCGCACCAGGGCCTTGATGCAGGTTTTAAGGAGGGGAAGGAATTTCATACGTCGTCTTTGCTTAGCGTGTCGGAAATCCCTTCGCAGATGAGGCCGTCCGCCATGTTGATGGCCCGGTCCGTGAAGGCGGCTATTTTGGGGTCGTGCGTCACCAGGATGACCGTGATTCCCTGGCGGCGGTTCAGGTCCTTGAACATGTGCAGCACTTCCTTGGAGGTGGTGGAGTCCAGGTTCCCCGTGGGTTCGTCCGCCAGCAGGATGCTGGGGTTGTTGATGAGGGAGCGGGCGATGGCTACGCGCTGCTGCTGGCCGCCGGAGAGCTGGGCCGGGGTGTGGTCCATGCGGTCGGAAAGGCCCACCAGGTTCAGCAGCTCCACCGAACGCTCACGCATGGCCTTCATGCTGAGGGTGGGGTGGGCGTACACGGCGGGCATCATCACGTTTTCCAGGGCGGTGGTGCGGGAGAGCAGGTTGAAGTTCTGGAAGACGAAGCCGATGCGCTTGTTCCGGAGCGTGGCGCGCTCTGCGGCGTTGAATTTGGCTACGTCTTCCCCGGCGATGTAGTAATGGCCGGAGGTGGGGCGGTCCAGGCAACCCAGGATGTTCATCAAAGTGGACTTTCCGGAACCGGAAGCCCCCGTGAGGGAGACGAATTCCCCCTCCTTGATGTCCAGGGTGATGCCCTTGAGCACTTGAAGGTCTATTTCCCCCAGGTGGTACACCTTGGTTATGTCACGTAAGCGGATCACGTTGTTGTAGTGCTTGAAGCGGTAAAAAGGAATGGTTGAGCGGGTGGATGGAGGCGTTTCCCCGGATCAGGGAGGCGGGGGCGGGCCGCCGTTGCCGGAGGCGGAGGGAGCCTTCGTGTTGCCTGTGCTCGGCTTGCGGCGCGGCGGCATCTTGGGCGCGAACGGATTTTCCCCGCCGGCGGAGGCGGAAGCTCCGTCCTCCGAGTTGCCGGAGCGGTTCAGTATCTGCGCCGTGGAGACGATTTCCATGCCTTCCCGGAGCGTTTCTCCCGTGATGGCCGTCAGCATGCCGTTGCTTTCCCCCCTGGTGACCAGGTGGGGGTAAAGAAGATTGTCCCGCAGTTCCCAGACCACGGCTTTTTTCTTCTGGCCGTTTTGGGCGGGAGCGGCCAGTTCCGGCTGCATCCGTTCAAAGGCCGCCTTCTGCTCGGCGCTGACCAGTTCCGTTTCCGGACGGAAGCGGAGCGCGGCGTTGGAGACGAGGAAGGCGTCCCGGATGTCCTCCACCACGAATTGGACGTTTGCCGTCAGGTAGGGGATGAGGAGCTTGTCCGGGTTGGGCACGTCAATGTCCACGATGTAGGTGACCACGTTGGAGGTCATAGTGGCGTCCAGACGTATCTTGTCCACTGTTCCCTTGAATTTGCGGCCGGAGAAGGCGTCCACGGTGAACAGGACTTCCTGCCCTTTGCGGATGCTGCCGATGTCCGCCTCATTCACGGCGGCCCAGATTTTCAGCTTGGAAAGGTCTGTGGCAATGTAAAACAGGCTGGAGGCGCTCATGCTGGAAACCACCGTCTGGCCTATGTTGACCAGGCGCTTGACCACCACGCCGTCCACCGGGGACTGGATGGTGGTGTATTCCAGGTTGCGCATTTCCTTCTTAAGCGCGGCTTCCGCCTGTTTCAGAGAAGCTTCCGCTTCCTGCAGGGAGGCTTCCGCCACGGCCACGTTGGCGCGTGCGGTCTCTTCATCCGCAATGTACTGGTCGTAGCTGGACTTGGAAAGGGCATCCCCTGGCCCCAGCTTTTCCGCGCGTTCGCGGTCCAGCCTGGCCTGCTGGTGCTTGGCCTTGGCCTGCTGGATGTCCGCCTTGGCGCGGGCGATTCCGGCGATGGCCTGCGCCTTGGAGGCTTCCGCACGCTGAACGTCCAGCTGCACGGGCAGCTTGTCAATTTCCGCGAGCATCTGGCCCGCCTTCACCGGGCTGGAATAATCCACCACCTTGCCGTCCAGATCCTTGCCGAACTCCATGATGATGCCGCTGACCTGGGCGCCCACGTCCACCAGTTCATCAGGTTCCGTGACGCCGGTCGCGTCAATGGTGATCATCAGGTCCCCCTTCTCAAGAGGCTCTGTCTGGTAGTCCACCTGGATCGCTTCGTTCCCCTTCCACTGTTCCCAGGCGAACCAGATGCCTCCGAGAACGGCAATGACGATGATGAGTTTGATGAATCCCTTCACGACTATAATATACTTCGCAATAATGAAAAAGTTGCACAGATGTTAAAAACTTTTTCGCAACAGGGCGTGATCCTACCATGATTTCCGGAAATGTCTAAGGGTTTATTTTGTTCGTTAACAGTTGTTATTTATAAACTAACAATATTACATTATCGTAATGGACTGTCCCTTTTTTATGGATTTGTAAGAATATGGAGGAAGGCCGTTTCCGGAATGGTCCCAGGAATGAATTGATAACCATCGTGTTTCATCCATGGGTAAAAATTGGCACGCTTCTTGCTGGATACAAGATGAAGGATCGCACGATCCGGAAACAACCAATCAACCATATGTACAAGAACGATTTATTTGACCTGATGTTCAGGCTGCTTCATTCCTTCTGCCGTTCCTCCCGGCCGCCCCGGAAGGAGCGGGAGCGGAAGGCCCGGAAATATTTGAAGGCCATGGTGGCGAACGCGCGCATGCGTTCCTTTTAAGCGCGTGTGCGCTTCCTGCCAGGAAATGCCGTGGGGCGCAGAGGTGCGGGGAAAAGCAATAAAAGCAGCCGTGCCGGAATGCTTTGATTCCGGTGCGGATTCAAGAGGGGCCATCGGGAAAACAGGCCCCGGCGGGGTTCCCGGCTGCAAGGGAAAGAGAAAGACACCGCTGCACCGTCTCTGGCTGTGAGCCACGTTCCCGTGCCTCAATAGAGCGGGGACTTCCGCCGCTGTTTTGACTTTTCCGGTATAGGACATAGTCAGCCCTGCGTCGGGGCTGCCCCCATTAGGTTGTAATATCGGTTCGGGCCACTTTGCCAGGTAATGACGAGTGCAGCAGCCACCACCTTATATACCCCAGAAGGGGGAATGATCCAAGGTGTTTTTGGAATCTTTTCAGACATGCGCAGGCAATCCTCCGCGGAGTGGTTGAAGCTGAACGGGCTGCCGTTTTGTCAGCGGTTTTCTTCCATCCACTGCCTTAAAACGGGGAGGTCTGCGGGAGCCCAGGGCAGTTTTTCCAGCATGCGGCCGGAGAAGAAGCCCAGGCTTTCGTGTTCCAGGGGCCGGGGCAGGGCGCAGGGCTCCAGACGGCACAGGAAGGGGATGAGGCGGATGATGCGTTCCCTTTCCCGGTGCCGGACGGGGGTGAGCATGCGGACGGGATGGACGGCGCATCCCAGTTCTTCCCGTATTTCCCGGATGATGGCGTCCCGGGCGTTCTCTCCGGGTTCCACCTTTCCGCCGGGGAATTCATAAAAAAGCCCGTTGGACTGCCCCGCTTTCTTTTTGGCTCCCAGGAGAAGGGTTCCTTGTGCGGAGGGCAGTTCAATCAGGGCGCAGCAGACGTCCAGGATGTTCATCATGCGTTGAAATCCAGAGAATGCAGGTTCATGATGCGGGAATCCGTGTCCAGAATGCCGAAGCCGATGCGGCCGGTCCTGCCCTGGAGTTCCCCCGGATTGGCCAGCAGGCACCCGCGGTACATTTCCCGCACGGCCTGGTGGGTGTGGCCGTACAGGGCGGCGTCCACACTGCCGCTGCGCGCTTCCTGCATGGCGTATTTGGGATAGTGGGAGAGGGAGAACTTCATGCCGTACCTGGTGAGCAGGACGTGTTCCGGGTGCAGGCGCGCCGCCGGGGAGCAGACGGCCAGTTGGCGCATAATGGCAAGCTCGTAGTCGTTGTTGCCCGGAACGGCGTCCAGAGGGAGGCCCCACGTCAGTTCAATCAGGCGCTGGAAGCTCTCCGGGGTGGTGCAGTCGCCCAGGAACATGAAATGTCCGCAGTCCAGCAGGCGCATCTGGCGCATCGCAAGCTCCAGGTGGTCCGTGCGGTCGTGCATGTCGGAAAAAACGCCTATCTTCATGGTGTTGGTCGGTTCATGGCATGGATGGGCCAGGCCTTCAATTCGTCCGGCAGGGGAGGCTGGGGCGCATGCTCTCCCTCCCGGCGCAGCAGGCAGGTGAAGCCGCCCGCGCCCGCGCCGTGAAAAGGCATGAGTCGGTAGCAGGCCTCCTGCGTCAGGGCGGAACGGAAAGGCTCCAGCTCCGGCACGGCTGCGGTCCGCAGGTCCGGACAGCGTTTCAGCAGGTACAGGACGTTCCGTTCGTTCTCCTCCGGGGCGTAAGTGCATGTGGTGTACAGCAGATAGCCTCCGGGCGCCAGGCACTGGAGGGCCGCCAGCAGAATGCCCCGCTGCCGCTTGGCGTTGCCCCCGGTGACGGAGGGGTTGAAGCAGCCGGGGTTGGGAATGCCCTTGGCCAGCAGGGATTGACCGCTGCACGGGGCGTCCGCCAGAATGAGGTCAAAGCAGCCCGGGGCCAGCTCCGCCCACTGGTCCGGGCGCAGACGCTGGGTATATACGCCGGTGAAGCCGCAGCGCAGCAGGTTGTGGCGCAGAATGCCCAGGCGCTTCGGGTGCACCTCGTTGGAGACGTGCTCCCGCGGGGCGATCCGCGTCTGGGCCAGAATGCTTTTCCCGCCGGGAGCCGCGCACATGTCCAGGCAGCGTTCCGGCCGGAACGGCAGATGCGCCAGCGGAGCCGTCTCCCAGACGGAAGAGAGGTCCAGGGGATAGTAATAGCCGCGTTCGTAGTCCGGCAGGGAGCCGGGTCTGGCCTCCGCTTCTCCCGCCGGGAGCGCCAGGATGGAAGGGTGGCCCCAGTCCCGCGGCGTTTCCTCCGCCGGCAGGGGCGGCAGGTAGCCTTCCGGAGCTTTCGGGGTGATGACCAGCGCGCTTCTGGAACGGTCCCCTGCCTGCATGGCGTCCAGAAAATCCTGCTCCTGTTCCGCTGTCAGCTCCAGCTTGCGGGTGAGCCTCAGTATTTGGGAGGTGGACACGAGATCAGGCCCGGAACGTTTCGCCGAAATGGGTGTTGAGCGCCAGATGGGCGGACCCCAGGATACCCGCCTCCGTGCCGAACTGGGCGGGGAGGATTTCAAGATGCTCCACCAGCGGAGCGGCAAGCTGGGTCTTCATGATCTCCTGAAGGGGCTGGAAGAGCAGGGTCTTGGCCTTGGCCACGCCGCCGCCGATGATGATGGCCTCCGGGTTCAGGAGGTAGCAGCAGTTCATCAGCGCGCAGGAGAGCTTTACGGCCAGGTCGCGCCAGACCTGCGCGGCTACTTCATCCCCCGCCAGCGCGGCCCGTTCCAGGGCGATGGGGTTGCAGTCCACAATGGCCTTGTCAACGCCGTGGCTGGCATACAGGGTGCGGGCGTCCGCCGCTATTTCCCGGTTGCCCACGTAATCCTCCAGGGAACCGCGGTTGCCGTAATGGCCCAGCCGCCCCCGGTAGTCGATGCTGGTCTGGCCCAGTTCCCCGGCGGAGCAGGTGGCCCCGCGCAGGAGCTCCCCGTTCACGATGAGTCCGCTGCCCACGCCGGTGCCCAGGGTCAGGCAGACCAGGTGCCTTTTCCCCTTTCCGGCTCCCAGCTTCCACTCCGCGTAGGCCATGCAGTTGGCGTCGTTCTCCACGTACACGGGCAGTCCGCAGGCGGCCTGGAGCATGTCCCTTACCGGAACGTTGTTCCAGCCGGGCACGTTGGTGAGCGTATAAACGGTGCCCTGGTAAAAATTGACGAAGCCGGGCATCCCCATGCCGATGGCCTGCACTTCCGGATGGTTCAGCCGCAGCATGTTCACGAACTGGGCGATGGCTTCAATCAGTTGGTCGGGATTGCCGTATTCCTGGGTGGCGATGGAAGGCGCGTGCGCGATCACTTCCGTGCCTTTGACGACCCCCAGCTTGATGGAGGTGCCCCCGAAGTCAATGCCGATGGAGGGAATGGTTGAAGCTGTCATATGGTACCAATATAGAATTTTGCCGGGCATTGAAAAGGTTAAAAGAAGTATGCTTCCGTTAAAAAAAAGGCAGGCGGGGCAGCGGGAAAAATGACTTGTTTCATAGCTGAATTTTCTTGAATGAACATTTGAGCGCTTGTAGTGTCTCATAGTCTAGTCAGTTGGGCGGTTTCGCCCGCTGTTCGTGAAACATCGTCAACCTCAGCCCATAGAGACACCTCCTATGCCTACTCCCAAGAAAACCGATAGCAAGACCG
Source organism: Akkermansia massiliensis (assembly GCF_023516715.1). NCBI lineage: Bacteria > Pseudomonadati > Verrucomicrobiota > Verrucomicrobiia > Verrucomicrobiales > Akkermansiaceae > Akkermansia > Akkermansia massiliensis. Next base: position 1,707,149 of record NZ_JAMGSI010000001.1, on the reverse strand, counting down.
TCGCCAAGGAAGCTCCGGCCCCCAAGAAAAAGACCTGCGGGAAGTCCGCCTGCAAGACCGCTGTAGAGCAGGAGGCTCCGGCCAGGAAAAAGTGCTGCAGGAAAAAGGCCGCTGAACCGGAAAAAGCCGCCAAGCCCGCCAAAAAGGCCGCTGCCCCCGCGGCTGCTGTGGAAAAGAAGACGGAACCGAAAACGGCCCGGAAGGCCCCGGCCAGAAAAATCGCTTCCTCCCCCGCCGCCCCGGCTCCCGCTGCCGCAAAGAATGAATTGACGGATGAGCAGACGGAAGCCATCGCCGCCGCCAAGGCTGAACTGGCCGCCAATCCGGAATGGGAACCCTTTGTGCAGATGCAGCGCCAGCATCTGATGGACCTGCGCGACAGGGCCCTGGACAACATGAGCGGCGTGGCCCGCGACACCCTCCGGAACCATCCGGAAGGCAGTGAAGCCTCCGGCTCCGGAGAACACCAGGCAGATGCCGGGAGCGACGCCTATGACCGCGACTTTGCGCTCAGCCTGCTTTCCAAGGAACAGGACGGCCTGTATGAGATTGAACAGGCGCTCGCCCGCATTGACAACGGAACGTACGGCATCTGTGAAATGTCATACAAGGTCATTCCCATCCTGCGGCTGGAGGCCATTCCCTTCGCGCGGCTCACGGTGGAATGCCAGGCCCAGTGGGAAAAGGAAAAAGGGCAGAACGCCCGGTTCCGCCCCAGAGTGGCCCTGGGCTTTGCGGGAGGACAAAATGATGTAGATTTATCTGTTTCTCTTGACGATGACGAAGAATAGTGTATAAATCCTCCCCCGTAACACATTTTCATCATGCCAAGAGACATCATCATCCTCGAATGCACCGAGGCTAAAGCCGAAGGAAAGCCTACGTCCCGCTACGTCACCACGCGCAACAAGAAGAGCCTGCGTACCCCCGGCCGCCTGGAAAAGGTTAAGTACAATCCTTTCCTGAAGCGCCGCACGCTTCATCGTGAAATGCGTTAACCGCGGTCCAGCTCATCGATTATCTTTATTACTATGTCCACTGAACCCAAGACTGTAGAACGTCGTATTCGTTTCCGCACGTGCAATCGCCAGATGCCGCGCCGCCGTCTCGACATCCCGATGGATCAGGTCGATCTGCTCAACCCCGATTTCCTGTCCAAGTTCACCTCTGAAACCGGCAAGATTCTTCCCCGCCGCGTGACCGGGCTGTCCGCCAAGATGCACCGCAAGGTGACCCGTGAAATCAAGCGGGCCCGTTCCATCAACCTTCTGCCGTAACAAGCCCCAAGGAAATCTCTTTCGGTAGAAATTGTCTTTGCAGGCGGGAGTTTGTCCGGTAACAGGGCAGACTCCCGCTTTATTTCCAGCCAACATCCTCCTTCCGCATGCAGGAACTGAAAGATACCCAGTCCGAGACGGATACGCGCAATATCTCCATTGACCGGGTGGGCGTCAAGGGGCTGCGCTTTCCCATCCAGATCCAGGACAAGCTCAACCGCATCCAGTCCACCGTGGCGACGGTTTCCCTGGCGGTGGACCTGCCGGAGGAATTCAAGGGCACGCACATGAGCCGCTTTGTGGAGGCCCTGCACCAGCACGGCCCCCTGCTGGACGTGCATACGGCCCTGGCCATTCCCCGGGAACTGCTCCGCCGCCTGTCCGCGCGCCGCTCCCATGTGGAAATGGAGTTTCCGTTCTTCCGCGCCAAAAACGCCCCCGTAACCGGAATTGAAGGACTCATGGACTACGTGGTCCGGTTTGAGATGGAGGCGGAAGCGGATAACAAGCTGGCGGACTTCAAGCTGACGGTGGTCGTCCCGGTGACGACGCTCTGCCCCTGTTCCAAGGCCATGAGCGCCTATGGGGCCCACAACCAGCGCGGGCTGGTCACCTACTCCGTGCGCTTCGCCTCCCGGCCCGTCTGGATTGAAGACCTGATTGACCTGGTGGAATCCTGCGCCAGCTGTTCCCTGTACAGCGTGCTGAAAAGGCCTGATGAAAAATGGGTGACGGAAAAGGCTTATGAAAACCCCGTCTTTGTGGAAGACCTGGTGCGCAACGTGGCGCTGAAAACGCAGAGCCACTCCGCTTTCAGCTGGTACCGGGTGGAGGCGGAAAACTTTGAATCCATCCACAACCACCAGGCGTATGCCGTCATTGAACGGGACCTGCGTTCCTGAGCTGCTTTCCGTACAGGACTTATGAACGACAACTGGTGGGCCATTGCATCTCTCGTCCTGTCCCTGGCTTTTACGGGGCTTGGCTGGCGCCTGCTGGCCTCCGGCCGCCGGTTTTTATACGCCCACCTCTGGATGGCGTGCCTCTTTGCGCTCCAGACGGGGGCGCTTTGCGTCAAGGCGTACCAGACGGGGATGTGCCCCATCCGCGGCGCGTCGGAGGTGCTCTTCTTCCTCTCCTGGACCATCAACCTCTTTTACCTTCTTCTGGGGCGCGCCTACCGCATGTCCGTGCTGGGCATCTTCACCGCTCCGGCCATTGCCGTGCTGACGGCGCTTTCCCTGCTGATCGGCCTGTACGGCGCGGATGTGCAGGGCACGCATGACTTCTGGGTGACGGCGCACGTGGGCGTAGCCATGATGTCCTACGGAGCCGGAGGCCTGGCCGCCGCTGCGGGCGTGGCGTTCTGCATGCAGAACGAATGCCTCAAAAGGCGGCAGATACCCGGCACCTGCCGTCTTCTGCCCCCTATCCGCACGCTGGAAGCCAGCATGAAGCGTCTGGTTCTGGTGGCGTTCCTCCTGCTTCTGGCCGGGGAATGGCTCGGCTGGCAGAGGCATCTCCCCATCAACGGGGCCAAAACCTCCATCGTCATTCTGCTGACGCTGGGCTACAGCATTCTGCTGTGGTTCATCTACCGCCGCGGCATGCCGGGGCGCGCCCTGGCCTACTGCTGTGTGGCCCTCTTTATTGCATCCATGAGCATTTTCCTGGTAAGCTGATGAGAATGGTTTGTTTAGGCTTGAATCACCGGACCGCTCCCGTGGAAATACGGGAGCGCTTTGCCGTGCCGTCCCACAGGCTCCAGGAGGAGGGGCGGCGCATCCGCTCCCTGCCGGACGTGGACCAGTGCGTAGTGCTTTCCACCTGCAACCGCATGGAAATCTACTACTGGTCTGACAGGCCGGAAAGCGCGCAGGAACACATCCTGTCCCACTTCCTGGGAGCGGGCCGCGGGAACGTGGACATGGCCTCCCACTTTTACAGCCATCTGGGGGCGGATGCCCTGGAGCACCTGTGCCGCGTCCTGAGCGGGCTGGACTCCATGGTGCTGGGGGAAACGGAAATCTTCGGGCAGGTGAAGACGGCCTACCAGATGGCGCTGGACGCCGGAGTGACCGCGGCCTGCGCCAACAAGACCTTCCAGAAAGCCTTCACCATCGGCAAGAGGGTGCGGACGGACAGCCAGATTCACGCCGGAGCCACCTCCGTGGGGTCCGTGGCCGTGGAGCTGGCGGAACAAATCTTCGGCGACCTTTCCGGCACCCGCGTCCTCATCCTGGGAGCCGGGGAGATGAGCCGCGTCACGGGCCGCGCCCTGCACGCCCGCGGGGCGGAGGGCATCTATGTAGCCAACCGTTCCTTTGACCGGGCGGTGGAACTGGCGGGCATGATCGGCGGCCAGGCCATCCGGTACGACGTGTGGGGGGACTACCTCAGGGACATTGACGTGGTGGTGGCCGCCACCGCCGCCCCCCACTGCATCATCACCCGGGAGACGCTGCTGCCGCTGCGCGCGCCCCGCAAGTACCGCTCCCTCTTCCTGATTGACATCTCCGTGCCGCGCAACATCTCTCCGGACGTGGCGGATATTGACGAGGTGTACCTCTACGATATCGACACCCTCACCCAGCTGGCGGATGAAGCCAAGCGCAGCCGGGAGCAGGAAGTCTCCCGGTGCGAAGCCATCATCCAGGACAACATCTCCAAATACTTTCCGGACTCCGCGCTTTATGACCAGTAAAAACACCCTTATCATCGGCACCCGCGGGAGCGCCCTGGCGCTGGCCCAGGCGGACATGGTCCGGGCCGCCCTCTCCCTCCGTTATCCGGAACTGGACGTGCGCCGGGAAATCATCCATACCACCGGGGACCGCCGCACGGACGTGCCGCTGGCGGACGTGGCCCGCGTTTCCGGCATCGTGGACAAGGGAATCTTCATCAAGGAACTGGAAACCGCCCTCCTGGAAGGCCGCATTGACGTGGCGGTGCACAGCCTCAAGGACGTGCCCAGCGAGCTGGCCCCCGGTTTCACGCTGGCCGCCGTGCTGCCCCGCGCCGCCGTAGAAGACGTGCTTATTACGAGGGAGCCGGACTGGAACGGCTCCGGCACGCTGGCTACCGGAAGCGTGCGCCGCCGCCTGATGGCGCGCACGTACTGGGGTTCCGGCCTCCGGTTTGAAGACCTGCGGGGCAACGTGCCCACGCGCCTGGCGAAGCTGGCGGAGCATCCCGGCTGGGACGCCGTAATTCTGGCCAGGGCCGGACTGGAACGCCTGGGGCTGTATGCGCCGGAAACCCTCGTGGAGGGGAGGAAGCTCTACATGCGCCCCCTGCCGGTGGAAGCCTTCATTCCCGCCGTGGGGCAGGGCATCGTGGGCATGGAATGCCGCTCTTCCGACCGGGAGACGATGGAAATGCTGGCTGGAATCAGCGATCCGGAAGCCTTCGCCTGCGCTCTGGCGGAACGCGCCTTCCTGGTGCGCCTGGGAGCGAGCTGTTCCACGCCCGTGGGCGTTTACGCCCGTTTGGAAGGGGATGAACTGGTCCTGCGTGCGGCGTACTACGCGCCGGGCAGGGAAGAACCTTTTGCCGTGGTGGTCCGCGGGGACCGGAAGGAGCCCGGGGCCCTCGGCCTTCGTGCGTTTGAAGAATTGGACCTGCGCTGACGGGGTGCGCTCTTCCGCTTTTTCCGGAGCGGACAGGGATAAAAAAAGGTTCCGGACCAAGTCCGGAACCTGAATTAAGCAGAGAGCTCACGGGGAATTAATGTTTTTCCTTGGAGCTTGAGCCTTTATCGCTCATAAACTGCCCGGTTGAAGCATCGCGCTTGACGCGCTGCCCGGTTTTGTTCGTGGTGGTTTCGGAGCGCTTCTTGGAAGAACCGCTTTTGTGATTTCCACCCATGTGGGAACTACTTGCCATGTTGTTTCACCTCCTTTCCATTTTCTTCGCCTGTTCATGAACGAGAGAAGAAATCCGGCCATATCATAGGTCCCTGTGACAGCATTTGGGCCTGTAAACGGCGCTTGTTCAAAAATGCGCGCCTGCTTATGAAGAAGACCGCTGCATAAGATAATCCCTCAGGGCCGCGGCTTCATTGTGGTCCCTCTCCCTGGCGGAATACAGCAGCGTAAGCTTTCCCTTCCGCGCGAGCTGGAGCAGATGGGAAACGGCCTCCTTGTTCCCGTCCAGTTCCTCGTCATACTTCCGGCGGAAGGCGTCCCATTTGGCCGGATCATGCGCAAACCACTGGCGGAGCGCCGTGGACGGAGCCACATTTTTCAGCCATTCATCCCAGGAAGCCTTTTCCTTGGAAATCCCGCGGGGCCAGAGACGGTCCACCAGCACGCGGTAGCCGTCTCCGGTTTCCTTCGGGTCATAAATTCGTTTGATGGTTATATTCATACGAAAAAAGTCTGATGAAGGAATAGAGCGGGCAAGGCTTGCTTTTGTTGAGCTGCGTCGGGACATGCGCCGCCCGATGCCGTGAATGGAAACGGCTTGGTGATGGGGAAAACGGCAAAAAAACGGCACCGTTCCGGAGAGGGGACGGTGCCGGAGAACATGTGGCTGAAGACACTTAAAATTCCATCATAACGCCTGCTCTTCCGCTCTGGTTCAGCTGCCGGTTGCCGGCTTCCAGACTGTAATCCACGCCCGCGCTCCAGTTGCCGGACAGGCTGACATGGAATCCGGCGGAAGCCTCCAGGACGGTACGGCCAGGGTTGACGGCCATGGCCGTCCAGGAGCGGGAGGTTCCACGTACGGAAACATGCGGCGTTTTCCGGTCCAGATCGTGCGCGATTCCCGTGCGGACGTAGCCTGCCGCTTCCCGTCCCAGCAGGGAGCCGTTCCGGTGGAACTCCACCCCCAGGCGACCGCGCAGGACATTCGCGGAGCTGTCTTCCAGATGGTAGGCATGGCGTTCCCCTGCGGCGGTGGAGGCGCTTTGAACGCTCCCCGCGTACTGGAGGCCGGAATAAAGGCCCAGCCGCGTTTTCCGGTTCAGCCTCCTTGTCCATGCTCCCTGTACGTCGAGCAGCCAGGTTCTGTCCTTCCATGAGCTTTCCAGGCGGTCTCCGGCCAGGTCCGGGGAAATAACGCCCCCCTTGCTGCGGGCGGTGCCATAGCCCCCCTGCACGCCCAGAAGCAGGGAATCTTCCGCGTTCACCTGCACGGACCGCGCCAGTTGGAAAAGGGCCATGACGGCGTCCTGGTCAAAGCTGCCCAGGTCATTGTTCACATCGTTCGTCCCGAAGCTCTGGCCGAAGGCGCCCCCCGCCGTCCAGACCGGGGAAAGATCGTAACTCCCGCCCACGGAATACCCGTGGGAGCGGAAGCGGTAGCCTTCCACCGCGGCCTGGGAGGCCTGGGTGAAATAATCCCCCGTGGCCGTGATCCAGAAAGCCGCGCGCCCGTCCGGCTTCAGCCGTTCTCCCTCCCTGGTTCTGGCGGCCTCTGCAAAACTGCGGAGGCTGCGCACGGCGGTCCACTGGGAATTGCCCTGCACGCCTCCCACGCCGGACGGGGGCCGCCAGCCCCCCGTGTCCGGTCCGGAAGGAACAAGGCCTCTATTCTGTCCGGAAAGGTAATCGAAAAAGGAACCGTCCACGCTGTAGCTCCACCCGTCGGCATCCACCAGCCGCACGCTTTTGGCTCCGTTGACGCTGTCCATCAGCTCCTGCGTCTGCCCCTCATGGGAAAAAATGAAGGGGTGCAATTCATCATAGGGAATGCTGAGGCGGCTGACGTCCAGAACGAACTCCAGGGAACCCGCAAAGGCGGCAATGGAGGAACCTTCCGTAAAATTCCATACGGGATTCTCTTCCGTGGCCGCCGCCATGGAATCGGTCATTCTGACGAGCACGGTATGGACGGCACCCGGCTTCACGGCATGCACGCTGTACTGGCCGTCCATCGTCGTAAAGCCTTCAATGATGAAACTGCTTCCCTGCCATGCATCCAGCGAGCCGCGGATGGCCGTTCCCTCCCCCATGCACAGGCTTCCCTGGTACAATTCCGTGTTGAATCCGTCAATGGAAGCTCCGTCCTTGAAAAAGACGGTTCCGTCCACGGGATAGCCTTCCGCACCGGGCTTGTTGATCGTCAATATGTTCCTGTCGTTCTCCCCCCGGATGCCGTCGTAAAAGACCAGGGAGCCGCCGTTCCCGGCGTAAAGGGCGATGCCGGTGGAAAACAGGGAGTGGATGGCATTGGAAGCGCCGCCGCCCCCCAGTGCCGGAACGTGGTCCCTGTTGCCTCGGAAAATGCTGTCCCGCCCGTTGGCGATAATCCGGAGCCGCCCTTCATTCGCAATGGCTCCTCCCTGCGCCAGGGACGCATCTGCGGAAGAAGCGTAATTATCGTAAAAGGAACAATTCACCAGCGTCAGCGTGCAGCCGATAAAATTGTGGATGGCCCCCCCTCCTGATGCCGTCTCCGTCATGGAAGAGACATGGTTGCCGTTAAAGACGCAGGAAACAAGCGTGCCCGTGGACCCGGATTCCAGGTTGAGCGCGCCTCCCCACGCACGGCCTGCGCTGGTGGAATGAGCCGTGCAGAAGGCATAATTCCCTGTAAAAGAGGCATTGCTCAGCTTGATGGAGGCATTGTTATTCAAGTTCACGGCTCCACCGGAGGCTGCATAACCCATGGCGTAATTCCCGTGGAATTCCAGGGCATCCCCTTCCAGGCGCGCCCCGTACGTGGCCATGGAGACGGCGCCTCCCGCCGCCGTGCTCATGCCATTGGCCCCGGCATTCAGGTAAGAAGTGTAATTACCGGAGAAACGGCAGTTGCTCAGGGTAACGGCGCCAAAGCTGGCAATGGCACCGCCGTACTGCTGGGGGCTGTTCAGACACGGTTCATGGAAGGAGACGTAATTATTGGTGAAATCGCACCCCTGGATACTCATCACGGAACCTGCCGCCCCGGCAAGCGCGCCTCCTTCTCCGTCTGTCTGGGAAACCATTCCGTTATTGGAAAAGGAACATCCGGAAAGAATCAGCCTGGCGTTCTCACCGTTGGCGATGGAGCCGCCGGAGGAAGAGGAAAACCAGCTCACGGCGGTATTGAAATTGCCGGTGATGGTGCAGTCGCTGATTTCCAGTGTGCCGCGGTTGTCAAACGCCCTGCTGGTGAAAACCTGGGCGCTCTGCTTGGTGGAGGAGATGGTGTGGTGGCCTCCATTCAGCGCCAGGGAAGTTCCCTGGGAGACGGTGACGGCGCCCCCGTTGCTTGTTACCTCTGCAACGGAACCGTCCCCGCTCAGGTCAAGTACCGTTTCAGTGATGGACTCGTCCTGCCAGTCCCGAACGAGGTCATCCCAGGAAATGGGGCTGGAAGCGGCTGCATGGGGCACGGCCTGTGACAGGAGCAGGGCGGCGAGGAGGGGGAGAGGAAGTCTCGGAGTCATTAATTTGGAATTTGTTCTTGGATTGGGTTTTGCGGCTGTGTCCGCAAAACTTCCCGAAGCCTGGGGGATTTTCAATCCGCAGAGACAGCGTTATGAACTTGAAACCAAGGGTTTATTTCTCTTTCATCCTATTCCTCCTCGTGTCCGGAAAAAGTGAATAAGCGTACCGGATAAGGCTTAAAAAATCTTGCCTTAAATGAATTATTGTTGACAACGGATTGAAAATCCGATGAATACAGAAATTTTATAAAATTACCCTGGGGAGATAAGCTGCTGGACCGGAAGTAACATTGAAGGCCTGCTCCAAAGCATGGGCTAAATGAATGAAGGACGCGGGTTTCCCTTCTTCGTCAGAAACTGTCCGGGGAATTCAAGGGAAATAAACTGGCGCTCCGCGCGGGATAATTGCTTGATTCACATGATTATCCAGTCGCCTGTTTCATTTCAGGAATAGTTCACCGGCATAAATCCTGAAACTCTTTATTTAATATTCCTCTTTTTATATATTTGTGTTCTGGAACAATGCACAAGGCATTTCAGGCAGGTGCTGCATCCATATATGTTAACGATCTCATCTCTTGAAACAGAGATGCTCCAAATTTTACCTTTAAGAACTTTTCTCTCGCAGATATTGACACAAGCGCTGCACCTTCCGCACTTTGGAAATGGAGGTTCATGTAATACCGTTTCCAGTGGAGCATCAGTTAAAACCGTACCGAGACATTGTGCTGCGCCATATTCGGGAGTAATTAACAGGTTGTTTTTTCCAATCCACCCTAATCCGCCAAGTAGCGCGACTGTTTTATGAGGTAATACTGACTCTTTGGTTTCATCATTGAATACGTCATCAGCCACCAGCCCCGTATCGGATTGCGATATGGCTTTATAACCCTTTCCGGCAATGAACCTGGCTAAATCGTCTGCTATTTCCCCCGCCTTATGTTCAGTTTGTGAAAATTCATCATCATCGAAATCGTAATTGTTATCTATCCGCGCTTGTACGTAATCGGGAGTATCAAATACCGTCCTGACATACTCTGCGGTCAGCGGGAGTACAAAGACAATGGCGTTCGGGAGTTGCCTGTTTTGCTTTTCGTCTAAATGGAATATGCTGACAAAACGTATCAGTTCCGCTCCCCGGTTTCTTAATTCGCTTTCTATTTCTTGATTCAAGTATTTCATATTTTCTTTTATCAGAACTTCATTTTAGAAAACGCAGGAACGGGGTTGGCCTGAAAATATCAGGACGCCCCTACTTCCGCCAGGAGGCATCGGGTACGGCTCCGCGGTATTGCAGTGTCAGGATCAGCATCTTGAGCTCGCTGAGGCGCAGGTCGTGTTCCTTCCTGACCTGGGGATTCAGAGAGCCGTGAAACAGCCATTGATCCGTCTGGGCGGACATCAGGCGCTGGGCCGTCAGCGCCATGGACAGGGCCTGCCCCGGAGACTGGGCCGCAATGGCCGCGCTCCAGGAATACAGCATATTACTGTAAATGGTGGTCCAGGCGAACATGCGGTCGTCAAACCTGCCGGGACTCTCCACATAGGGGCGCAGCAGCCTCTCCGCCTCCGCAAGGCGCCCCTGGCGGATGTAAAGCAGGCTTTTGGCCGCTGCCAGGCCGTGATTGCCGGGACTCCGCAATTCCGCCTCTTCCTCCTGCCGTTCCAGTTCCCTGAGCCGCGCCTCGTCTGGAGCGGCAGGACTGCCCACGGCATGCAGGATGCTGCGCCGCACCAGGTCCGGGTCCAGGCTGCTGGAAGCGGCCTCTTCCAGCATGGGAAGCCGTTCGTTGGAGGAAACCGGAACGGGCCGGAGGGAGGCCTTCCAGACCGGGAAAGCCCGGAACGCGTAGCACAGGGCCAGCGCCGCCAGCAGCAGCGCGGCAGAGGCCTGGAACCAGCGTCCGGCGCGCCGGGAGGCCTTCACCCGGGAAAGGGAGGCGGTGCAGGTAATGCCGCAGCACAGGGCGCTGGCGCCCAGCAATGCCGGATTGTGCCAGATGAACTCCCCATAGGCATGGAAGGCGGCGATGCACAGCACGCAGAAGGCCGCCGGCCCCAGGGGATTGGCGCGCTGGCGCTCCCCCGCCAGCTGGAGCACGCTCCGGAAGCCGGAAACGAGGAACAGGGCCAGCAGGGCCAGCATCAGCCCCAGCCCGGCATAGCCGTAGTCGCAGGCGGCCTGCGCGTACTCATGGTGGGCGAAATTGGGGAGGCTGGCCCCGGCAAAAAATTCCGTGGAAAGGTTGGTGAACATCCGGCTGCCGTGGCCGAACCATGGGGCCTGGTCCGCCAGCGCCCACGCCAGTCTGGACAGGTCCAGACGGCTCCCGAAGGAAAACGTATCCAGCAGGGAGGCCAGCTTTCCGGCTCCGTTGGCCAGGTCCAGCACGGCATAAGCCGCTCCCAGGAAGAGAAGCAGAATGAACAGGATGGCCGCCGTATAAAATTTCCTGTTATTGCGGAAAACGCTGGAGGTATAAATGAAAAAGCACAGGGTGACGCCAGCCAGCGCATTCGGAAAGGCGGCGCGGGAACTGCAGGTGAAGGAAACGAGAACGAGCGCCAGCCCCGTGAACAGGCTGATGCCCCATTTCCTGGCGGAAGCCATGCTGTACGCGCAGAGGAAAAATCCCGTGACGGACAGGAAATGAGCGGAAAAATTCTTGTACCCGAAGAGCCCGATGTTGCGCAGCTCCGTTCCGAACAGGGAATAATCCGGCCTGAACCAGGAGGCCTCCGTACCCGTCATGTTCTGGTACCCCCACAGCAGGGCGTTCAGCAATCCCAGCGCCGCCGCCAGCACGGGAAGAACGCTCCTTTCCCCATTCCCGGCTCCGGCATACGCCCCCGCCATGAACATGGCCATGGCCGTGACGATGAGGCCCAGGTCCGCCACTCCCTCATAGTAAAACCAGGGTGAAAACCACGCCCGCAGGAGGAAATAGCCGCCTCCCAGCCCCAGCGCCAGCCATCCCGGCAGCCCGGGGCTGGGAATCTTGTACCCCCGGAGGATGCAGAAGCAGAACAGCAGAAGGGCCGCCGCCAGAAGGCAGGCGGGAAGAAAAAGGGTGTGCCACTCCCCACCTGCCGCCGCCGTCGCCAGAAGGGCGTAAAAAAGGGCCAGCAGGGCCATCAGGGCTTTTCCGGCGGCGGTTTCAGCAATGCGTGGTGCGGAAGGCTTGCTGGGGGCGGGGTCTGGCATGGCTGGGAACGGGCTGGATGACGACAGGGAAGGTAACATTATAAACGCGGGACCCCCCCTTGCCAAGAGCAAGCTTCCGTACAGGACGGGATGGATGCGGCGGCCCGCGCGTTAAAACCGGATGGGCCGGAAAAGGGGGAGGAAAGGGAGATAAAAGGAATGGAGTGAAAAACGGCTTTCATGGAAGGATGGCATTTACCTCCTGTTTTGAAAGAAGGCTTTCAGGAAGCGCCGCATGCTTCTGAATGAATGCACGGACAAAGGCCGCACTTTCAAAAACCGTATTCCTTCATTCTCTTGAACATTCCTTCGCTGGCTCCCGGTTTCCTTTCGGCCGCGGCAAAGGCCTGCTGCTCTTCTGCGCGGCCTTCCATTTCAAATGTGGAGCTGAAAGACCAGGTATCCGGCCTTCCGCTTTCCCGGCCCGTTACGCCTGGATGCCGAATTTGCGTTTGATCTCCGGAATGGAATAATTCACCAGCGTGGGCTTGCCGCCCGGGGTGCAGTACGGCACTTCGCAGGCCAGCAGTTCTTTCAGGATGGCCGGGGCGCGGTGCGGGGAAATACGTTCCTTCCAGGCGGATTTCCTGGCGATTTCCCCGATGAAGGTCTCATAAGCCATGCGTTTGGCGTTCCGGCTGAATTCGGACTGGGTGAGGCGGTCCACCAGCTCCAGCAGGAAGGCGCGGGCGTTCTCCAGTTCCAGCAGGGCGGGCAGGGATTCTATCCTGATCGTGTTCTGGCCGAAGGGCGTGACGGTCATTCCGGCCTGGTCAAAGTGGGGTGCGAACTGCTGGATAACGGCAAAATCCCGCGGGTCCAGGTCCAGTATCACCGGGTCCAGAAGCTGCTGGGACGGCATGGGCGCTTCCCGGTGCGCCCGCAGCCGTTCAAAGATGATGCGTTCCCGCGCGGCCCTGGGATGCATCAGCACCAGGCCCTCCGGCGTTTCAAACAGGGCGAATTGCTGGTGGAGGGTTCCCATATAGGTGAACCCGGCGGTGGCGTCCCTCTCCGGAGCGGCCTTTCCGCAGGCGTCCCTTGCGCCGCCGCCCTCCGCCTGATGCTGGAAATCCAGTTTCCCCTGGGTGGCGGGAACCTGCTTCAGGGGAATGGGGCGCAGGGGGGGAAGAGGAACAGCCTCCCGTGATTGCCTGCTGGGGGCGGGGAAAGGGAAGGGAGTTTGGAGGAAGGAGCGGGGGCCGTGCGGGGTTTTGCCGGAGGGAAGGCCTGGGAATTGTCCGCCCGGGAGGGTGTTTCCCCATGCGGCGCGGCGGAAGGCGGTTCCGGAGGGCCGCCGTCCGTCTCCGGCACGGCGGCGGAAGCGTGAATTTCCTGCCGGGCGTGTTTTTGGAGGGTGTTGGCAATCGCCTCCACAATGGTATTAACCACGTCCGCGGAACGGCGGAACCTCACCTCCTTCTTGGCGGGGTGCACGTTGACGTCCACCAGCGCGGGCTCCACCTCCATGTACAGGAAGAGCGCCGGATGCAGCCCGGTGGGAAAACCGCCGTAACCGTCCCGGATGGCCCGGTTGATGAGCTGGTCCTCCACGGGGCGGGTGTTCATGAAGACGTACTGCCCCTTTCTGGTGCGCCTGGCCTCGGAAAGCGGGAGCAGGAAGCCCGTGACGGAAATGCCGGGCCCGATGGTCGTTTCTATCGGAATCAGGGCTGCCGCCGTAGCCGCATCCGTCAGCGCGGAGATGCGGACGCGCAGGTCCGCCGTGGCCGGAAGGTCGAAGACGAGCTGGTCGTCCCGCTTGTAGGTAAAGCGCACCTGGGGATAGGCCAGGGCATGCAGGCGTATCTGGTGCTCCACATGGGAAGCCTCCGTCTCCGCGGATTTCAGGAACTTGCGGCGTGCCGGGGTATTGTAAAACAGGTCGGAGACCTCAATGGCGGTGCCGGGGGAGACGCCGGAACTTCTCGGCTCGTGCTCCAGCCCGCCGTCGATGCGTACTTCCCAGCCCTCCAGTGCCTGCTGCTGCCTGGTGCAGAGCTTGAAGCGGGAGACGCTGGCAATGCTGGGAATGGCCTCCCCGCGGAAGCCCAGGTGAGTGATTTCAAACAGGTCCTCCAGGGAGGAAAGCTTGCTGGTGGCGTGCCGCTTGGCGCACAGGCACGCGTCTTCCCGGGACATGCCGCAGCCGTCGTCCGTCACCTTGATCAGGCCCACGCCTCCGCGGCGTATCTCCACCCGCACGGATCTGGCTCCGGCGTCCAGGCTGTTTTCCACCAGCTCCTTCACGACGGAGGCGGGGCGTTCCACCACCTCGCCCGCCGCCACCTGGCTGGCAAGAGTGGGGGACATGACGTGGATGGAGGGCATGGCGGTGACGGATTGGGAAGGGAAATAAAGGAAAAAGGGAGCCTAGCCGCCGGCGACGATGGAGACGATTTCCACCCGGTCTCCGGGAGAAACCGTAACCCGGAAAAAATCCTGCGGCAGGAGCGCGGAGCCGTTGTGCTCCACGACGACGGGTTTGCCGTTCATGTTCAAGAGTTCCAGAAGCCGGGAAACGGAACAGGGTTCCGCCAGTCCATACGGGGCTCCGTTCAGCATAATTTCGTTCTGGGCTGCCATGGCGGAAGTAACCATACCACAACGGGTGGAAAAATCCAGAAACATACCGGGGGGATGGCGTAAAAAAGATTCCGGTTCAAGACGGAAGGAAAAGAAAAAACTGGCATCGCGTACGGGACTCGAACCCGTGTTGCCCGCGTGAAAGGCGGGAGTCCTAGACCGCTAGACGAACGCGACATTAGGTTTGCAGGGACTGCGCGACGGAGTAAACACAACCACCGCGCAAAAGGCAAGAACTATTTAACCAAGGCCGCAAAAAAGCGTACTTACGGGAGTTCCCTCCCTCATTCTTGAAAGTGTGAAAACAACCTGATTCACCAATACCAAGCCAATACAAAAAACTTGCATGCCAAATAATGCCAATATATAACGGCGGTATCTGCTACAAAAACTATGCGCTATCTGCTATCCATCCTTACTATCCTAGCCATCATTGGAACAGTATGGTACAATAACCATTTGACAGTACAACACGACCAGAACGTAAATGAACTGAACTCTCAACTGGAAAAGCTGCAACTCACTACAGAGCCCAAAATCAATAATCTGGAGAGAAAGATAAAGGAATCTTATGACACTCTTGACCTGGAAGAAGAAACATTCCGGAACAAGAGGGATGCGTTAGAAACTATCCTCAAACAAACACAAGCACAACAGGAACGAACAGCACAACAGAACGCGGAACGGGCTTTACGCCGTAAAAAGGCCGCTGTGGAAACAGCACTAGCTAACCGTGAATTAACTGCTAAGGAATGGGAAGTCACGCTGGCGACTTTTAAAACACGACGGGCAGAATAGCTAAATTACTTGATAAAAATAAACAACAGATAACTCTTAATAATAGGAAACTTGCTGACATCATTAAACGTGATACGGAAGACATAGCAAGACGGGAAGACGCTATGAGGTCCGCCGCCCGCGCATCAATGGCAAGCGGAAGGGCTGGAGGCCGTGGAACCTCTTATGCGATCATTGAAGCCAAGGAAGCCATGGAAAAAAAGCACAGGAACATGAACAAAGCGGTTGCCCTGCAAAACAGAAAACTCATGGAATCCATAGATACTATGGAAAAAGAATTGGTCCAAATGGACCGGGCGGAAGAAAAATTTATGCAATTGAACTCTCCGCATAATAAACCAGTTGCACACCTTGAACACTCTGAAGAATTCGTGGCAAAAGTGCCCGTAGGAGAAAAAGCACACCAGGACCTTCTAAAACTCCACGAGGAACACAAACTCTCCGTTAAAAAGCTTCAGAACACAATTAACGACCTACTGGACGCAAAAAATTCTTTAGAAACCAGGCTTAGCGACGTCCGCCGTGACATCAACAAGCAAAAAATGGATATTCAAGATAAGCATCAGCAAAGACTGAGAAACGCTCAATTCACAGGATACGCAATCATTGGAATTTTAGCAATTCTTACGCTCATTTCTTTTTCTTTTACAAATAGATACGCCTGATAAGTCACATTGCCTTCCTCTCTCTAGTCGTGTCCTCACAGGGTACGGCTTTTTTGTTGTCTAAACTCTAACTCTAACTGTCACTTTTGCCAAGGAGTGCAGCACTTCCTGTGTCCGGGCAGCAGCTTGAGAAGCCAAGGGGCGGCGGCCTGGCGCAATGGCGGAAGCTACCGAATGACCATTAGCCGGCCGTCAATGCATTCTTGGGGGATTGCGGTAGAATGGACCCTGACCATAACGGCCTAAAAGTTCATCGGCCGCAGGCACGCCTTTCTGGAACGGATTATGATGCCTTTTGGGAGTTCGTGGAAGATGAAGGCGGCGTGTCCCTGGGGCGGGAGCGGGATTATGACTGGATGCACTTTCAGTTTGCGCGGTTGTAAATAAATTGTAATAAAGGGGATATTCCTGTATATCCGCTTGCCGGGTTGGTCCCGGACTAAAGAAAGGAGGTGTAACATGTGATACTTAACCCCGAATTAGTAGTACGGCTGATGGAACTTATTATTGTTCTGACTAGCTAAAAGAAAGCCCCGGCCTGGTGACGCAGGCTGGGGCGATTTTTTAGAGGTGTATGCGATACACGAACTAGTAGTAATGCCAATATGTGCTAGAACCACTTTTTGTCAAGATAAATATTATCAGCTTTTATCAGCTTTTATCAAGTAATTTGGAAAGTGTATTTCTTACTTCGCTTTTTTCCGCGGGAGTCCCATTTGACGGTGCGGCCGTCATTTAACTGGAACGTCTTGCCGCCATAAGTGGAATTGAGCAGGAAGGAAAAGCGTTTATTGGAAGCTTGGGTGAGCTTATAGCGGGGTATCTTGCTTTCGTGTCCATCTTCGTCCTTTTCCGTTACAGATCAAGGTTGAGTTCCGGGTGTTTGCGGGTGCGCGGTTTGGGGGCGTCCTGCTTCTTTTTTTTGCGGGATTTCTTTTGAGCCTTCCGGCTGGTCCAAGATACTTGTGCAAGCTTGCGCAGGGCAGTCTTCCCGTATTTCCCGATAAGAGCTTGCGCTTGATCGGGTGTTAAGGAGTCAAGGAAATCGTTGCAGGCGTGCGCCCGCATGGATGATGCGGAAATGGTATCACTGGTCAGGAGAGCAAGGTCAGAATGCGACAAGTTTTCTACGGATTTTGGACAGTAGAGTTTGGCAAGCTTGTAAACGTTCCGGGTAACGCGTTGCGGGTGATGGCCGTTGCGAAAAAGGATAGTGAAAATACCGATAAGGATATGCAAACGGGCATCCGCTATTTCTTCTTTTACCACGTCAAGTTGATGGTGGTTTAGACCGCATTCATAGAGTGCTTTTGAGAGTTCCGGGAGGATGGGCGTGGCGTCAAAAGGCGCGCTCCATTGCTCCTGTGTTTCTCCGTGCGCATGCAACAGGTAGTCAAGCGCGTCTCCTTGAGCGTGGATAACAGAGGGGCTGGAACTCATACCGTACCCCCCCCTCCCGGGACAAGACTTGCTCCGAATGTGGAGCTAAAAACAAGAGGTTTACTACGTTTCTTGCTACGCTAAAGGCGTAAACGTTTGAAAGTAAACATGGAGGCGGGAGCGGGAATCGAACCCGCGAATAACGATTTTGCAGACCGTCGCCTTACCACTTGGCTACCCCGCCGCTGATGTTGTGCGCGGATACTAGGGGAAAGAACCGCGGGTGTCAATCTCGTTTTTGGAAAAGATGCGCTGTTTCTGCGGAAGGCTGTCCGGGAATCCGGCCACCTTCCGGATGGGGCGGCATTGCTTTCAAGGCGTCTTCCCGGGAGACGGCGGCGTTGATGGGCAAGTTCCTGGTTTCCTGCTTTTCCGCATAGTGAATGACAAGGCGGACGCGATCATATTTTTCCGGGAAAGTGCAGGTGAACGGGTGGAATTCGATCGGCCCCGAACGGCATCGCGCCATTTCTGTTTTCACGGGGATCCTGTGTCCCTCCCGGTCAAGGAATACCATGCCGGCATAGGGGAAGCTCACAGGATAAATGAGCCCGATGCTCCATGTGTTGGTTTCCGTATACGGATTCACCCTTATGTCCAGATGCGGGCATTTTTCCAGATTGGCTACGTCCGTCCCTTCCTCAAGAAAGGAGGAGATGCAGAGAGGGATGGAATACGCGGCGTTCGGACGGAGATCGATTTCCGTTTCTGGCAGAGTGGCCAGCCGCGCGCATTTCACCGGCACCTTTCCCTTGATCTGGATTCTTCCGTCTTGGGGGAAGGGGCGGTCCTTAACCAGAAGGCCCAGGGAGAATATGCCTTTGCCTGTTTCCTGTTCATAGGAATGATGGGAAATGCTGATGGACGTGTCTTTCAAAGAAATTCCATTTCCGCTTCTGATGCTCAGTCCTGTTGGACTGGCAGCTGCAGAGAGTACGGCGCGGGGGGAAGTGTAACTGCCGGTGAATAGGAAATAACGGTATTTCGGAAAGAAGCTGGTTAGTTGAAGCTTGATGGCCTTTCTGCAGAATGTTTCATGCCGCTCCCCCCTTGAAAGGGAGGGAATGAGCAGGAGGAAAAGGGCCGGAAGAAGCTTCATGGATGGCTGATGAACGAAAAGGGGGAGGGATACGGAGGCGCCTCCCGTGCAAAGCCGGAGCCGGAAAGATGGTTTATGGCGGTTTTTAACGGTTGGACAGCAGCTGCTTCATTTCCGGAAGACGGAAGTGCAGCGGAGGAAGCTCCTCCTCAAACGCGGCTGATTTTTCTTTCCTCAGGGCTTCCGCCCGTTCTTCCAGTTTCCGGGCTTCAGCCAGGATTTTGCGTATTTCCTGCCGCCCGCGGCCTATGTGGGAAACGGCCCGGGACGGGTCCGGCGTGAATTCCGGACCTCCCTTGAGGTATTTTTCAAAGTATTGCTGGTAGCGTTCCGCCAGTTCCCGCCCTCTGGCAAAGAGCTTGCGGTCTTCTTCCACATAGGCCGCCACGGCGGGGTCCACGTCTTTCGTGCTCAGGTCCGCCAGTTCTTCGTCCCGCTCCCGCAGCAGGTCCGCCGCGTCCCTGCTGCTTTCCGCCAGGCCGGGAAGGGTGGGATTCTTTTTCAGCTTCAGGAGGCGCTGCACCAGCGCATCGCTTTTTTCCGAGTATTCCGTATTGATGTCCGCCGCCTTTTTCCAGTAGGAGACGGTGGGGTCACCGCAGGAGGCCATCAGGAAGGCGGCCAGAAAGGGGAGCGTGCGGCGCAGGAAAGTAAGGGAAGTCATGTTCCTTTTGTAGCATTCCCGTGACGGGAATCAAGGCTGTTTTACGGGTCCCCGGCTTCTGCTTCTTATGAAAAGATGCTGAATCTTAATCGGTTCCGTTTCTGGAACGTTTCTTTTCCGCCGGAGGCGGCATTTCCACCACGCCGCTGCTGTTTCCGGGCGTCAGCAGGATTTCCACCTCCAGGGGCAGGGACGTATCCGCCAGCAGGCCTTCCGGGATGGAGATGCCGATGGGGGCAGAGCTTTTGCCGGGCAGCACTTCCTGGGGGGAGATGATGTCCAGAATGAGGCGTCCGTGCTGGAGAATGTTGATTTTGCTGATGGAGAAGGCATCCTTCATGCCCGTGTTATGCAGCGTGACGCCCTTGAGCTGGGATGGGGCGAACGGTCCCGGAACGGTGAAGCGCAGGATGGTGGATTCCCCCCTGGCAAGCGGCAGGGGGAGCCAGTACGCCGCAATGGGCGCCTCCGGGTTCAGGCTGTCCGTCAGGTAGGCGGATCCGTTGAGACGTTCCATCATCAGGCCGGAAAGCTCCGGGGAGGCGGGCACGCCCCAGCCCTGGGAGTACATGAGGGAGAGCAGGTACAGGGCTTCCTGGTCCCGGTACTGGACCGCCATTCTCAGGAACCGCGCCGCCTGGGCGTAATCCCGGGAGGCCAGAGGGGGCTGCTGTGGCAGGCGGGGAAAATAGGAGGGGATGTCCATGAGCAGGATGCCCAGCTCCTTCATGGCCTCATAGCATCCTCCGGTGGCGGAACGGTAGAGCCATTCCACCCCTTCTTCCGGCCTGGGGCCGCCGGGGCAGTCAGGAGACATGAGGAGTTTCCCCAATACCTGCTGGGCCACCGGGTAGCCGGCTTTGGACAGTTGTTCCAGAGCCGCCAGCATGTCCGGCGTGGCGTTCGCCAGGCCGAGAACGTTCCCGTGCCCCGGGGAAGGCGTGGTGACTGCCGCCACGAGCCCCTTGTAGGCAGGGTCATGCATCAGGGCCGGTTCCGGCGCCGCGGGGGCGATGATGAAGCGGATTTTAGGGAAGGCCTCCTCCGTGCGTTCCGTCTCGCTTTTGAAGCACGCCATTTGCATGGGGACGGCCTTGTGGGCGGCGGTTTCAAAGGCGTATGTGTAGGCGCGGTCCGTGGAGAGCTCCGGCAGGGCCGGGAAGAAGAAGGTGGAGGTGGATTGCCCCGGCACCGTGAAGGAGGGGACGGAGTTGACGGAACGGTCCACCAGGGCTCCGTTGGAGTCCCGGATGGTGAGGTGCAGTTCCTCCCCTCCGGTGGCCGGAGGGATAATCTGGAGGTAGATGCAGGAGATGCGTAGCTTTTCCGGCAGGATGGAGGGGATGCCGGAACGGGTCAGAATCGTATCGTCCAGGCGCAGCTGGAATTCCTTCAGCGTCCGCGGTTCCAGCGCCGCGTCTTCCGTCATTCTGAGCTCCGGGATGCGGATGGATGCCAGGTCCCGGGGCGGAGGGGCCAATTCCTTCCCGTTGGCGGCCGGCTGCTGGATGGCCTCCTTGATGGTATTGATGGTGGTGCCCATGGGGGCCTTTTTCAGGTAGTCCATCAGGTAGAACGCCGCTGCGCCCAGCAGCAGGGTGCAGACGCTCCCCACCATCAGGAACATCATGTGGCGGTTGCGGCGGAGGGTGCGCGCGGACAGCCTGCGGGAGGAGGAATGAAGTCCGCCCGTCCCGGCGGTGGCCTTTTTGTTCCCGGAATTCTTCTCCGCGCAGGGATGCGGCATTCCTTCCGGATGAATGTGGCGGATGTCCGCCGGGGATACCTGGATGGTGGCGGAGGATTCTTCCCCGGAAATGGCGCAAATGTCGTGAATCCATTCACGGGCCGTCTGGTAGCGGCAGCTGGTCTGGGGAGCCAGCGCCTTGTCCAGCGAAAGCAGGAACTGCCGCGAGTAATAGCGGGTGAGCACGGGGTCGCTGTGCAGCGGCGGCATGCCGTCTTCCGTCAGGCGCACTTCCGCCCGTTCCGGCGGGTGGCCCGTGAGGAGGGCGTAAAAGGTGGCGCCTACGGAATAAAGGTCGCTCCAGGGGCCGATGTTCGTTTTCCCCAGCGCCTGTTCCGGGGAGGAATACCCCTGGGTGGTCAGGACGGTGGCGGCATGCAGCTTCAGGGCATGGCGCGCCGCGCCGAAGTCGATCAGCACGGGCGTGCCTTCCTCCGTCAGCAGGATGTTGCCGGGCTTGATGTCACGGTGGTAGATGTGCCTGGAATGGAGGTAGTCCAGAATCCGCAGCAGGCGGGTCAGCAGGCCCTTGAGTTCGTCCTCCGTGTAGCGGTGCCCGGTGCTGTGGAGTTTCTCCCCCAGGTAGTCCAGGGAAAGCCCGGTGATGTTCTCCATGGCGAAGTAGGCGGTGCCGTTGGCTTCAAAAACGGACAGGATTCTGACGATGCCGGGATGGTTGAGCTCCGCCAGCGTCTGGGCCTCGCTCAGGAAACTCTTCAGGGCCCAGGTGTAGTTTTCCAGGTCGTGCTCGTTGTTGGGCCGGATATGCCCGGTCAGCGGGTCCCGGTAGGAGCAGCTGGAGGGGAAGTTTTCCTTGATGACCACGTTGCGGTTCAGGAACAGGTCCTTCGCCAGGTAGGTGATGCCGAAGCCCCCGCTGCCCAGGACGCGGATGATTTCATACTGTTCCAGGCGCGTGCCGGGGGCCAGCTCCCTCTGGTAAACGAAAAAGGCGCCTTTTTCTTCCGCGTGGGGGAGAGGGGGGCGTCCGGGCAGAATCTGTTCCAGGCCTGTCGTTGGAGCGGGAGGCGGGACTTGCCCTGTCGTCCGGGGCTGGTCGTCTGGCTGGCCTTCTTCTGCTGGCATGAGGGAAAGTTCCTGAAGCGGAGCTGGAGGCATTCTCATATGCCGGGTGCGGCAAGTCAAGGTGAATGCCTGTTTTCCTCCGTATCAGGACTGCCGCCTGTGCGTAGTATCTAAAACGGCGCAAGTAGAATGGAAGGAATAAACCTAAAGGGAGAGATGAAGGCGGGGGATTCTTTCTGCCTTGTCCTTCCTGTACGCCATGTTCATGAAGTCCGTTCCCGTGAAAGCCGTTCCTTCGCGTTTTCAGGATTTGTGGCGTCTGATGAATTCCCGTGCGGCTTTCAGGTAGGCTTCCGCCGCCGTTCCGGAAGGATCGTGTTCAAAGATGGTGTGGCCGAAGCTGGGCGCTTCCCCGAGCCGGATGGAGCGGGGAATGACCGTCTTGTACAGCATCTGGGGCAGGTGCTGTTCCACCTGGTCAATGACCTGGCGGGAAAGGTTGGTGCGGCCGTCGTACATGGTCATCAGCACCCCTTCATGCCTGATGCGGGGATTGGCTCCGCTGGCGCAGATCTGCGCCGTCACGTGCAGGATTTTGGCCAATCCTTCCAGCCCGAACCATTCGCATTGCAGGGGAGTCAGCACTTCGTCGCAGGCGGCCAGGGCGGAGGTCATCAGGACTCCCAGGGAAGGAGGCGTATCCATGATGCAGTAATCATAGGCATCCGACTCCCGCAGGGGAGCGAGCGTTTCCCGGAGCCGGGTCAGGTGGTTGCCGGAGCGGGCCAGTTCTATTTCCACGCCGGCCAGGTCCATGGTGGAGGGAATGATGTCCAGCCGTTTTCTGCCGGAAGGCAGGATGCACTCTTCCGCCGCAAGCTGGCCGAGCAGGGCCGGGTACAGGCTGGGCATGTCTTTTCCGTCAATGCCCATGCCGCTGGTGGCATTGGCCTGCGGATCCAGGTCAATGACAAGGATTTTCTTCTTCAGCTGGGCCAGGGCGGCGGCCAGGTTGATGGCCGTGGTGGTTTTTCCCACTCCCCCCTTCTGGTTGGCGATGGCGATGATTTTCATTCGGGAAAAGGGTGCGGGGAAAAGGTAGCATAACGGGAGGCCCTTTCAACCATTTTCCCGGAGAGGCGGGGCGGCCTGCGGGCTGCAGCGGACCTTTCCCTTTAGGGAACGGCTTGTTGCGTGGAACGGAGGAGCAGGGGAAATCTGCTGCTGCGGGGGCGGTGTGCCCCGGCGTCAGGGTGCCGTGGGAACGGCGGGGCGGTCGGAAGACAGGATGAGGCGGAAGCCCAGCGCGTCATCCCGCGTGTTTTCCGGCAGGGGGGTGCGGATGGAGGTGGTGAGCTGCTTGGGGCGGAAGGAGAGGTAGCTGCCTCCGCGGGCCACTCCGTAATTGCGGATGGGGAGGGACTCCGGCCCTCCGTAGGAATCGTCCACCCATTCCATGACGTTCCCCTCCAGGTCGTACAGGCCTAGATGGTTGGGCGGGAAGGTCTTCACGGGGGCCGTGTACGGCTGCCCGTCCTCATACCCCACGATGACGCGGGAGGAAGGAAGGTAAATCAGGGCGGACTGGTCCGCAAAATTGCCTGTTCTGTCCGGCGGCGGCCAGGAGAACCCCCACGGGAACACCTCCCGGGAGTTTTCATGGGGCAGCGTCTTTTCATAGGGGGAGGATCCCTTTTCATCCGTCAGGCGCACCCAGGAGCTCCATTCCTCGTCTTTGGGCAGGCGGTAGGAGTCGTGCTGGTCGATCAGGCCCTGGGCCCGCTCCTTGTTGGTGAGCCATTTGGCAAAGGCGCGCGCGTCCTGCCTGCTGACGTTTACCACCGGGTGGTTTTCCCCCTGGGGGAAGCCGGGCCGAGCCGGAGCCTTCCTGCCCGTGGCTTTCAGGAACTGCTGGAAGTCCTTCACGCGCACCTCATGGGACATGACCAGCGCGTTTCCTCCCACGGGCGCCAGGTCCATGCCCAGGCTGTTGGTCCAGGGCGAGCCGAAGACGACGGACTTGTCCGGCTCCAGCTGGAGGGAAAGGTATAAATCCTGCGGGTCCAGCCCCCGGCGCCGCATGGTGGCGTGCCCCGGCAGTTTGATTTCAATCACGTAGGGCACCTGGTTGACGTATTCCTCAATGGGCGTGCGGCCGATCAGCCTGTTGTTGAAAAAGACGCTGGCGCCCGGCGGATTGGTGGTGACGGTGATGGGGACCTGGAACACGCGCGTGACGTTCAGGACGTAGGCGCTGTGGCCGTCCGCGCTGCCGGACGTCTGCGGCAGCGGGTCCGCATTGATGGAAAACTCCTTGCCCAGCAGTCCCTCCCGTTCGCATTTCTTGTTCAGCCACGCCAGGTAGGCCGTGATGCCGTCCTGCGTGAGCAGGGCCACGTCCTTTTCCGGATGGCCCGGTTCCGCCTGCTCCCTCTTCATCTGGTAGTTTCCCTTCTGGTGGTCCTCCTTCAGGAACTTGTTGAACAGGGCGGCGGTGAGAGGGCCTTGCGCCACATGGCGCGTTTCCGCGGGAATGTAGGTGACTCCCTCCGTATCCTTCCACGGCTGGCTGTCCGTGGGGGGATGGTATTCCTTCAGCACGCCGCCCAGGGCCAGCGTGGAGCCGCCCTTGACGGTTCCCGCCTCCTCCTTGTCCGCGAAGCCCGATTTCTTGATGGTATAGGCCACGGAGGAACCGGAGGGCAGTTCAATGGGGCCGTAGGGCGTTTCATCCAGGTAATTGCCGTCCGCATCATAAACGGACGCTCCCGCCGGGGAGCTGGTCACCAGCACGTACCCGGTCCGGGACTCCTCCTCCGGTGCGGAGGAGTGGGTTTCCGGGCGCACGTCCGCGGCAGGTTCCTCCGCGGGATGCTGGCTATTGTTGAGCCACAGGGCCCCCCAGTAGGCGGTCAGGGCTCCCGCGACGGCGGCGGCCAGCAGCTGGAGGGTGCGCCTGAGCTTGCGGCGCTTCTTTTTCTTCTGGAGGCGGAAGCGGGTAGGCACTTCATACCCCCGCAGAACGTCTATTTTCTCCGCCAGCTCTTCCGCGGAATCAATGGCGCACTCCTCCACGCGGGGTTCCGCCGCCTGGCAGATGATGGTGTTGAACGCCTGCCACTTCTTGCGCACGGTGCCTTCCGGCAGATCATCCGGAAGCGCGGGAAAATCCATGCGGTCCTTTCCCGTGCTGATTTCATATAAAACCTTGGCCAGCGCGTAAACGTCCGCCCGCCGGGTGCCGGGGCCGTCCGGGGGGATGAACCCCTCCGTGCCTACAAAGCTGCGCTGGTCCAGATGGGCCACCAGGCCGATGTCCGCCAGCTTGGGCCGTCCGTTGACGAAGATGACGTTGGCCGGCTTGATGTCCCGGTGCGTCAGGTTCTTGCTGTGCAGGTACAGCAGGGCGTGGGCCAGCTGGCTGCCTACCTCCAGGCAGTAATCCAGGGGCAGCGGCTTGTTGCCGGAAAACTTCTTGTCCGTCTGGAGCGTGCGGGGAATATACTCGTCCGGCGTGATGTGGACCCCGGTGCGGGCGTCGTCGCCCAGCTCCATGACGTAATAGTAAAACGGGGAATCCTGGTCGTGCCTCCCCACGTGCAGGATGTGGACCAGCCCCGGATGGTTGCGGGCGATGGGTTCATACTGCAGGATGCCTTCAAACTCACGGTTGAACGTGCGCTCATCCTCAAAATCCTCACGCCAGACGATTTTCACGGCGCGCCACGCCCCGGTCAGGGACCTGGCCAGCCAGACCTCCCCGTATGCGCCGCTGCCTATCTGGCGCACGACTTCGTGGTCCGGAATGGAAGGAGTGGGACGCACCACCCGTTTGACGGGCAGCGTCGGCAGATTGCCGCCGGGCATGGGTGATGCGTCCGAAGTCATGGAGGGTGCAGGAATCAGGAAATAACTCCCAGGTTCTTGCCCACCTTGCAGAAGGCTTCAATCGCCTTGTCCAGCTGTTCGCGGGTGTGGGCGGCGGAAATCTGCGTGCGGATGCGGGCCTGCCCCTTGGGAACGACGGGGTAGAAGAAGCCGACGGCGTACACGCCTTCGTCCAGAAGCTGGGCGGAGAAATTCTGGGACAGCACGGCGTCCCCCAGCATCACCGGGGAAATGGGGTGGTCCTTGCCGCCGATGGTGAAGCCCGCGGCCGTCATGGCGTCGCGGAAATACTTGGTATTCGCTTCCACGCGGTCGCGCGCTTCCGTGGACTGTTCCAGCAGGTCCAGCACCTTGATGGAGGCGGCCACGATGGCGGGGGCCACGCTGTTGGAGAACAGGTAAGGGCGCGCCTTCTGGCGCAGGACGTCCACCACTTCCTTCGGGCCGGAAACATAGCCGCCGGAGGCGCCCCCCAGGGCCTTGCCCAGGGTGCCGGTAGTGATGTCTATGTTGCCGAACAGGCCGCGGTATTCGTGCGTGCCGCGGCCCCGCTTGCCCAGGAAACCCGTGGCGTGGCAGTCGTCAAAATGGACGATGGCGTTGTACCTGGCGGCCAGCTCGTGAATCTTGTCCAGCTGGGCGATGATGCCGTCCATGGAAAACACGCCGTCCGTGGAAATCAGCTTCACGCGGGCTCCGGCGGCATCCGCTTCCTGGAGCTTGGCTTCCAGGTCCGCCATGTCGTTGTTGGCGTAGCGGAAGCGCTTGGCCTTGCAGAGGCGCACGCCGTCAATGATGGAGGCGTGGTTCAGGGAATCGGAAATAATGGCGTCGTCCGCGGTCAGGAGGCCTTCAAACAGGCCGCCGTTGGCGTCAAAGCAGGAGGGGAACAGAATCGTGTCTTCCGTGCCGAGGAACTGGGAAAGGCGTTCCTCAAGCTGGCGGTGCAGGGTCTGCGTGCCGCAGATGAACCGCACGGAAGCCATGCCGAAGCCCCATTCGTCAATGGCTTTCTTGGCGGCCTCCATCACTTCCGGATTATTGGCCAGGCCCAGGTAATTGTTGGCGCACATGTTGATGACGGAGCGTCCGTCCTTTAGCGTCACCTGGGAATATTGCTGGGAGGCGATGAAGCGTTCTTCCTTGTACAGACCTTCCGCACGCAGTCCGTCCAGGGTGGAAGTGAGGATGTTTTTGAATTCGGGGGTATACATGTCGAATAATGGAATATGAATTGAAATAGCCAGCAAGTGAACGATCAAGGATCACACGGTTGCTCCCGCACCTTTATCATTATTGAGCCGTGAAGAAAAGCTTAAAGAACACAAATTGAAGGCCGGGAGAGGACGGAACGGAGAAGCGGAACCCCTCCGCTTATCCCGCGGTGACGGGAAAAACGGGAGCCGGTCAGAGGGGTGCGTTTCCTGAAGAAAAAGAACAGGGAAAAACAGGAAAAATACTAACCGGTCCGGAATGCATGAACGGCAGGCGGGGACGGGCAGGGAGGAGTTCTCCGGAGTATGGGAAATGCATTTGATACACAAAACAGGCATCAGCGTGCGCTTGAAAAATGAAGGCCGGTTCCAACATCCGACCATTAAACCCATCATACCCGATCATGAAACTATCCCGTATTTCCTTATGGAGCCTGACCCTGGCAGGATGCCTGCCTGCCGTGCGCGCCGAATCCTGGAACCAGTTCCCGGAAAGCGGTCCGGAAACCACGCTGGATTCCATGTGGGCGTCCGCGGCTTATGTGCAGACGCTGGTGGAAGCCTCCTCCGCCCAGATAAATATCTCCCGTTTTCAGCAGAAGGGACCGTCCAACCTGTGGGCGGGCGCTCTGGGCAGCTTTGGCGATGCCGGAATCCGGAACAACCAGCCTTCCTTTGACTACTCAGCCGCCGGCTACGCGCTGGGGTATGACTACGGCACGTATGGAGAAAAATCCGGTTCCCTGCTGGGTCTGGCGTTCGGGCAGATGTTCGGGCACCAGAACATTCAGGAAATGCCGGACTATCCGGACGGTCCCCTAGAGGGAGACCGCTTCCGGCAGTCTGCGTGGATGGCCAACCTGTACGGCGCCTTCTTCCGGGAAACGGGCCCGCGGTCCAGCCTGCTTCTTGCCGCGAATGCGGCCTTCGGCAGTACGGAAAACAAATGCCGCCACAGTGATGCGTGGGGAAACGCCTCCAAGTGGAACTCGGAAACGTTCCAGGCGGGGCTTTCCGCCTCCTGGCGCTATCAGGTGACGAACTCCTTCAGCGTGATCCCCTTTATGGGAGTAACGTATGTGCACGGAGCCAACAAGGTGAAAAGGGATGACCGGGGCGGTTACGGCGATTCCTCCTGGTGGGGGGATTACTGGTGGGACGACGACGACTGGGACGATGACGATGATGATAACCAGCGGCGGGACAACCGGGGCACGTTTGACAATGTGTCCCTGGCGATGGGGGTGACGCTGGAACACGTTCTCCGCCTGTCCGGAAACACCGTATGGATCAATGCCCTGTCCGGGAGCTACTGCCCGGACATCTACCGGAACGATCCCCATTACACGTTCCGGGACGGCTGGTGGGAAGGGGATGAATACCGGGAATCCCGGTACAAGGGGAAGGGCTACTCTCCCGGAAAGCAGTCATTCAAAGTCAAGCTGCTGTCCAGAATGGTCTTCAATGACAGATGCTCCGTCTTCGCCTCCTACCAGGCGCATTTCAGGGAATCCTTCCTGGAGCATCAGGCGGCGCTGGGCGTCTCCGTCTCCTTCTGAACATTGATGCTGCCGGGGGAGAGCCGGAAGGAAAAAAAGTCCGGTTTCTCCCGGATGGCTCAGAGGGAAGGGGAGGCGGAGGGCGCCTGTTTTTCCTTGCCGGGGCAATCCCCGGTTTTCAGGGAAAACTCCAGCATCCGGTCCCCCTCAAACGTGAAAAACGCCTCAAACCGTTTCCCGTCCAGCATGGCGGGAAGCCAGAACCGGTCATCCTGCCACATGAGATCGTAGGGAATCCCGTCCACCGGGCACCAGAAAGGCTCTGCCTCCGGCGTTTCCAAAGGGGTGCCCTTGAAAGAGGACGCCATGAACACGTGGCAGCGGATTTCCGGAATGGTGCCGCACGTGAAGGAAAAATTCAGCACGCCCATTTCCCGGGCGTCCGCAACGTCAATGCAGAGTTCCTCCCGGACCTCCCGCAGCACACACTGGAGGGCCGTTTCCCCCGGCTCAAACTTCCCGCCGGGTCCGTTCACCTTCCCCGCGCCGATCCCCCTCTTCTTGCGTATCAGGAGAATCTTTCCGTCCTGCACCACAAACATCAGGGTGGCGAGGATATCAGGGGTCCACTGGGCAGGCCATTGAAAGCCGCTGCTTCTGTCTTGCATGGGCGCATGTTACAGGATGAGAGGGAAATCATGAAGAAAAATGCGAAATAAACCTGGTTGCCGCCAGTTCCGGGACATGGTTTCGCGCCGGTGAGGTATGAGGGTTGAGATGAAGACTTGCCGATTATGGAAAAGGAAAATCCCTCTCAACTTCTCATGGAAGTTGAGAAGGATTACCGTCAATAATTTGCCTCCTGCTGCGGAGGACTCATCCCAGGAATGAGTGGTAGTTTTTCCTTAATAAAAAGCATCCAGGTGAAAGATATTGTTAAACCTGCCTTGGTAGCGATGATCAATGGTTAGAAATGCTTCTTTAAGTTCTCCTGGCAGATCGGTCTCGCTGTCGCATTCCAGAACGAAGAAGTTGGGGTCAAAAATGTGCACCTTCCCCTTTTCGTGGTGAATGCCGATGGCGTGTCCATTAGGTTCGGCTCCTCGAATGGCTAAAATAGTGTAGGTGACGTCCTGTTGTAAAATCTTGGAAATAGCGTAATCCATAAAATTATTTTGGAAGAAGTTTACTGGGACCATTTCGTTATGCAGCATCCGCATTCCCCCTTCAATAGCCATTTTTTCACGGCTACGGACAATGACATCCGCCATGTCGTTTTGTTCATGGAAAACGGAGGCTTTTGCCGCGTATCCCTCTCCATAGATAAGGGATGCCTTTGAAATGGACTGATTACGAGGCGTACTGATGCTGTGTTCAATATCGGCCCAGAATTGACTTTCTTCATGACGATGGCATGCAATGAGCCAATAAGTGACCAGGCCCAGACATATTCCGGAAGGATAAATATTCCCTGTCTGGCGAATCAACTGTCCCTGACTGAATGATTTTATTTCTTTCATGATTCTTCTTAATGAAATGGTTGAGAGCGCATCATTCCATGAAGAAGAGGCGGAGGACATGATGGTTTTCCCTGAGGGAAAATCAACTTCCCGGAGCATGGGACGGGCTGTTCCGCCGGACCCGGCTTCTCCCCCGGAAAAGAAATCAGTCCGTTCCTTCCAGCAGGTCTTCTTTCCTGACGCGGGAACCCGCAAGGGCATAGGCAAGCATGACCAGCTCACAGAGGAAGACGAGCATCCATGACCAGCGCCAGCTTCCCAGCGCGTCCGTCAGCGCTCCCTGGAGGAAGGGGAAAACGGCGCCGCCGAACACGCCCATCATGAAAATGCCGGAAGCCTTGGCGGTGTATTTTTTCAGCCCCACGGTGGCGAGCGTGAAAATACAGCCCCACATGACGGAATGGAACAACCCTACGGAAACCAGCACCCACAGGTTATGGGTGTAAATGGCGACCAGCGTCAGGATGGCCGCCGCGGAGGTTGCCGCCGTCAACTGGACACGGGGGGAGATATGGTTCAGCCAGCTGGAAACGATGCGCCCCACCATCAGTCCGCCCCAGTACAGGGAGGCCAGCAGGGCCGGAATGCCCAGGTCCACCCCCCACACCACCAGGTTGCTGGAGCCCAGAAACAGCAGCGGTTCATCCGAATTGCTGAGTTCCAGGGCGTGCAGGTTCACGTTGATGCCCACGGACACCTCCGCGCCCACATAAAAGAAAATGGCGATCACGCCCAATGTCAAATGCCGGAAGGACCAGATGCTGCGTTCCAGTTTTTCTCCTTCTCCGGCCGTGGTGTCCCGGATGTTGGGCAGGTAAAGGCGCTTCGTCATCAGGGTGACCAGCGCAATCAGGACGCCCAGGATAAGCAGGGGAAGCATCAGCTGCCGCACGTGGACGCTCTCCATGGGCAGTCCAGCGAACAGGATGCCGGTCACGAAAAACGGCGCGATCGTCGTTCCGAAGGAATTCACGGCGCAGACGATGTTGAGGCGCTGGACGGGCTGGGTTCCCTTCAATTCATAGGACGTCACGTAGGGGTTGATGACGACCTGCAAAACCGTGGCGGAGGTGCCCATGGCATAGGACCCCGCCAGAAAAATAAAATAGCCGTAGGGGATGCTGGCCCCGGCGATCGTCGTGCGCAGGTCCCCGAACTGGACGGTGAACCATGCGGACAGGAAAAAGACGGCCAGCCCAAGCACCATGAACAGGAGCCCCCG
Source organism: Akkermansia massiliensis (assembly GCF_023516715.1). Taxonomy (NCBI): domain Bacteria; kingdom Pseudomonadati; phylum Verrucomicrobiota; class Verrucomicrobiia; order Verrucomicrobiales; family Akkermansiaceae; genus Akkermansia; species Akkermansia massiliensis. Next base: position 1,675,921 of record NZ_JAMGSI010000001.1, on the reverse strand, counting down.
TATCAGCGTGGTCTTGTAGCCGTAGCGGTTGATCCAGCGGGAGGCGATATTTCCGTTCACCAGGTACGCCAGGAAAAAGAAAAAGGGAATTAGCGTGATGAACGTGTTTTTCAAGGCGCCGGCATCCGGCAGGAAGGCGCTTTGCAAAGGCCCCTGGAACTGGCCGTTCACGGTGGACAGGAACCCGACGAGAAAATAAATGAAAGTCAGGGCAAGGAAGGGACCCAGGCGTGAATGCGGTTGTGTTTCCATGAGAGGAGGGAAGGGTGAGAATGCGGCGGAAAGGAAGAGGTCGGGAAGGTGTCTTCATGCAGCCCGGAACAGGAGACGGGCTGCATGAAGGATTGTATGACTACGGAAGAACCAATTTTTCCAGAACGGAGAGCACGCCGTCTTTTTCAAGCTTCTCCACCATGCCCAGGTACTGGCTGACGAACTTGTCCGCCGCCTTCAAATCCGTGCTCCGGAAGGGGGAGAGGGCGAGGAAATCCAGCGGGTCGTCGCTGGCGATCAGCTTCCGGTCCTCCTTGGTCAGCCAGGGCTCGTTCACTTCATAAGCCTGGCCCCGGTCATCCTTTCCGTGCTTCAGGTAATGGCGGTAGGCGGCCACGAAAAACGCCAGGCGTTCCAGGTCGGCGCCGTCCCTGATCATCTTCGTTAAAACGGGCATCACATACACGGGAATCTTGGAAACGCCGTCAAAGCACAAGCGGCTGATCTGGTCGCTCACCGCCTTGTTGCCGAAGCGTTCCAGCAGGGTCTTCTTGTACAGCTCCAAATCCGTATTCCCCGGAGGCGGAACGTAGGGGCCCGCGTCCCGGTCCATGAAAAGGCGCAAGTAGCGGGCGAACCGTTCATCCCCTACCGCCTCGTCCACCCGGCGGTACCCGGCCAGAAAGGCGGGGTAGGACAGCAGGGAGTGGGACGCGTTCAGCAGGCTGAGCTTCATATTCTCATAAGCGGAAACATCGTCCGTAAACTCCACGCCCACGGTTTCCCAGTCCGGGCGCCCGGCAATGAAATCATCCTCAATCACCCACTGGATGAAATCCTCCGAATAGACGGGGGCGGCGTCTTCCACGCCGCTCTGCGCGTCCAGTCGCTTGACGTCGTCCGGCGTGACGGCGGGCGTGATGCGGTCCACCATGCTGTTGGGGAATGTCACGTTCTTCTTCACCCACTGCGCCAGCCCGGGATCCTGGGCCTCGATAAAGGAAGTGAACGCTTTCCGGGCCGTGTCTCCATTGTGCTGGAGGTTGTCGCAGGATAGAACGGTTACGGGGCCTGCGCCGTCCTTGCGCCTCTTCCGCAATCCGGCGGCCAGGAACCCGAAAACCGTCCGGGGATGGTCGAGATGTTCCAGGTCATGTTTCACGTCCTTGCTGTTGAGCATGAACTCACCGGTTTCCTTATCCAGATTGTATCCCCCTTCCGTAATGGTCAGCGTGATGATTTTAGTGCGGGGGTCCGCAATCCTGTCGATGACCTTTTCGGGATCCTTCGGCCCCCACGCCAGATCCACCAGGGAGCCTATCTCATAAAACTCGTCCTTGCCGTCGCGGCCGCAGACCGTCAGCGTGTAAAGGCCGTCCTGGCTCTTCAGCGCCTTGTAAAGGGGTTCGTCCTGAGGCAGCAGCGCCACTCCGGAAATTCCCCATTCGTCACGGCCGCCCATGCCCAGAAGCTGGTTCGTGTAAAACTCTTCATGCGCGCGATGGAAGTTGCCCACTCCTATATGGACTATCCCCGGCTGAATGGTTGTCCTGTCATAGGGGACGGGAGCCCCCGGAATCTTCGCCTTGCCCTGTCGTTTCAGTTCCTTCTTCATCATCTTGAAATGAGGTATGGTATTTGCCGTCTCATACTAATGGGCATTTCCGGAGAGGCGGGTGTTAGGGATATGCCAGACTTTTTCCCTATCCGGCGGATTGATCACGCGCCGCAGGGGACCGTTCACGGAAAAATCCCGGATTTTTTTACGGGCACGGTTTCCACAGGGCGCGATGGGACCCCGGCAGTACGTCCTTTGCCGGCATGACTGGAATGAACCTCTTTTTCCTTTCCCGGAACAGGCGGCGCGTTCTATGCTTTACTATCTCTCCCGGCTTTCCTTTATGCCGGAAGGACCACCTTCAACATTTGGAAAAGCATGTATGACGTCGTAGCCCTCGGAGAACTGCTGGTGGACTTCACCCCCTGCGGAGTGAGCGCCCAGGAACTGCCCGTTTACCAGGCCAATCCGGGGGGAGCCCCCTGCAATGTCCTCTCCATGCTGTCCCGGCTGGGGCGCAGGACCGCCTTCATCGGCAAGGTGGGGCATGACATGTTCGGGAAAATGCTCCGGCGCACGCTTCAGGAGGAAGGCATTGACGATTCGGGGCTGGTCTCTTCCCGGGAAGTCAACACCACCCTGGCCTTCGTCCAGATTGACGAACATGGCGACCGTGATTTTTCCTTCTACCGCAATCCCGGCGCGGACATGAAACTGACCTCCGGGGAGGTGGACATGGCGCTGGTGGAAAACACGCGCGTATTCCACTTCGGGACCATCTCCATGACGCACGGCGACGTGCGGCGCGCCACGAGGCATGCCGTCAGCCATGCCCGGGAGAAGGGTGCCCTCGTCTCCTTTGACCCCAACCTCCGGCCTCCCCTCTGGCCCAGCCTGGAGCTGGCCCGGGAGCAAATGCTCTACGGCTGCGGCGCGTGCAGCGTCATGAAAATAGAGGTGGAGGAACTTCTGTTCCTCACCGGGTGCTCCTCCATGAAGGAAGGGCTGGATGCCCTGAAAAGGGAATTCAGCAATCTCCGCCTCATCCTCGTAACAGGGGGCAGGGAAGGGAGCTGGGCTTCCTATGGAGACACGCTGGTTTACCAGCCTACGTTCCTGAAGGTCAATACCATTGACACGACGGGCGCCGGAGACGCCTTTTTTGGTTCCTGCCTGGACTGGATTCTGGAAACAGGGCTGGAAAACCTGACGGACGGACAGTTGGCGGACATGCTTTTATTCGCCAACGCCGCCGCGTCCATCGTGACGACGCGCAAGGGAGCCATCCGCTCCATGCCGAACCGCGTGGAAGTCCTGGCCCTGATGGCAGGGGGCGTTTGAAGGGCATCGTAAATACACAGCTTCCCTCATTGGTTTTTACCTGAACTGTTTCCAGCGAGTAAACAAGAGGGAGGACCTTTCATTTCTTGCAGCACATTCCCGTTTCGTGTTGATAAAAGTTGTATAAATATACTGCGGTTTGTCTTGCAATTGTCGATAAACAAAAACCGCAAGCGCTTATGAACAGCAACTTGCGGTATAAAAGGGATGGTGCTCGAGAGGGGACTCGAACCTTCACGGGGGAACCCCCACTAGAACCTGAATCTAAACACTTTTATTCATTGTAAGCAATTTACGAATATGTCCCCCAGTTTGTCCCCTAATTCGTCTTGAAGCTTTTTCTGTAAACCATTACTCTCGTTACATGAAGAGGAAGCATGCCAAAGGCCGATATGGCAGCAAAGTCAAACTCACTGAAGTAAAGAAGAAAGGTCGCCCTTCAGTCTGGCGGCTCCGCTTTGTTGACAAGGACACGGGAGAATGGAAAGAGCGCACCTTCCGCGATTACGACGAAGCCCGGGCTCTCTACGATATGTATGACAAGGGGCATATCGACGATGCCCTGGCAATATTCAATATGGTTGCAGAGGGAGAATCCGTGGTCGAAATGTTCGCTATCCGCTTGTGGAGAAAATTTGGTAGGGACAACAACCTTCTGCAACATACGCTTCAATATTTGTACCAGCATGAAGATCCGGAAGAGGTAAAGGCATTTGCAACTGATCTCCTTTCGTGGTGGAAAGATGCTCTCACGGATACCAAAGAGCAGGAAATCAAGGATTTACTCGGATCACAATTAAGCGTCATTGCTGATCATGTTGACATTACTACCCCGAAACCACCCTCGACGGGTATATCTCTGGATGACGCCATGGCTCAGTATCGAAAGGAGAGGCAGCTGATGCTGGATCGGGGCCAATGCCAGCCGGCCCACCATAAGAACGTCCTTCATGAACTCGATAAATGGCAGCAAGGCTGGACCAACCGGGAGTTGTCATCAATCACCGCCGCCGAAATCAATGACAAACTGGATTCGTTCCGGTATCAGGGAAAGCCCCTCTCGAATACCAGCAAATACAGGTACCGGGGTACGCTGAATGCCTTTTTTCTCTGGGCCATTCAGCACGATCTGATTCAGAAAAACCCGGTCTCCTTGACCGTCGCTCCTTCCAGGGATCACATCTCCATCGGGATTCTTACCCCGGACGAATTCCGGAAATTGCTTGAGGCGGCATTAAAATATGACCGCCCCATGCTTTCCCGTATTGTTCTACAGGGATTGTGCGGGCTAAGACGTTCAGAGGTTGTTCAATACAAGGACAAACCGGATGGACATGACGATATCTTTGTTTCGCGTGAGATCGCGAAGGGACCCAAGGGGAAAACGAAGGATCGTTACATACCCACCTCCCCGCAAATCAAGGCATGGCTGGCCGCAGGAGAATGGGAGCCAATGACCCGGGATGACGAACTCAGATATGGCTATCGCCTGGACCAGCTGGCAGCCAAAGCCGGCATCACGATACCAAAGAATGCGTTGCGACACTCATTCGCTTCCTATCAGGCAGCTCTCCATCCCTTGCCGGATGTTGCCCGCTGGATGGGACATAGTGGAACGCAGATGACCGAATCCCACTACAGGCAGGGTGTTTCCCGTAAGGATGCTGAAGCATACCTTTCTATCATCCCGGATGCGGTTAATTGATCTTTGCTTCAGTCATTTTAGTCAGATAAACAGCATTTTTTATTGACTTTAGTCAGATAAACAATACTTTTTAATCATGAAGGGGAGCATCAGGAGCCAGCTGAGGGAAAAAATATTTTCCGAGAAGGCAAAAGGAGAGGTTATTACCTCTTCCGATTTTCTTGCGTTCTGGCCCAGGACAGCAGTAGATCAAGCGCTTTCTCGCATGGCAAGGGATGGCGAGCTCAAGCGTATCCTTCCCGGTATCTATGAGATCCCAGCGACCAACAAGAGATTTAATTTGCCTGTACCAACTGACCCGGAACAGGTAGCGAAAGCCTGGGCAAGGAAAAATGAAGCTCGTCTTTTACCTAATGGAATCCATGCCGCTAACGCTTTGTGGCTTTCCGACCAAATGGCCGGGCGGTACGAGTATTTGACGGATCGACCTTCTGCAACGGTTCACGTAGGTGGATGGAAACTCCGCTTCAAGAAGACATCTCCGAAACTGATGCGCCTGTCGGGGAGTATTACGGGATTGGTCGTTCAAGCGTTGCGCTCGCTGGGCAGGAAGTCGATAGATCGTGATTTTGTGGTCACTCAATTAACCAAGCGGCTTTCCGATACGGAAAAGGAACAATTATCTCGTGATATGGAACTTGTTCCTGTATGGATGCGCCCCATTCTACAACAAGTCATAGCGCCCCCTGTCTCCCATGAGTGATTTCCTTGGTCTCCCATCCGAAGATCGAATATTCCTGTGCCGCCACATTGGCGAGCAGCTGGGTATCATTCCTTCTATTGTTGAAAAGGATTTCTGGGTATGCCGGGTTCTGAATATCCTTTTTCGGGAAGACTCCTTGAATCCTTATCTATGCTTCAGAGGCGGGACGTCCCTCTCCAAAGCGTACAAGATCATACGCCGTTTCTCTGAGGATATCGATGTTGCGTTATCTCCCCGTTTCTTCACTGAACTGGGTGAAGAAGATAAGCCGACAGCGTTTCAATCCGCCAGCCAGAGGGATGCTAAATTGCGTAAGATTCGCCCCCACTACCGGAGGATGATGGAGCATGTTCTCCTGCCTCTCATGGAGGAGAGGATGAAAGAAATGGGAATCAAGAATGTGCATATCGAGTTGGAAGATCTGTCCACGGCCCGTGATCCATTTGTCCTCTTAATCCATTATCCATCCTTGTTCGAACAGAATGAAAGCCTCTACATTCGTCCTTTTGTCAAAATCGAATTGAGCGGGAGAGCTCAGACGGAACCATCCGAAGCCAGGATGGTCGATTCTTACATTGGGGAAGGATTTCCGGAGTTTTCAGATTCGACTGAAGTACGAACGATTAGCCCTTTCCGAACATTCTGGGAGAAGTGTTTCATTCTCCATGAGAATAATACCCGTCCGCATGAAGGATGGAATATCAAGGCCAGGCTGGCACGCCACTATTATGATGCGGCAGCCCTTATCCGAGCGGGATATGTTGATAAGGAGCTATTCTTCGATGTAAGGGACAAACGCAAGCTCTACCATTGGCAGACATGGGTCGATTACGATACATTGCTTCCCTCGGATTTGAAACTGATCCCGGATTCTCTTGAATTGCGAGAAAAATGGCAAAGGGACTACGAACAGACTTCTGCCATGCTCTTTGATGAGCCGGAGCCTTTTGATTCATTGATGAGCACGATCAATGGCATCATGAATCAAGACATAGGATGAATGTCCTGATATGATTGATAAAATGTTTCCATATCCATTTTTTATCAATCATATTTGAAAAATCTATTCCCTTCGCGTCATCTATATGTGACGGCTTATTACCTGCCGTCATGTACCCATGACTCCATTCTATGTACTCCGCCATCAGGTGAGGCACCAGGAAAAGCACTTGCGTTCTGGTTTCGCATACCGAGTCCCTTGCCTTACTATTTAGCTTCTCGCCAGAACGCAGCAGCATCTTTTCGCAGAACAGGAGCCATATAGCGGCTCCTCAATAGTGAGGTGTCACGGTGTCCCATTTCCATCTGTAACTCCGACAGGTTTCGGAAATAAGCAGCGTGATAACTTGCAAACGTGTGGCGACAAATATCGGGCACCCAGTTACTCTGGAAACCGGCAACTCTGCGCAAAGCTTTCCATTTGCGTTTCCAATTTCGAGGAATATAGCGGTCTTTCTTCCTGATATTGTGAATCCCTCTTAGAGGTACGGCTCTGCCGCCGCCAGTCTTACTGACGGTAGACCGCACGATTACCAGACGCTCATCCCATTGGAAGTCAGTTTTCTGCAAACGGCTTACCTCAGTCGGCCTGATTCCGGCGTAAAGCATCAAATTCAAGGAAAAACGCATATTCCTGAATTCGGGGCGTGTAGTTGCTTCCTTCAGTTTTTCCACATCCTTCAGGGAAAGCGGCTCAATGTACCTTTCTTTTATCTTGGGCACTTCAATGCGGATTACCGGGTTTACATCACACCATTCCTGGCGAATGCCGTAAGTAAATATGCTGTGAAGAATGACGCGACCCTTCGTATAACTGCTTGGACTTGAACCGAATGCCGTCTCTAAAATTTTCTTGCATTGAATAGGAGTCATGGAACGCAAAGGCAATTGGGCAATACCCTCGACACGTAGAATCCGACGAACGAAATGGCGCAAGTCTCTTTTCGATGACGGCCTCAAATCCTTCCGGGCATCGACACTTGCCCAGGCTGCTACTTCCAAAGTGACTGTATGAGTGGCAGATTTTACAACGGACACTCCTTTTTGCAACGTGTTGCGCAGAAGAACAATCAGTTCTACCCGGTTGAGCCCCCGAGCCAAATTCCCCAGATTTTCAATAGCTTCTAGTACAAGACGAGCCAAATCGCACTGTGTAAGGTCGACCTTCTTCAGTAATTCTTTTGCAATGAGATTTTCAGTGAGTTCTTCATTCATAATGCTGATGTCAAAAAAAAAATCAAAATGATATTTTTGAAATAATTGGGAAGGATTTAAGGGGATTTTTTTCTCTGATTCTTCCGTGAATTATGGATGAAATTGTCATGGGTTATTCCTGTTAATGTTTGGTTATCAAAGAATAAACACGGAATCAGCATTATGAATGCTGTATCGTATTCTCCGACAAGAAAATTTATGGGATCGGGTCAACTGGTTAAATGTATTTGCAATCAAACGCATGGAGGCGATGTGTGCAGCCATTGCGGTTTGCCCCATTCTACAGCTCGTTATCTCTCACAAACTGGTCCTCTGCTGCCGTTCTTCATTCTGGCCGGCATGGCTGCTGTTTTCTGTTTTAACCACTACAATATTGCAGATCGACTGAACAGGCAGATCGAGGAACCAGAAGAGTTCATTCCCATAATTCTTGACCCGGCAACTCCACTTTCCTCTGAACCGAAACCGAAAGCAGAACCGAAAGCAGAACCGAAAGCAGAACCGAAAGCAGAACCGAAAGCAGAACCGAAAGCAGAACCGAAAGCACTAACCCCCGAATTACTGGAAAAGAAGGCCTATCATATGCTGCACCTTCTGGTCGGCAGGTATCCTGAGGGAGAATCCATTTCTACCATGTTTTCAGAAGAAATCCTTAATATGTCATTGGATATCAAAACATCCCGTGACGATATTCTGGAAAGTATGAACGGGTTCCTTGCCAGATTTCCCGTACGCGTTGTCAGGCTAACCTCCGTAGGAAGAAAAGACCGGATGTTGGAAATAAATACCAGACGAATCTTTCTGGATGCAGACGGAGCGCGGCTGGATGTGTATGGCAAGACCGTTGTCATGCTGGATGCGGAGGGTCAAATCACAGGATTGTCTGATGACATTCAGGATACTCCTGCCGAACTAAGCAAAGGTTTCACCCCCATTGAATACTCCCGACAGAAAACTATCAGCAACAACCAATAAACATGAACAACAAACATTACTTTAAGAAATCATTCGTATTACTCATGGAAGCCGGCGTACTAACCTTCGGTCTGGGTTCCTGTGCCAACATGTCAGATACAACAAAGACGTATGCTCAGGCTACGGGAATAGGAGCAGCTGGCGGAGCTGGTGTGGGAGCTCTGGCAGGTCAGGCTATAGGAGGTGATACTAAATCTACTGTTATCGGAGCTGCCATTGGGGGGAGCATTGGCGCAATCGCCGGCTGGTTCTGGGGGGATTACGTTGTCCAGCAGAAAAAAGAATACGCCAGTGTAGAAGAACAGATCAGACACAGCAATCAGGTTATGGACAAGCTCATTGCACAGACGAAATCCAGAAACGCGGAATTGGCTCAGTCTATTGCCAATCTGAAAAAAGAAAAAAGGCATCTCGCCTCTTCCGACGTCAAAACAAAATCACAAAAAATGACGAGGGAAGTAGATAAGCGCATTTCTATTCTCAATGAAGAAGTAACCCTGGCGCGAAAAGCAGCCGATAATGCTTCCGGCAATCAAAAAATCGCTCTGCGAGGCAAGATCAGCACGCTCAGTCATGAAATCAATTCTCTGGCAAAACACAAGAAAGCTCTTTCTACCCTTTCTGCATAAAAGTCAAAAATTATTTACCGGGCTTGGCTCCACCAGGCCCGGTAAGACACGAATCTTATATTTCCGAAAAAATTCCCATTTAATGAACCTGCCTTTCTTATGAATACGAACAATCACCTCTGTCTAACAAGCGTTTTTGTTGTCGCTTGTTCCTTGCTCTCCTCCTGCAGCACTACCGGAGATCCCACCCAAGGAGGTATTTTCTGGTCTCCCGATAAGGCTATGGAGCGCCGTCAAAGTCTACTGTCGGAACAGTCGATCAAACAAGCGACATACAATAAGATAAAAAAGACGACAAGTAGTTACGCTAATACTCGAAACGATCTTCTGAAAAAACGTAACGAGTTGCAAGCCCGCAAGGAAGCCTCTTCCTCACTACAGGATAAGGAATCGATCAACGCGGCAATCAAAGATATTGAGGCAGAACTGGGAAATATGTAGCCAGCTTCCTCATTACGTTTGTCTCCTACGTGATAACGGTACATGAATAAACCGTCCAACATCAACTTTGGCCGTCTCGCCTTTGTTCTTCTTATCGGTGGTTCGTTGCTGTATAGTTTTATCATCTCCGGTTATCTGGAGGAGGAAACGCGCAGAGTGGCAGATATCTCGATCGAGTACGGTTTCTACGCAGGATACAGTCTGTGGGTATTGGGAATGGTTCTGTCCAATATTCTCTCGATCAACCGTATTACACGCCATAAATATGCCGGAAGCAAGGGACTGAACACTGCTCTGCAAATCTGGTCGCAAACACTTCTGGGAGCCGGTAAAGCCAGCATCGTTGCCCCTGTCAAGGTTTACCGGGAGCTATCTGCTCAGGGAAACCTGTTGGTCAGGCTGGTATCCATGGTGGAAGTCTACATCATGCGCCCGATCGTTTCTCTGGCTGTTCTGGCTGCATATGCTCTCCTGTCCGCACTCTTCATTCTTCCTCTATCTTTCTTTAAACTGCAAACTTCCCGTTTTTCCAGCGAAGAAACGAATGAAAATGGGGTCCGCATGCTGCCTGTCACCTGTGTAGCCGGTTCGGATACAACAAGGACTTCTCTTTTGCGAGCCCTTGTTTCAGCCTTGGGAAACGTATCCGTACCCCGGTGGTACGCGTACGATACTCCTCGCATCAATTCCACCTGCACTCAACCCAGATACAACTACATCGAATTGTTGCTCAGCCGCAAGAGAAACGACAAACAACCTGCGCTTTGCCTGCAAATTTGCGATTTCGAAGGAAGCGATGCGGCCTCTATTAATTCGTTGGATGCCATGCCCTTCTACTCTCTTTTGCAAGGCGCCGTTTTTGTGGTGGAAGAAACGGCTGGCAGCGCCTCATTTGCACAAGCCTTCGACAAGTGGCATGAACTGATGAGCACGGCCTACAAAGCAAGATTGCAAAAGCTTAAATGCGCCGTGGTCATCCGGTCGAATGGCAAGATTCTTCCCTTTGATGGAGCATGTGAGCTTGATGCCGGTGCGGATCAAGCCGCCTGCCGTCATTTCCTTCATGACCTTCAATGGGCTGATGTTCTCGGAAAAGCCGATCTTTTCCGAAATACGGCATTTTTTTCCATCTCCTCCAGCGACCAGGAATTGAACGAATGTCCCGGCGTTTACGCTCTCGCCAAATGGCTGTTACAAAATATTCCCGCCTGATCCCGCACTTATCTTTCCCTCTCCATCAATTCATACACCACCATCATGACTAACCAGAATAATCCAGAAGACTGCATCAGCGAATGCATATTTGAATCAGCTGAAGAAAATATCATAATAGAAAATTCCGGTATGGAAGGTTCTTCCGTTCCGGAAACCGCTTCGGAGCAGGAGGATCAACCGGAATCTCCACAGGAAATGGAGCCGGAAGAAGGCCCCGTCTCCGAAGTCGAGCTGCGGCAGGAATTCACACCGGAGAGCAAAACCGGATCAGATGCTGAAGCGGAATCCTCACCAGAGTCTGTTCCTGCAGCCGTGCCGGAGGAAATTGCGTCAGATACTCATTCGGAGACAAGCCCTGAATTGGAATCCTCTCCGGAAGCTGCCCCGGATTCTTCTCCTCAGTCCGTCATTGAAGAGCCAACCCCTCACCAGGCGACAGCTGACCAGACTCCCATACTGAATATCCTGACCACCCTGCAATCGCAAATATCCAGCCTTCAGGAAGAGTTCAACAGCAAAATGCGCTATGACGCCTCCAAAAAGGAAATCATTGACAGGCAATATCAGGAACTCGATGCCTACCGCCGTGAAATACATGAAAAACTCAACAAGGCTATCGTGATGGATCTTATTGCTGAGATCGACGGTGCGGAACGAAGCGCCGAACATTACAGCGCTCTGGAAGCCACTCCGGAAAACTATGCCAAGCTCCAGAAACTGGTCCTGGCCCATGCCGAAGACCTGCGCGACCTGCTCGAAAACAACGACATCGATTCCTTTCGTACCGAAGCAGGGGCCGCTTTCAATCACAAACGCCACAGCGTACTCAAGACCGTTGTGACCGACGATCCTTCCCTGGCCAAAACCATTCAGGCCTCTTTGCGCTGGGGATTCGAAAAAGACGGAAAAGTCATCCGCCCCGAAAAAGTAGCCGTCTACGTACTGGCAACGGAATAATCACTTTTTCCTCTGCCATCCATTCCATGACATCACACATATTTTCATTATGAGCGAAAACACTAAAATCAAAGTATACGGTATCGATCTGGGTACCACGTATTCCGCCATTTCCCATGTGGGCGACAGCGGCAATGTTGAAATCATCAATAACCCGGACGGCGGTTCCATTACAGCTTCCGCCGTCTTCTTTGAAGATGGCGGTATTGTCGTCGGGGAAGGTGCCAAGGAATCCGCCTATACCGATCCGGATAACTTTGTCCACCTGATCAAGCGTGAAATGGGAACAACCTGGCGTAAAACTTTCCTGGATAAGGAACATTCTCCCGAATCCATTTCTTCCCTCATTCTTAAATACATGGTGAAAGGCGCTGAAATGAGCGGCCACGAAGTAAAGGATGTCGTCATCACGTGCCCTGCCTATTTCAATGAAGCCGAACGCATGGCCACGAAAGCAGCCGGCGAACTGGCAAAACTCAATGTACTGGCCGTTGTGGACGAGCCCATTGCCGCAGCTATTTCCTACGGAATGGGGATAACCGGAAACGATCAGGGAGAAACACAGGAGACAAGGCAGATCATCGTCTATGACCTGGGCGGCGGTACGTTCGACGTGACCGTCGTGGAGATTTCTCCCAAGGGAGTAAAGGTCATTTGCTCCGATGGAGATCACAAGCTGGGGGGGGCTGACTGGGATGCCGCTCTGCGTGACCTGTTGCTTGAAAAGCTTCTCATAGAAAACCCCGAGGCAGGTGACCTGATGGCCGACCCGGAAACCAGGGCTGCCTTGATCACGACAGTGGAAAAGACAAAAATGAGTCTCAGCCAGAAAGAAACAGCTACTGCCCGCATTACCTGCTGCGACGGCAGCAAGAGCAAGGTGAGTGTGACTCGGGAGGAATTCAATGAAGCGACTCAGCCTCTGCTTAACCGTACGATAGAATTCACGGATGCCATGATTGCCATGGCTCGTGAAAAAACAGGTGTGGAAAAAATAGATGAATTCCTGCTGGTCGGCGGTTCTACCTATATGCCGCAGGTGATGGAGATGGTTAACAGCCGCTACAAGGACACTTTGAGGGTAGAGCCCAAACTGTATGAGCCCAACCATGCTGTTTCCAAGGGCGCTGCCCTCTATGGGAATAATAAGGCTATCAGGGATCTTTATGAAAAGGTTCTTAAAGATCTGAAGGAAAAAAATCCCGATACCCCGACAGGAAAACTCGAAGACGAGGCAAATAAGAAAGTTGCAGACGAATTTTCGTTGGCACCTGAAACGATTGAAACTGCGGTTAACACCGAGATGATTACGGTGGCTTCCAAAAGTATCGGTATTCGGGTGAAGAACAAGGAAGGTAAATTTGTCTGTTACAACCTGATCGAAAAACAGAATGAAGTTCCTTGTAACAATACTCAAGCTTTCCCTGTTTCTGCCGCTAATGCAGCCACTCTGCCTCTCATCGTCTATTCCAATAACATTGTGGGAAAACAGGCGGATCTGGACTGTTGCCTGGAACTTGGTAAAGCAACCATGGAATTGACTCCCGGCTTGCCCGCAGGGGCTCCTATTGAAGTAACATTCGCGCTGGATCCTGAAGGCCGGCTCGAATTGACTGCCCGGGATGTTACTAATGACAAGAAAATTGTTGTGCCCTTCCAGGTAGAAGGAGTCCTCAGTGAAGAAGAACGGAAAAAGCTGGAGGAAGTTGTAGCCGATCTGGAGATGGTCGATTAACCAACATAAATCATGAACAGGATAGCCGTGGGAATTGATCTGGGCACAACATACAGCTGTGTGGCATATGTGGGCAGGGATGGCCGACCCCAGGTTTTGCTGAACAGTGAAGGCGAACGCACGACGCCTTCCGTTGTCTGGTTCGATGACGATCGAATTGTCGTAGGCGATGAAGCCAAGCAGGAGGCTTCCATGAGTCCCGGCGAAGTGTGTACCTTCATTAAACGCGAAATGGGTTCGGAGAACTACCGCTTTTCCTGTTCAAAGGGTTCTTACAGGCCGGAGCAGGTCTCGGCCTGCATTCTGCGTAAACTGGTGAATGATGCGTCCGAGCGTCTGGGTCAGGAAATTCAGGATGTGGTTATTACCTGTCCGGCCTACTTTTCCCATCAGGAGCGCGAAGCCACCAAGGCGGCCGGGGAGATTGCCGGCCTCAATGTTCTGGAAATACTCAATGAGCCCACTGCCGCCGCCATGGCCTATGGACTCACCCAAAACCACCATGCCGAAGAACGCAATATTCTGGTCTACGATTTGGGTGGAGGAACCTTCGACGTGACCATTATTAATGTTTCCCCCAAGGGACTGAATGTAGTCTGTACCGATGGCAATCATCACTTGGGTGGAAAAAACTGGGATGAAGTCATGCAAGGAATGCTGGTGGACCGTTTGCAGATGTCGTCGGAAAGCGCAATCGACCTCTTGTCTGACCCTGCCGCCAGTCAGGATATGCAGTTATTAGCTGAAAAGGCCAAGAAAACACTTACATCTCGTACAGAGGCACAGGTTTCCTATAAATTCGAAGGCGAAAAACTATACGCCCACATCACACGTGAAGAATTTGATTCAGAGACGGAATCCCTTCTTCAAAGTACAATCAGTGGAACGAAACGCGCCCTGGATATTGCCCGGGGAAAGGGAGTAAACAGAATCGATGAAATCATTCTGGTGGGAGGCAGTACCTACATGCCTCAGGTTTCCGTTGCAGTTGAAAGAGAATTGGGGATTACTCCCATTTCCTATGATCCGGACGAATCGGTAGCCAAGGGTGCAGCTATCTCCGCACTGGCTCATCTGATGCGCGAACAGATTGGAGATGGATTCACTCTAGAAGCAGACGATACCGGTGAATTTACGCTGGAAACGGAAGGGAAGCTTCAGGAGTTGGCGGATGACAGCGGATTTACCCTGGAAGCGGTCAGCAACATACTGACTCCATGTTCCAATGTATGCAGCCGCAGCTTCGGTCAAATTTTACTCCGTTACTCCGATAAGGTGTCGCGTATTTATAACCTCATTTACCGGAATACCAACCTGCCTGTCGAAGCAAACATGCCCAGTTATACTATTGAAGACAATCAAAGTACCGTACATATACAAGTAGTGGATAATCTGGTTGAATATCCAGCCACACCCGAAGAAGAGAGAAAACTCAATAGAGAAGGAATTGATCCCAACGACGCTCGTCTCATCTGGGAAGGAAATCTGCCTATTCAACCGGGACTCCCGGCTGAGTCTCCCATAGAAACCGTTTTCAAGCTGGATGAAAGCGGGCTGCTCACCATCTTCTCACGGGATCCTGCCTCCGGTCAGGAAATCAAAGGAGAAGTTCAGACGGCCTGTACAATTCCGGCGGAACAGCTGAACGCCATGAGGAAAGAGTTGGAGCGAGCTACCATCGAATAACTTCTCTCTTGAGAGTTTTCCACTCACTTTATTTTCTGTTGAAACGGGTATGAAAAAAAGAAATTACTTTGAAATCCTGAATTTATCCCTCGATCCTCTGGAGACCAATGTTGACAACGCATTGGCCAGGCTCAAGCAATGCACTGCCGAGTGGAGCAGCGCCCCTCAGGATGATGTTTTGAGGAAGACATGGATGGAAGCCGTTCCCGAGATGGAAAAGGTTCTTTCAAATCCTCAATCTCTTCAAAAGCAGGCAGAAGAAGCCCTGAAGAATGAACAAAAACGAGTCAGAAATTTCCTGCAAAACGCCGCTGTCGACGGTCAGATTTCCAGGGTAATCTTCCGGAACATCTGCAATAATGTACAGCTGGAAATAGATTCGGTTTCCTCTCTTGCCGATGAACTGGGCATTGTCATCAGCAGTCAGGCGGTTGACAAATCATGTAAAGCTCTCAGGGTCCCTCCCCAACCGGCAAACGGCCATCCTGTATACCTGATTTCTGCGTCTCGCGATATTCAGAAATTGAAATGTTGCCTGGAAGCTGCGGGAAAAGCTAGTATTTATGAGTATCTGAATTGCAAGAATTCTCTTTCGCCCGAGCAACTGCTCAAAATCAATTCGGATAAGAGCAGAGAACCCAACAAGGGTGGATCCGCCAATAATCCGATCAATACCATTAAGGTAGAGATTACGACTATTGGCGCCAAATACTTCAAGAACGAAGAATCAAAGAAACGTTACGATTACGCATGGCGGGGGCAGGAAATTTGCGAACGTGTGTTTGCTGCCTTTCCAAACTATGTGGAGGGTTCACCCGGTACCATATCGCCCATATACTACACCAGGTTATACGATACCCTATGCGCCGAGGGGCTGGATGCCGCAGACGCGCAGTGGCTGGTATACCGCCGGTGTTGTCAGGGCAAGGACAAGGTTCCTTTCCCGTGGCAGGAACAATTCACGGAGTGCTCGAAGTGCAAGTCCAGAAATGAAGCCAACAGCAGCCGATGTTCTCAATGCGGTGAATTATTCCGTATCATGTGTCCGAAATGCGGAAAGCCCATTCATGCTTCAAGCCCACAATGCCGTCAGTGCGGCACCTACTTTGATGCTGCCCGGAAAGTGTATGAAAGTCTGGAAAAATGCGGAAATAGTCTTAAGGGAAGCAGTGAAGAACTGGATACGGCTCAGAAAGAAATACAAGGGATTCTGCGTACCTACCCGGATTATGTGCCGGCCCGTGCGCTTCTGGATGAACTGGGAAAAGCCAGAACAGCCAAATTGCTGGATACGCTGGAACCTCCGGTCATCAAGAGTGTGCGGGCATCAGGAAAAGAGCTGGAAATCGTCTGGCTCAAGGCTCGCCATCAAGGAAATGAACTTGACCGCCTGCCGGATGCCAACGGTACTCCGATCAATTACATGCTGCGTCGCAAACGCAATGGGATTCCCGTTAGTCCGGATGATGGAGAAGAGCTTGGCGGCGGTGCGGCCTCTCCTTGTACGGACAAGCTGGCAAAACCTGGCGTGGAATATGGCTACGCCGTTTTTGCCGTAGTGAACAAGCGCATTCTAAAGGGCCTTGCGGGCGGCAAGGGCATGGTGCTGCCGGAAGCGGATTTCCATGTTTCCATGGGGGATGGCAGCGCCCGGCTCACATGGTGCGCATTACCGGAAGGGTGGTCTGCCACTCTCATCCGAAAAGAAGGGGGAGAACCTGAATCCATCAATGATGGCACACGCCTGCCGGTCGATGGAGGCAGTAACAGTTTTCATGATACCGGATTGACCAATGGCCGGGAGTACGGATATCTGCTGGTATTGTATGGCAGCGGACACGAATTAACCGCCCATGGTTCCGGTACGCCTCAACTTCCCCCGCCGAGACTGGAACTTGACCAGTGGAATTACAAATGTTTGGGAACAGATATCCGTATTCATTGGGAACTGCCTTCCGGCGCTGATGAAGTGCGCTGGATGGTTTCCGACAAAGTGCCGATTACCCCAGGCAGCATAGTAACAGCCAATCGTTTCAAAACAGTCGGAGAAACCGACAAGGATGCCCAGGTTACCATACTTCGAGAAATCAATCTCTGCGGGAAGTTCCTCATTCCTCTGGTGATCAAGGGTGATACTGCTCTCATATGTACGGGCCGGCACGGCGGATTGCAAAATCTTCGCCTGCGCAGAAATCCAGGCCGAATATACCTCCAATGGACCTGGCCGGAAGGCTGCAGCGAAGTGACCATAGTCTATGGAAACAAATCATTCGTTGAAAATCCGGATGACTTGAACGCCAATGAGATACGTACTTCCAAACGTAACGGCTCCGAACAAGCACATGAGCTCATTATTCCCGTCATGGAAGACAAGGATTATTATTTTTCCGTTTTCATGCAAGTGGGGCATACGTCCTCTTCAAGCTGGTCTGCCCCGCGCAACGTGTATTCTCCCGCTCCGGGCGGAGGGAACAGGGTGAACTGCCGGATAGCTAAACGTGGTCAAGGGTGGGTATTTGAAGTAAAAAGCAAAAAAGGCATTCCTGCCATGGAGGTACGGTGCGCTCGTCGCGTATTTCCTCTTTCCAGACAGGATGGGAAGAAAGCTCTGGCAGTTGAAGCCTCCGGACAATCCCGGGCATCAGTCTCCATTCCGGATAACATGGTTGCAACCGGTAATTGCTTCATGCCCTTTGTATCTGAAGACTCGCACTACGATTTGATTTTCAATCGCAAATCTCTTTCCATAGAATAAACATATGGCTGGCGAATTATATTGCCCACATTGTTACAAGCAAATCAACGACAAGGAGTTGTTGTTTTTCAAACCTTCTTGCGGAGATAAATTGCCTCCCCCCGCCCCTTCCGTTTTGCAAAAGCTGGGAATCGGCGGTACGCCTTCAAGCATTTCATGCACCAGAAATAACAAAAGTACCTGCAAGATCTGCGACCGTATCCTGTCATTCCGTGCGTGCCCGATTTGTAAAGGGGGCATATCGGCTAACAGAGAGGGCAAGCCGCTCATCATAGCCATTGCCGGTACGGCCGGTTCAGGAAAAAGCAGTTATATCCGCGCTGTGATCAATCAACTTCGCAAGCTTAGTGAGATATGCGGCTGGACGATTATGGAACAAGATGCTGGCTCAAGCAAAAATTCCATGTATCTGATTCGTAAAAGAAAGTCAGACAAGGGACGCCTGATCGTATTCGCCGAAGTCACCGAAGAAAAGCTTTCTCCCGCCCTCATGACAGCGCTTTCGGGTATTGTTTGTCTTGTGGATCCTTTGCAGGTTGAAGCACTGCGGAATGAACTGGAAACAACCAACATCGTTTTGCCGCCTCTGAACGGAACGGAACCCCATCGTCTCCTCTTGAAGCTGGGGCGTGCATGTCCTGCAGTACCGCTGGCTGTTGCCGTTTCCAAACTTGATGCATTGGCATGCCCGGACATCAATTACACAGGCCGTTGGAGACTGAAAACAACCGAACGTCTGGTATGCCGCGATAGCTCGTACCGGGGCTCGCTTGATCAGGAAGAAATGGAAACGGTGAGTTGTGAAATGGAAAGTTGGGTGGCAGCGGCTGATGTGAACATTATGGAAGCCTGCAAAGTATTCACTCGAAAGCTTTTCTTCGGCGTCAGCACAAAGGAGCCGGCTTTGCGCGTAGAAGATCCTCTTCTGTGGATTCTTTCACAGAAGAGAGTGACGGAAAGCAAATAATACATGTATGGCCAATAAAAATACAGACTGTTACGGGAGTGCCCGATGGGCGAATGCTCATGATTTGGCAGAGGAAGGCCTGTTTACTTTCCCCAATTTCCAACATTCGCCGGATTGTTTTATCAACAGCCGAATTCGACGGGACTTTGTGGAACGGGAACCGGCCAATCGTTGCATGGTGCTGGGACGTTTGGTCAATCCTGAAAAACTGGTATCCGGCATACGTCAGGGCTATGAGGCTTCCATGGGGTCACTGATGTCCGGTTTGTTCAGCCTGATCAGCAATGGACATGAAAATCAGCTTTTGGGTTGGTCAGGAGATGGTCATATCATTACAGTAGCCCCTACGCGTTCCGGCAAGGGCGTAGGTCTGGTAGTTCCGAATCTGTTGCACTATCCCGGCTCTGTACTGGTCATTGACCCGAAAGGGGAAAATTACGCCATTACGGCTGACTTCCGCCGCAAAATGTTCCGTCAGGAAATCATTTGTCTGGATCCTTTCCATGTGATGACGGAAGAAACGGACAGCATTAACCCGCTTGACAGCCTTGTCGACTATCGGAAACCAACGTCTACCTATCTCACCCAAAATCCGGAATTGGGCGATATCGCCGCCAATATTGCCGATGCTATCATTGTGCGAGATGCCGGCGCCAAGGATCCGCACTGGGATGACAAGGCCCGTACCCTGCTCAGAGGACTTATTCTTGCCGTTATCTGCGGGAAAGGTCCGCACCGCTTGCGTCATCTGTCCGAAGTGCGGGAGTTACTGGCTCAACCTTTCCACGTCATTGGGAATTTCATTCTGGATTCCATGTGCCAGGACACGGTTGCTGTAGGAGGGTTGCTGAGCCGTGCGGGCAATGAAATCCTCTCCACCGGCAATGAAGAATTAAAGAGCATCATATCCAATGCCCTCAAGCACACGGAATTCCTGGACTCGGGGCTGGCCTGCAAATCTCTGGGGGATATGAATGACGGTGGTATCGGTACGTATGACCTGGCCGATCTCAAAAACATAGGAGGGGTTTCCATTTATATGATTATTCCTCCGCAGCATCTGGTACGCTATTCGCGCCTTATTCGTCTGTGGGTCACGATGGCCATGTCCGCGATGACCAGGTGCAGCCGGAAACCGGTAGACGGATGTTCTGTTCTCTTCATGCTGGACGAAATGGCCCAGCTGGGTTCTTTGCCCATGATGAAACAAGCGGTGAGTCTGCTGGCCGGATACGGCATGAGCATCTGGATGGTATGGCAGGATCTTTCCCAGCTTAAAGCACTGTATGAACACGACTGGCCTACCTTTCTGGCAAATGCCAAGATTCAGCAGTTTTTCGGTATTAACGATCACGAAACGGCCAAGTATATCTCCGAGATGCTGGGGGCGGCCACCATAACCAGCAAATCCGTTTCTCACAGTCAAAGCGGCAAGTTTACGGAATTTGTCAAAAATAAGAGTGAAAGCGAATCATTTTCGGAAATTACACGAAACCTTCTCAATCCAGACGAAGTTCGTCGCCTGAATCGCGAAGCTGTGCTCACTTTCGTCCAGGGTATTCCTCCCATTCTGGCGGAACGCCTTACTTATTACAGCGATCACATGTTCTCTGGAAAAGCTTCCTCCAACCCCTATTTTAGCAACAATTTCACAAGAAAATAAACAGACAGCCATGGAAATGAGAGAACAGGCAGAAGATCGTTTACGTGAATGCGAAGAAAAACGCAAAAATATCGAATCTAAACGCAATGCACATCAGGATAATTTTCCGGATGATGGACGTCCCTTCAACGAACGCCTCGAAGAACATCAGAAAAAGCTTGAAGAACTGAATAATGAGGTGGAAAAGGCCAAACAGGAGGAACATGAAGCCCAAATGGAACTGGATCGTGCCAAAGCCATGGAGCAAAAAGCCCGGCAAGAGAGCATGGAAAATCGAAAGGAAATGAACCAGGGCCGGGAAGACGACCACACGGAACAACAGAGATGGGAGGAGGAACAACGTAAGACTCAAGAGGCAAAGGAAGAGCAATATCGTCAGTGGCAGGAGGAATGTCGTGAAAAAGAGAGAGCCAGACAGCATGAGGAAGCCGAGAAGGAACGCCAAAAGGAACGTGAACGGTTTCAACAAGATCGCTTTCGGGAAGAAAAGCAGGGACGTTTCGAAGAGAAGGAACGCAGCCGGGAACAAGAGGGACGAAGCAGATAATTGAATGCTATGGGTATTTTTGCCGTATTTGCCCGATTAATCAAATTTTTCGGGTCAACCGCATTTACGATCTTAAAGCTGCCTTACCAGATCATATCAAAGAGCTTCGGGCCGTTTGTCGCATTTTTCCTGTACATTCCTATGATGTTGATCGTCTTTGGAGTTTTTATCAAACTCTTTGAACAGGAAGTAGTAGACAAATCGCCCTGGAACTCCATGACCCTCTTTCATACTCTTCCTTACGAGGAGCGGCAGGAATTGATTGATATGACGGAAATGGCTTCCTTTGTCTATCTGGATGCGAACGCTTGGGGCAATGATTTAACTCGTCTGCAGGACAAGGGATATTTCCTTCTGGAAAAACCGAACCTGAACGATGAGGGATTGACCTATGCCTTGATGGCCAAGGCGAATCGTTCTCTGAATTCCCCCTATCCCGGCAACCTTGAAATAACGAATACTGTCTATATTCTTTTCAGGGGCAGCATGACTCTTGCCGATGCCCTGGACGATGGGCAAATGATTTTTTCTGATGAGCAGCTGGAACACATGGGGCGCTTTATAGTAGCCTTACGAGTTACTCGCGAACTTCTGGGAAAATATCCCAAACACCAGTTTATTCTTGTCGGGCATTCTCTGGGAGGAGCCACTGTTCAATATGTGCTTAGACACCTTAGACACATATCTTCCTCCAGACTCAAAGGCTATACAGTCAATCCCATTGGCCTTCCCGGTAAAATTGGAATTATTCATGAAGAACGCCTCGTAGATATCGTACATGAAGCTGATATCGCTCAAACCATTATGCTTGATTCTCGTCTTGTGGGGAGCGGCATCCTTGTTCGCGGCCATTTTACCAAACAATCTGACGGAACATGGACTCCGGATTTTTCATTGCTGAGTGCTGCTTCACAGCATTCTGTGAATAAGACATTGAAGAATATGATTGCCCAACATACAGGTACTTATACCCCACCATCCAACAACCAGATTACCCAACCAAACCCCGGAGGAATCAAGGCTCCTGTGAAAACAAATTTCAGAGAAGCGTTCGGCGATACTCTTTAATTCGTTTCCTCTGCAGCTTCACCTCGCAGATAGGTCAATTCGGAAATCTGCCAAGTAAACTCTGGTCTGAAAGGAGTACAGAGTCGAATTCTTTCAGGTACACCAACAATAACCATCTTCAAGTAAATAGCTTGGAGAGGGTTTCTTGTTTTTGATGGGGAAGTGGTCAATTTCATGAAACGACCCCAACCTGGGTACAAAGTGTGTACACTTTCAGGCCGTTTTTACCCTTATTTCACAATGCATTTCTGTCATACGGATCACACAATGGACGGCCCAATTGACCTCTTTGTAAAACGGAAATTCTGCGCGTTATATATAATTGATACAATATCAGCATATTGTGTTAATTTATGTCCATCTACAGTCTTTCCCATCAGGTAAGGCGGCTGGATGAAACGCTCTGCGGGAGTACGCCCAGGATATCCGTTTTGTCGCCAAACACGGCTGCATCATCACGGTAGGCAATACGAACATCCTCGGAATGCCTTGCGCTTACCGTGTGAAGATCATGCGCGACCTGCTCAAGGAGTTCCGCAATCCGACCGATGAAGAGGCCCTGGCCGGCCTTGAGGAGGAAGAACCGGAGGATAAGATGTCGCCTGCGCCGACGCCAAAGGCTGTGGCGGCTTACCCTGTTCCGGATGGAAATCCGGCAGGACCTCATGGGCTTGGACTCACCGTTGTTGACGACGAAGAATAACTTCCATTGCCTATATATTCATAGAGCAGCCCCGACTTTCGAGCCGGGGCTTTTTATTTGTGAAATTACAGGCGTTTTCGTGCTATGTATACTTGATGAGAGTAATTATACTCGAATCATTTATCCAAGATCATGAATACGAAATCCGAATATCCTGTTACGGACAGCATCACGAATGTTGTCGAAGCCAGTATCGTCACTGCCTCTGTGATGGCTCTTATTGCGTGTGAGGTCACACGCCATGTAAGCCATAAGATGGAGGGAGGTGTCTATAAAGGCGTCAAGTCATCCTGAGGACTTGTCAAGGGCGCCAGGGAGCGCTTGTCGTCTTACACAGCGAAAAAGTCGACAAGGCAAGGTCAGAAGAGCTTGTCGAGTCTGCTGTCGCAGACGAGGCAACCGCTGCCCCGGCGCAACCTCCTGTCGAAGTGCCTATGGTGACTCCGGTTCAGCCGCGAGAGGAAGAAGGCACTGCTGCCCCGGCCAGAATACTAACTCCGGCGTTTGGATAATCAGCTATAGCCGCCAGGAACTTGCGCTTTCGTGTGAGTTCCTGGCGGGGGCATGCAATTTTTTTATCTTCTGATGGGTGCGTTACGTGAAAAGCGTGTTGCGTGACGTGGTGAAAGTGCGCCCATAGCCTGCCTGCTGGTACAGGCCCCGGGGAGGAAGGCAGGTCAATGAATACGTCGATGGGAGAATTATTCATGGGTTCTTGGGATGGTGGCTTCGCTCGGCTGTAACCATGAGACCCGTATCGTAGCATTGAACCGTTGAGGCGTATGCCTGCCCCGGAAGGCTATGTCTTACAGTTATTGAGCTCAGGATTAGAAGAGAGGATAGAATGTTTTTGATCTAACTAAGAAGTGCTTTTTTAGCAGCGAGGCGACGTAATAAATTTTGGGCCTTCTTCGACAGACTGCTAGTGTGAAGGTCACATCCAGATATGGACCATTTGATAATTTCCTGCACGGTTTCTTGATGCTTTTCTCTGGGCTCACTTTGCCACATCCAAGCGATGAATCCACTAGGATCTTCCTGTGGATCCTTAAATTCAAAAGCAGGGATACTGTCTATTATCTTACTCAATGCATGATGTGCTGACCTCATTGCCAGAAAAAACTCTTTCCATGAGTGCTTCAAAAACAGGCGGATTAACATATGTTGCCATAGAACATCCGCCTATCCTGTACGCATTAAGTCCTGTTTTTCCTTTTTGTCGCAGCTCTGCACGGATCATGTTCAAGCTTTCTGCGTAAATAGACAGCTCTACTCCTCTTTTGCAGTAGGCGACAACCGCATTTCGAGGTTCGTCAGTAGCATTGTTTTTCCCGTAATCTCGGGATGTAACTTTTTTCCCAGTCGACTTTAACACTTTGCGCAAGGTTGAAATAAAACAGGGAGCATCATTGCAGGGAAATGCCCAGTCTGTCTCAACGAGCTTGATGTCACCACTAGACAAAGAGCTCTCCCAAGATAAATAGCCATCACACACGAATTCCTTCATCCGAGTTTCATTAACAGCATGAACCAAAGATTCGTGGGCAATTCGCAATACTCCAGCACATGTGTTCTTCATCCCTTGGATAAAGATATCCTGATTCATGTCTCCGGGAATGATGTTGTCCTTGTTTGCTTTGATCTCAGGATTCCTGTAGAACGAACGTATTACTCCCTCTGGCGTATTACTCCATTCTGTCGAAAGCTCCGGGTGATGGTAAAGTGATCTTTGCGGGTTGCAGAATATGTTGACTGTCCACTTCAGCTCGCAGTGTATAATGGCGCCGTCTTTATCCAAATATTCATATAGTTGTAAAAATGGCCTTGATCGAAGCTTTTCTCATCTTCTACCGGGAGATGAAGCTGTTTAGTTAATGTATCAGGCTTTGCTGGTTCCGCCAGAGTTGCTGGTGAGATAAAGGAAAATTTATCCGGGAATCGTCCTGTGCAGTAATAAGGCTGATAATCTTTTCTTGGATGTACCTTGTAACCAATTTTCCTGATACTCGTTTCACTAAAACGTGGCTTTCGTGATGCCTTTTCTTCTTCCTCAATGTCGGAGTATCCTCCGTATATTAGTCCCCTTGGATAGGGCGTATTTTCCTTCCAGTTGGTCGAGCTACTGAGTGTCTCGACCAAATGCTTGAGAATGGAGTGTTTCTCTTGAATGGTCGAAAATGCAGGGTCGATTTGTAATGTGTAAGTAGCAGAAAAAACCATCTTGTCCACAGTGATTCTGGGAAGAGAGGTGATACCGTTTAGCGTGAAAGCATCTTTGGCTAATTCATGAATTGCGTCTTCGTGGGTAAGAGGAACTTCTGATGAATTTTGGTACGGATTACCTACAGTAATATATATAGCAGAATTATTCATTGTTGATTGTGAAGCTGGAATAGGTTTCGGTGGTAAAATGGTGCCTTCAGGTACTTGTGCTGAAGGGGTGTTAAAGTAAAGTTGAGGGATCTCGTTTGGATATCCCGTTCAAGTGTGATGAGACTCAGCGAGTCTCCTTCCCGGCTATGCCGGAGTGCCTGCCTTCATCAAGAACGCAGGACAATTAACCTTATTAAGTAATATGAAAAATGCCCCTGTCGTGGAACCCCGGCGAACTCGCTGGAGGTGGAACTCAAAGAACTGGTATGAGGAGCTAGACCACCATTCCTTGTACGTCCCGGGTTTATAGAAAACCCAATGAAACGCTTGAGAGAGTCAAGGAGTCCTGCGCTCGATGGCGACTAACGGACAACAGAAATCGATTACTACATCTGAAGATGGAGATCAACAAAAACAGCATGTTGATGACCTGTTTCTTCCGGCAACACATTGAACCATGCTTTGCCTTCGGCAGCACGAACGCCTTCCCGGTAGTGCTTTTCCGTCATGTTGGTTCCCGAGTGTCCAAGCCACATGGGTACCCGGAAACTATCATCTATTCGAGAGAGCTATGTACGATTTGAGTACATGGAGCAAAGATAATTGAATATCTCCGATAACCCAAGAAATTGGGTTCTTCGTCATTACATTGTAGACAGCTACAAATTAGTGTAGATTTTCATCTAGAGAAAAGAGTATTTTCTTCTTATTTTACAATGCTTTTCGACAACAAGTATGTCCCCTGAATGTCCCCCAATTCGTCAAAAAATAAAATTTTTGGCTCCTCTCTCCCAAAAACAAGTAACCATCTCTAAGTAATTAACTTAAAGAAGGTTATATGGTGCTCGAGAGGGGACTCGAACCCCTACGTCTTATCGACACTAGATCCTTAGTCTAGCGCGTCTACCAATTCCGCCACCCGAGCATGGGTGCCTTAAGGCGGGGAGTTTTTAGCGCAGAGGAACGAAGATATCAAGCTTTTTCTTCTTTTTTATCCTTTCGATTCCGTTTTTTGAAGAGGGATTTTCTTAGCGGACCGGGAGGGAGGTAGCCACGGGCATGATGGCCGGGCGCAGGGTGACGGCCTTGGTGTCATATTTTTCCGAGGGTTTGAAGAGCCAGCCGGGATCGGTGCTGACAGCTTCAAACCTGGTCGGCTTGAAGATGGGCAGCCTCAGGTTGGAGTTAGGCTCGTAGCCGTATTTGCCCGTGTACTTGCCGTAGACCCTGTATTCATAGTTGTTATCATAGGCGTAGCGCGGGCTCCCGGCGTATTCCGGCAGGCGGTCCGGAGTCCGGCAGGAGCTTTCATCCATGATGACGAGCTGGGCCGTTCTCCAGGTCTGGCCCGGCTGGCGCAGGTACCCCCAGAAACGCGTTGCCGGCACATGGTAACGGCGGCCGACGAAGTAGTTGCCCCTGGGTTCGCGGGCGATTTCCGCATTGCGGGCGTTGATGCCGGCGATGTCTTTTTCCAGGGAGTTGCACTGGGTCAATGCGGGAAGGAGGACGGCCCCCAGCAGGGGAAGCAGGAGTTTGTTCATGGCTGTGATGGTGTTTTTTTCTTGTTTAAGAGCGTTTGAATGGCGGCGGAAGCCGCGAAGAAGCCGAAGGTGCCCGTGATGTGGGTGATGGAGCCGAATCCGGAGTCACAGCCCATTTTCCCCTGGAATTCCGGGTCGCGCGTGCAGGAGGTTTCTCCGTCGCAGGTGGGGTAGACGGGAGTTTCCTGGGAGAAGACGCAGGGGATTTTCAGTTTCCGGGCTTTTTCCCCCAGCGGTAGGCCGTAGTCTTTTTTGAGCTTGTAGCGCAGGCTGGAGAGCAGGGGGTCTCCCTTAGTGCGGGAGAGGTCGCCTATTTCTATTTTTGCGGGGTTGACGCGTCCTCCCGCGCCGCCGCAGGTGACCAGCGGCTGTTTGCTGCGGTAGCAGGAGGCAATAAGATGGGCCTTGGGAATCAGGGAGTCAATGGCGTCAATGATAACGTCCGGTTTCGTCTCCAGCAGTTTTTCCGCATTGGAGGCCGTGTAGAAACTGTTGATGGAGATGATTTCCGCCTCCGGGTTGATTTGCCGGAGGCGGGCGGCCATGGCTTCCGTCTTGGATTGTCCGATCGTGGTTTCCAGAGCGTGGATTTGCCGGTTGGTATTGGTGATGCAGAGGTCGTCCAGGTCCATCAGGATAATGGCGCCGACGCCCGACCGCGCCAGGGCTTCCGCCGCCCAGGAACCCACGCCGCCAATGCCGACGACGGCCATGCGGGAGTTCCTGAGGATGTCCAGCCCGCTCCTTCCATACAGGCGGCCTATGCCGCCGAATCTGGCTTCATAGTTCATGGCTGCGTGTTTGAGCCGGAGTGGGGAATTAAGGAGAAGACGGGTGCCAGAGGGCCCTTCCGTTTTTCCATCGTGAAGATATAATAGCGGGGGGAAGCCGTTTGTTCCGGGCGGCAGGAGGCGGGAAGGCCTGCGCCCCGGTTCCAGCAGATGAGGCAGGTGTTTCCATGCACAGCAATCAGCATGTCCCATCCACCCCCGTTTTGCTGGGGGATGCCGTCTTTTTTATCCTGGTAGCGTACGATGCCGTCCTGCCGGACGGTAAAGAGGACCATGCGTCCGCAGGAGGGCATGGCGATGGCAGCCGTATTTCTGCATGCTACGGCCAGTTTTCCGTTGTTCCAGGAGAGGGTGACGGGCTGCCGGTTATCCCGCTTTTCCGTGAGGGTGAGTGAGGGATGCTGCCGGAGCAGGCTGTACTGGAGCGCCGGCTGTCCGTCCGGTGTGAGGAAGCAGGATGCGGGAAGCCGATGCCAGCCTTCCCTGTGGGCCATGTTTTGGTAGTCCCTCACGGCGTTTCCGTTGTGTCCGGAACATCCGCAGAGCGCCGTCAACAGGCATGATAAGAGGAAGGCGGTGGCAGTCTGCATGGTCAGGAGGCCGGTTTTTCCACGATTTTGCTGATGCGGGCGATGTTGAGGGCCCTCCCGGTGGCTTCATCCACCTGCACGACGGCTCCGCAGAGGCGCACGGGCCAGTTCGCCACAGGGAATTTGGCCGGCATGGAGGTGCGGAAGCGTTGGATAATGGGTTCCCGTTCCCGGCCCAGCACCCCGACGGCGGGGCCGCACATGCCGGCGTCCGTCAGGTAGGCGGTGCCGTGTTCCAGAATGGTTTCATCCGCCGTCTGCACGTGGGTGTGCGTTCCGATGACGGCGGAGACCAGTCCGTCCAGATTGTAGCCGGTGGAGATTTTTTCACTGGTGGTTTCCGCGTGCATGTCCACAAAGATGACCTGCACGCCTTCTTCCTCCCTGAGTCTTTTGGCTTCCGCTTCCGAGATGAGGAAGGGGTTTTCAAGCGGCGGCTGGATGAAGGAACGTCCCTGCACCTGCATGACGGCTATTTTTCCCCTGGGCGTTTCCACCACCACGCTTCCGTGTCCCGGTGTCCCCTGCGGGTAGTTGACGGGGCGCAGCACGCGCGGTTCGGAGTCCAGCCAAGGAGCCAGTTCCGCCTGGTCCCATACATGGTCCCCCGTCGTGATGACGTCCACTCCCGCATGCAGCAGTTCCTGCGCCAGACGGGGCGTAATGCCGCGCCCTGCGGCCGCGTTTTCACCGTTGACGATGACAAAGTCCGCCCCATGCTCCTTTTTGAGTTCCGGCAGCATGTGCTTCACGGCGGTGCGGCCAGGTTCGCCGACCACATCGCCTATAAAGAGTATGGTAATCATGAAGTGGGACGGGACTGGTGCGGATGGCGGTTTTTACTGCTCTTCCTTGGTGACGGGAACCACCAGCACGGGCACGGGGGATTTCCGCATGACGGAGCTGGCTACGCTGCCCAGAAAGACGGTGGAAAGGAAGCCGTGGTTGTGCTTGCCCACCACGATCATGTCAATGTGGTGTTTTTCAGCATAGTTGATGACCGCTTCGCTGATTTCAAATTCGTCTTCCACAGCCTGGATGATGGTTGCGTCCGTCAGCCGGGAGAGTTTTTCCGCCGTTTTTTGCAGATGGTTTTTTGCGATGGAGATGACTTCGTTTTCCTCCGTCTGGTCCATCACGGGGACAGGCACTTCATCCGGCAGCACGCCGGAGACTTCATAACAGATGCTGGGTTCCACAATGTGGAGCAGATGGATGATGCTGTCGTTGGGGCAAGCCAGTTTGCCGATCTGATGAATGACGGCGTCCGTGGCGTTGGAGAAATCAATGGCTACCAGAATATTCTTCATATCTTCCTGTATAACATTCCGTGCTTTTCCATGCCACTAAAAAACGTGTGCTGTCCCCGGTTCTCCCGGCATTCCATTCCCGGTTCAGATCAGGCCCACGGCCCGGCGCACCCTGTCCAGCACTACGGAGGCCGTTTCCCGCGCCTTGCGGGCCCCTTCTTCCAGCGTCCGGTGCACGTAGTCCTGGTTGGCTTCCAGTTCCGCCCTGCGTTCGCGCGCGGGACGGAAGTATTCCCAGTAGGCGTCAAAGAGGCGTTTTTTGAAGTCGCCATAGCCGCAGCCTCCGTTTTTGAAGTCGCGGACCATGTCTTCATAGCCTTCCGCAGAGGCGAAGAGCTTGTAGAGCTGCAGGATGACGGAGCCTTCCGTGGGTTTGGGATCTTCCACAGGGGTGGAGTCCGTGGGGATTTTCATGATGAGCTTGCGGACGGCTTTTTCCTCACCGAAGATGGGGAGCGTGTTGTTGTAGCTTTTGCTCATTTTTTGCCCGTCCAGCCCCGGCACGATGGCCGTGCTTTCCGCAATGAGCGCATCCGGCAGCTTGCAGGTGCCTTCGCCGAATTGT
Organism: Akkermansia massiliensis; assembly: GCF_023516715.1. Taxonomy (NCBI): domain Bacteria; kingdom Pseudomonadati; phylum Verrucomicrobiota; class Verrucomicrobiia; order Verrucomicrobiales; family Akkermansiaceae; genus Akkermansia; species Akkermansia massiliensis. Next base: position 1,645,673 of record NZ_JAMGSI010000001.1, on the reverse strand, counting down.
TCGTTCATTTTGCCTGCCAGGTCGCGGGTGACTTCCAGGTGTTGCTTCTGGTCCTTGCCTACGGGCACCAGGTCGGAGTCATACATCAGGATGTCCGCCGCCATGAGGACGGGGTAGGTGAAGAGGGCGTTGCTGGGGGAGAACCCCTTGGCGATTTTGTCCTTGTAGGAGTGGCAGCGTTCCAGCAGGCCCACCGGGCAGACGGTGCCGAGTATCCAGGCCAGTTCATTGACTTCCGGCACGGAGGACTGGCGGAAGAAGACGCATTTTCCAGGGTCCAGGCCCACGGCCAGAAAGTCCGTCGCCAGGTTTTTGCAGTTTTCCCGCAGGGTCTCCGCGTCGTGAACGGTGCTCATGGCGTGGTAGTCCGCCAGAAAGTAGTAGGATTCTCCGCGTTCCTGCATGCGGACGGCTGGTTCCATGGCTCCGAAGTAGTTGCCGACATGCAGCTTGCCGCTGGGTTGAAGTCCTGTGATGATACGCATTGCGCGCAGGATTTTGCCTGTTCGCGCCCGGCAAGTCAAGAAAGGGGAGAGTCAAAGACTGGCGGGGAGGCTGGCCGGGCGCCTCGCCTGTTCCGGTATGCGTCCTGCGTTTGTTCTCTCTCTTTTTCATGCCTGCCCGGAGCGTTTTCTTGGGCATGAAGAGAAGAAGCGGCGGCGGGAGTTTATTCTCCCCCCGCTTCCAGCGCTTCCAGCACGTTGTGCACGCCGTCCGCAAAGCTTGGGTAGAGCGGCTCCCAGCCCAGGGCCAGAAGGCGGGAGCAGGAGATTCTCTGGCTGGAAAAGCCGCGGCGCGCTTCCGCCTGGAGCGGTTCGGGCTGTGGCGCGGGCATGCCCAGCAGTCCGGAGAGGTAGGAGTAAATTTCTCCCAGCTGCATGGGGGTGCGGTCCGTCAGGTTGTAGATGCCGGTGGGCGGTTCCCGGAGCGTGCAGAGCAGGTGCAGGGCGGCCACGGCGTCATCCCGGTGGATGTAGTTGATCCACCTGTCCATGTTTCCGGGGAGGGCCGCGCCCTTCTTGCAGTATTGGGAGACGAGCACGCAGCGGTCCGGCCCGTAGAGAGCTCCCAGCCGGACGACGGTGCCTCCCGCGGCCAGAACCGCCTGTTCCGCCTGAATGAGGAGGCCGCTTTTTCCGGAGGCGGGGTAGACGTTATGTTCCTCTGTGATCCAGCGTCCGTCCGTGATGCCATAGACGGAGGTGCTGGAGCAGAAGATGACCGGCGTTCCGGGGAAGGCTTCCAGCGTGTTCTGCGTTCCGCGGATGTAGAGGCTGCGGTAGGCTTCCTCTGAGCCTCCCCGCGTGCTGGCGCACATGACGATGATGTGGGGGGAGGGGATGCGGGCGGCCAGGCTGTGCATGGAGGCTCTCTCCGTGACGTCCGCTTCATAAATGGCTTTCTGTGCGTCAATGTCCGCCGTAAGGGCCGTGTGACCGGCTTTCCGCAGGCTCTCCGCCAGCGCTTTTCCCAGGTAGCCCGTTCCCAGAATGAGGACGGCGCGGGGTTCTGTACACAGAAGGCCGGTCATGAGTCTTTGCGGAGGTGTTTGAGTTCCAACAGCGTTTCAGCCCGGGAGACATCTTCCGGCCAGGTGATTTTGGGATTTGGCTCATGGTTGTGCACCAGCCGCGTGGGATGGCCGATGAGCTGCAGGGCGGTTACTTCATCCGTCACCTGCATGTTCCGTTCCGTGACTTCCACATACGCATCCAGCAGGAGCGGGTATTGGAAGACCTGCGGGGTTTCCATGCACCACAGGCCGTCCCGGTCCACCTGCTCCGGCAGGGTGAAGCGTTCTTCGTCCGCGCGCTTCAAGGTGTCCGTCACGGGATGCGCGGAAGCGGCCGCTCCGCATTCCCTGGCAGTCTGGATGCAGCGGGAGATTTGCTCTACCGTGATAAGGGGGCGCGCTCCGTCGTGCACGGCCACAAGTTCCGGCGTGTAGAGAAGGGCTGCCAGGCCGTTCTGAACGGATTCATGCCGTTCCGCTCCTCCGTCCACGCGGGTGACGGGTATTTCCGTCTCCAGGTCCGCAGCATCAATGGCGCGGAAGCGCTCTTCCGGGCAGACGACCACGATTTCCGTGATTTCCCGGCAGTTGGCAAAGGCCCGGATGCTGCGTTCCAGCACCTTGACGCCGTGCAGGGGGGCCAGCAGCTTGTCAAATCCGGCGCGCCGGGAGGACCCGGCCGCTACAATGATGGCGGCACAGCATTTCATGATAGTCTGGCTGACACCATGCGGGCCAGTTCCTTGCCGTTGACCCTGCCGGCGGTGCGTTCCTGCATGAGTTTCATGACCTGTCCCATGTCTTTTTTGGTGGAGGCTCCCGTTTCCTTCAGGACGGCTTCCAGCATGGCCTCCGTTTCCTCTGCGGTGAGTTCAGCAGGCATGAATTGCTTGAGGACGGCGATTTCCGCTTCTTCCTTGTCGGCCAGTTCCGGGCGTCCGGCGGAGCGGAATTGTTCCGTAGAGTCTTCGCGCTGCTTGATTTGCTTGCGGACCACGGCCAGTTCTTCCGCTTCCTCCAACTGGGTTCCCAGGCCTCCCTTGGCGATGGCCGTGTTCGTCAGAGCCGTCTTGAGGGCGCGCAGCGTGTTGAGGGTGACGGAGTCTTTTGCTCTCATGGCGGTTTTCATCCCTTCCATGATTTGGTCTGAAATCTTGCTCATATCCCCATTAACTAAGCGCATCCCCACGTGTACTTCAAGCCGTAAATTGAAAAAGGCCGCCAGCGCGGGAAATGCCCGCCGGCGGCCCGGAGAGGGGAGTTGAAGAGCGGAACCGCCCGGTTTATTTTTTCCCGCCGATGGGCATGATGTGGATTTTCTTTTCCGCCATGCCCGGAACCACGATCATGGAGTCATACAGGATAAAGTCCGCCGCGCCTTCAATGGGACCGGTGGCTGCCGGCGCGGAACGCCCCGTTTTCAGGTCCAGCCTGCGGATGGCTTCCGGTTTTTTGTCCTTGGACCAGTCGCTGTAGTAAAGGGCGTTGTCACGGTACACCAGGCCGTCGTATTGCCCCCGTTCCTTGGAGAGTTCCGTGACTTCCCGGGAGACGGGGTTGATGGAGAGCAGGCGGCCGCTGGGCTTGCCTTTTTCATCCGTGGCGTATTCGCAGAGGTAGATGACTTTTCTTTCCGGGTCCCAGGCCAGGCCGTTCGGCTTGTAGATGGGCTGCTTGGTGACCAGCTCCCCGTAGGAACTGGTGTTCGTGTCCACGTAGAAAATCTGGTCGGTATCCGTGGAGGAGACCATGAGCCTGCCGTTGATGAACGCCAGGTCGTTGAGGAATTTCATGCGGGAGGGGGACAGGTCCACATACCCCTCAATGGTGCCGGTTTTGGCGTCTATCTTGTAGACCATGTCCACATCCGTGCAGTACAGGAAGCCGTCCTGGTACAGGAGCCCCTTGGGAGCGTCCAGGGTGTCCACGTCCGTGATCTTTTTAGGTTCCGTGGAGCCGTGCGGGATAACGCCCAGGTAGCCGTCCTTGTCCTTTTCCGTGGGCGCCAGTTTGGCGCCGATGCAGGTGAAGTAGATGTTGCCCTCCGCGTCCGCAGCCACGCTTTCCGGGTGGCCGTCAATGGCAATGGTGGCTTTTTCCAGCGGAGGCAGCGGTTTGGCCGGCTCCGGCTGTTTTTTGGTTGGAGGAGCTGCCAGCGCGCTGCACGCCAGGCAGAGAAGGAGTAGTGTTGCTTTCATGGGGTTGTACGGTGTAAAAGGCTTGGAATTTATGGCACGGAAGCAGGAGAAAAGCAAGCCATAGGAGCTGTCCTGCGGACGCCGTGCGGAGGTGCGCCCCGTTCGCGCATGCGTACCGGGGCGCTCCGGGTCAGATGGCTCCTGCGTCCAGATTGTTGGGCTGAGGCATGTTTTCCATGCGGATGGAGCGGTTGACCGCGTTCAGGTAGGCCCGGGCGGAGGCTTCAATGACGTCCGTGGAGGCTCCCTTGCCCACGATGGGCTTGGGCTGGCCGAAGTCCACATGAACCGTGACTTCTCCCAGAGCGTCCTTCCCTTCGGAAGCGGCGTTGACGCTGTAGCCTTTCAGCGTGCCTTTGCGCTTAGTGATGCGCTCAATAGCCTTGATGACGGCATCCACGGCGCCGTTGCCTGTAGAGCTGTCTTCAAATTTCTTGCCTTCCTTGAGCAGTCCCACCGTAGCCGTGGGACGCGCGTGGCTGCCCGCCACGAATTGCAGGAAGTCCAGTTCCCATAGGCCGGTGGAGGCATGCAGGGAGTCGTCCACAATGGCGGAAAGATCATCATCATAAACGAATTTTTTGGAGTCGCCCACTTTCTTGAAGCGTTCAAAGACGGTGTTGACTTCCTCTTCCGTGAGGACATGGCCCAGCTGTTCCAGCCTGGATTTGACGGCAGCGCGCCCGGAATGCTTGGTGAGCGGGAGTTCCGTGGCGCCCCAGCCGACCGCCTGCGGATCCATGACTTCATAGGTTTCCCGGCAGTTGAGGATGCCGTGCTGGTGGATGCCTGAAGAGTGGGCGAAAGCGTTTTCCCCCACGATGGCTTTGGACCGCTGCACCTGCATGCCGCTCATGCGGGCCACGATGCGGGAAGTGCGGACGATTTCCTTCGTGTTGATGTTGTCCGTGACGTCTCCGAATTGCCCGGCGCGGGTGCGCAGGGCCATGATGACTTCTTCCAGAGCCACGTTTCCGGCGCGTTCGCCGATGCCGTTAATGGTTCCTTCCACCTGGCGGGCTCCGGCGCGGACGGCTGCCAGGGAGTTGGCTACGGCCAGCCCAAGGTCATTGTGGCAATGCACGGAGATGACGGCTTTGCCGATGTTCGGCACATTTTCTTTCAGGTGGCGGATGATGCGGTAGAATTCGTCCGGAGTAGTGTAGCCCACAGTATCCGGAATGTTGACGGTCGTGGCGCCGGCGTCGATGACTGTTTCCACGACTTTGGTCAGAAAATCCAGGTCTGTGCGGGAAGCGTCCTCCGGGGAAAATTCCACATCCTGCACGAATTGCTTGGCATAGGATACGCCTTCCGCCGCCATGCGCAGAATTTCGGATTCCGCTTTTTTCAATTTGAACTGCATGTGCAGCTTGCTGGTTGCCAGGAAGATGTGGATGCGGGCGCGTTCCCCGGCGGGTTCCAGGGCCCTGGCCGCCGCTTCAATATCCGCCTTCACGCAGCGGGCCAGCCCTGCGATGCGGCATTTTTTGATTTCGCGGGCGATGGTGTGCACGGCTTCAAAGTCGCCGTCGGAGATGCAGGGAAAGCCGGCTTCAATCACGTCCATGCCCAGCCGTTCCATTTGCCGCGCCACTTCCAGCTTTTCGCGTAGGTTCATGGATGCTCCGGGGCATTGTTCTCCATCGCGCAGGGTAGTGTCAAAAAAATAGATTTGATCGGACATAGGTTAATGATGTTAAGCGGTGGCATGATAATGTTTTGCTCCGGTAACGCAAGCCCTACGCGCTGCATGCTTTCACAGAGCGTCCGGGCGGCGGAAGAGAACCTCCGGAGCAAAGAATGACGGAACCTCCCTTTGCCTAAAAGGAGGAGCTTTGTAGGATGGAAGGGTGAAGATCAGATTTTACCTGAATGACCGGGCGGAGCGCGTCATGGCTCTGTGGAGCGAAAGCCGCGGAGAATACCTGGCGGCGGACTCCGTGCTTGCCGAGGTGGATGCCTGCATTTGCGGGGAAACGGGATCCTGCGGGGAGGAAATAAAGCGCATTGCCGCGTTTCTGGATAATACCGCCGCCAAAGCTGTTGACCCTGAATGGACGATTGATACCGCGCTGCCCTGTTCCCCTTCCAAGCTGGTGTGCCTGGGAAAGAGCTATGCAGACCATGCGAAGGAGTTTGACGGGGATTCCGTACAGGAACCGGCTGTTTTCCTGAAATCGCCTTCCGCCATTACTTCCTGCAGCGATGTCGTTTTGTATCCGCCCGGCTGCGACAAGCTGGATTATGAGATTGAATTGGCCGTAGTGATTAAGGAGGTGCTGAAAAACGCTTCCCCGGAGGAGGCCGCGCGGGCTATCAGCGGCTATACGCTGATGTGCGACTATTCGGAAAGGGCCAACCAGCTGGAACATGGCGGACAGTGGACCAAGGGAAAGAGTTATGACAGCTTTGCCCCAATGGGCCCCACGTTCATTTCCGCTGATGAACTTGGGGACGGAGCCGGCATTCCCCTGGAATTGAAGGTGAACGGGGAAGTGCGCCAAAGCGGCAATACGGACGGCTTGATCTGGCCTGTTCCGCGCCTGATTGCCTATGTTTCCCGGTTCATGACCTTATGGCCCGGAGATGTGGTTTCCACCGGAACTCCGGGAGGCGTGGGGATGGGGATGAAGCCTCCGGTATATTTAAAACCCGGGGATGTAGTGGAATGGGGAAGCCCCGCTTTTGGATTCGCCTCCCAGGCTGTGGTGATTGATGATGAGGGGTAGGGGGACAATTCTCCGGCCTTTCCGAATATGGGGGGGAAGGGAAAGAACTTTCCCTTCCCGCTTTTGCGGACGGAGCGTTATTTTCCCGTGGAACGGGGCCGCCGGAGCGGGCCGGAGGGCAGATGACGCCTGCGTGCGGGGGCTGGGCGGTATTTTCTCTTGATTACTTCGCCGCGGTTTAGTGAAGTGGCCGCGTGAAAAACGTGGTTTTGTATGTGGTCATGGTGACCGGGCTGACAGCCCTCTTCGTCTGGCTGAAAGGCAGGAATGCGGAACGCGCCCCTGTTCCCGCCGCCATGGTGGTGTCTCCGGAAAGCGGCATGGCGCGCCCTATTGTGCTGGTGGATGTCCGAACTCCGGATGAGTACCGCACGGGACATAAGGAGGGAGCCTTGAATATTCCGGCAGATGAGGTGGAACAACGGGCTCCGCAGCTTCTTCCGGATAAAAACGCCGTGATTCTGCTGTATTGCCGTACGGGCAAGAGGGCGGACAAGGCGCTGGAAACGCTCAGGAAGATGGGATATTCCCATGTGGAAAACCTGCACCGGTTCGAAATGTAACTTTCCGTCCGATTGTTCTGTGCGGGGCTTCCGAGGGACGCCGGGCGTGCCGTTTCCTGGTTCGGTCAGGAAACGGCACGGGTACGGATTCATGAGGCTCCTTCCGGAAAGCGAATGAAATTCAAGCCGTTCATTCTTTAATCAGTTCCAATTTTCCATTGGAAGATTTTCCTCCCACGGAGCGGACCCTGGCTCTGAGGGAACATCCGTTGTTGGCATGGATTCCCTTGGGAAGGGAAAGTTTGTAGAAATTCCCGCGGGAAGGCTTGCCTGCCAATCCGGCGTGCTGGTCGCGGGCGATTATTTTGCCGTTTTCCAGGAGTTCGACGCCGTCTATTTCCAGGGCATGGCTGCCGGAAGTGAAGACGAAGCGCACCCCCCGGAGTTTTTCAAGATCAGCGGAAGAAACGGGCCAGTCCAGATAACTCCATTCCGTGGATACCGTTGCGGAGGTCCAGTTTCCTATAATTGACCCGGCTGCTTTTCTTTTCAGGGAAGAAGGCAGGGGCGGCGCCTCCCGGATAGCCTGGCGGCAGGCGTTGACCAGATCTCCGGGAGCGTGCGCCGCGCTTACGCCAGTGGAACGGACCCATTTTTCCTCCCATGCTCCCATATCCGGATTTTTTTCGGAAAGACGGCTTTGAATAAAGTGTTCCCAGCGCGGCAGATAGTAGTCCCTGATAAGGCCGCTCCATATTTTGGCGGCGTAGTCGTCTACGGGAGGCCCCCATCTGGTCACCAGCCTTCTGGCGTTTTGTTCATACTTGTTTTTTTCCTCCGGAGAAGTTCCGTGAGACCGGGCAAATGATAACCAGCGCGACAGCCTCCAGGTGGGGTGTCCTTCCAGAAAGGAATCCGCCCGAAGGGCGTATTTGCGGAAATATTCCATGCATTTTTCCGTATTCTCCATGTCTTGTTCATCCAGGGCTTCCAGAGCGGCCAGGATGGCTTCATTCATGCGTATGCCAAGGTAATGGGCGGTCATCTCAACGGCATCCTGGCGGAACAGGGGGGACTGTTCCAGGCCGCGAGTGTTGACGAACAGGGAAAGGCCTTTCAGAAAATCTTCGCTTGTGTTTACGGAACAGCCGCGGGTGCCGGGTTTCATTTGCCAGTTGAAACGGGGATGGTCCTTTAAGTTGGAATAGGCTGTGCGGCGGAACAGATTCCAGGCTTCCTTCATGCTGTCCGGATAATTTCCGTATCGGGCACGGCAATAATTTTCCAGATATTGTTCCACGTCCTCCTGGCGGTCCCTCCATGCGGCGTCCGTAACCAGTTCGTAGATAACGTCATTGTTTTCTATCCCTTCCGGGGCCATGCCCATTCCGGAGAGATGCCCCCTGGATGAAGAGTTCAAGGCTTCCAGATGGCCGTTGGCGTAAAAATCCATTACCCCGGTCATGGCGCATTTGCCGCCCATGTTGGGAACCACGCTGTAAACCCACGGTTTATTGAAAAAACCTTTGAAGACGTCCCAGTTCATGCCGTTGCGCCAGAAGGTCTTGTTGTAATCCGCCGCCAGGTCCAGAAGGAGCATCTTATCATCCGGAACCTTGCTGAGCAAAGCCTTCAGGGTATCTGCGTTCCAGATATTGCGCTGGTATCCGAACATCCATCCCTGCATGACCCATACCGCATCCGGGTTGGTGGAGGAAATGGAGCGGTAAATTTGTTCTCCGAGGGAACTGAGCATGTTGTTGCGGGCTTCGGCTCCTCCTTTGTTTTCAGGAAGTTCCATTTCATTAAAGGAGTCTGCAAGAAAATAGGTGTTTCTCCCGAATTCCTTCTGCCATTCCTGCATGTACAGGCGTCCTATTTTAAGGAAAAGGGGGTCTTCCGGAGAAAGAAAATGGGCGTGGTTTTTTTGAGGCCAGCCTCCCCACCCCAGCCGGTGAAGCTTCGCTTCCGGATAAAGGCGGAGGATTCCCCGGGGAACGAAACCGGAAAAAGCAGGACAAATGGGGGTCATGCCCAGGGATTTCATCCTGTGCAGGATGCGGTGCTGCAGGGCGATTTGTTCCTTGTGCCAGCTGGCGGGCAGGGGGCCGTCATGATTGACGATGTTCCCCATCCGCTGCCAGGGGAGGTGTGCCGGCCCTGTATAGAATTCTTCTATTTCTTTCTCCGTCAGTCCCAGCCGTTTCCATACCCGTATGGCGATTCCCTCCGTGGCAACCAGGGCCAGAGGCATATCTATGCCGTGCAGAGCCATCCAATCTATTTCTTTTTCCCAGCGTTCCCAGGTCCAGTAAGGCATCGTATAGCCATAAGTGACCACATTGAGGTAATAGTGGTTGCGGAAAGGGGAAACGATGCGGCGCGGCGCGGCGTCCGGCAGTTGCGCCGGCCAGCGGATATCTTTATTATCCCAGGAGACCATTCCCAGACGGTTTGTCTTCAGAAAATCATAGAATCCCCGGCAGAGGGCTGTACCGCTGCTTCCCCGGATATTCAGTATTCCGCCGGAGGCCTTCGTTTCAAAAACATCGTGCCCGTCTTCTTTTTCAATAATTTCCAATTGCAGTTTTTCCGGGGCTTTGGCCAGGGACGGAACGGTCCGCATGATTACTGAACGCGCTGCTTCCCGCTCCCTGTTTTTCTGTATATCTTCTGCGAAGACAAACAGATTTGTCAGCATGAAAAGGAATAGAATTTTTGAGAAGTAAAAGGTCATATTTATAATATATCACAGGCTGGTAAATGGTTCTTTCAGCGAAAAACGGATATTTGCGTAATCCGTCAAAGAAAAAGCCCCTGCATGCCAGCATGCAGGGGCCTCGGTTGAAAAACCGGAAAGCTTTTATTCCGCCTTGGGCTTCCGTGGAGCCCTTTTGCGCGGCGTTTTGGGCTTTGCCGGGGTTTTATCCTTGATGTGCAGGAAGGTGAGCGTCTCCGTTCCGTCCGTTTCCACGGCTTCAATTTTATCGCCGGGTTTCACGTCTCCCCTCAGCAGGGATTCCGCCAGCGGGTCTTCCAGCAGGCGTTCGATGGCGCGGCGCATCGGGCGTGCGCCGTACTGCGGGTCGTAGCCGTTCTTGATGATCAGGCTCAGGGCTTCCGGGCTCAGGGCCAGCGTGATATTCTTGGTCTTGAGACGGGAGATGAGCTTGTCCGCTTCCAGATGCACGATGCGTTCCAGGTCATCCCGTTCCAGCATGCGGAAGACGGAAATGTCATCAAAGCGGTTCAGGAATTCCGGGCGGAATTGCCTGCGCGCTTCTTCCAGAATCTTTCCCTTCATGGCGGCGTAGTCCGCGTTGTCGGCGGCCATGGCCCCGAAGCCCATGGCGCTCTGCCGCTTGGCGGAGGCGGCCCCCACGTTGGAGGTCAGGATGATGATGGTGTTGCGGAAGTTGATCTTGCGTCCCAGGGAGTCCGTCACGCTTCCTTCTTCCAGAATCTGGAGAAGCAGGTTCATGACGTCCGGATGGGCCTTTTCCACTTCATCAAAGAGGATGACGGAGTAGGGCCTGCGCCGGACGGCTTCCGTGAGCTGGCCGCCTTCGTCATGGCCTACGTAGCCGGGAGGAGAACCGATGAGACGGGACGTGGTGTGTTTTTCCATGTACTCGCTCATGTCCACCTGAATCAGGGCGTCCGCGGTGCCGAACATGATTTCCGCCAGATTGCGGGCCAGATAGGTTTTACCCACGCCGGTGGGACCCAGGAAGAGGAATGAGCCGATCGGGCGGCGCGGGTCCTTGATGTCCGCGCGGCTGCGCCGCAGGGCGCGGGCGATAGCGGAGGCCGCCTCGTCCTGGCCGATGACTTTGCTTTTTAACTCTTCTTCCATCCGCAGAAGTTTGGCGGTTTCCTTTTCCTCCATCCGGGCCAGCGGGATGCCCGTCCATTTGGCGAGCACGCTCATCACGTCTTCATCCGTCACGGGAACGTAATTGGTCTCATAGGAATTGCGCCAGGTTTCCAGCATGTTCTGAAGTTCCGCCCTGGCTTGTTTTTCCTCGTCGCGCAGGCGGGCTGCTTCCTCAAAAAGCTGGGTTTCCACAGCCTTGTCCTTGCGTTCCTTGATTTCCGCAATGCGGGTTTCCATGTCGCTGATGTGGTCCGGGCGGGTCATCTGGGAGACGCGCTTGCGCGCCCCTGCTTCATCCAGGATGTCAATGGCCTTGTCCGGCAGGAAGCGGCCCGTCAGATAGCGGTGGGAGAGCCTGGCTGCGGCTTCAACGGCTTCCTTCGTATAATGCACCTTGTGATGTTCCTCATACTTGGGCTGGATGCCGGCAAGAATCTGGATGGTGTCCTCCACGGAGGGTTCCCCTACCTGCACCTGCTGGAAGCGGCGTTCCAGGGCGGCGTCCTTCTCAATGTGTTTCCTGTATTCGTTGAGCGTGGTGGCGCCTATGGCCTGGAGCTCACCCCGGGAGAGGGCGGGCTTGATGATGTTGGAGGCGTCCATGGAGCCTTCCGCGGATCCGGCGCCTACAATGGTGTGCAGTTCATCAATGAAAAGGATGACATTGCCTTCCCGGCGTATTTCATCCATTACGGCCTTGAGCCGTTCCTCAAACTGGCCGCGGTATTTGGTGCCGGCCACCATCAGCGCCAGGTCCAGGGAGATGACCCTCTTGCTGCGCAGGAGCTCCGGAACATGGCCCTGGGCTATTTCCTGGGCCAGCCCTTCCACGATGGCGGTTTTGCCCACCCCGGCTTCACCGAGCAGGACGGGGTTGTTTTTGTTCCTCCGGCACAGAATCTGGATGACGCGATCAATTTCCGAGGCGCGGCCGATGACGGGATCCAGCTTGCCGTCCCGGGCCAGCTGGGTCATGTCCCGGCCAAAGGCCTGGAGCGCGGGGGTCTTGGATTTCTGCTGCCTGGAGTAGGAGGGGGAGGAAGGCTCGTCCGTCGGGATGGCGGGGGATTCATTTTCCTCCTCGTCGTCATCGTCGTCCGGGATGATGTTGTCTTCATCCGCATCCATCTGGTATTTGGGCGTCAGTACGTCCAGCAGCTCGCGCCGCGCCTGTTCCAAATCCACGCCGAAGTGGCGCAGAATCTGTCCGGCCACGCCGTCTCCGTCCCGGATGAGGCCCAGGAGCAGGTGCTCCGTGCCCACATACGTGTGGTTGAGTTCCTGGGCTTCCCGGTTGGCCATCGCCAGGACCTTGCGGACTCTGGGGGTGTACGGGATGTTGCCCTCCGCCTGGGGCTCCGTGCCCCGGCCTATTTGTTCCTCCACCTGCCTGCGCACGGCGGTAAGCTCCACCCCCAGGTTTTCCAGGATGGTGACGGCTACGCCCTTGCCCAGCTTGAGCAGCCCGAGGAGCAGGTGTTCGGTCCCTATGTAATGATGATTGAAGCGGTCCGCTTCCCGGCGCGCATGCGCCAGCACTTGTTGCGCCCTAGGCGTAAAATTGTTCATGTATTGTAAAGAAGTTTTGTTGTTGCATCAGTTTCCGGAAAGTTCCTTCCGGATAATGTCCGCACGGATCTGGTCCCTGTCTTCGGGAGTTGTCTGGTCCGTAGTGGACAGGCGGGCCAGGTGGGCCGGCTGAATGTTCAGTATGGTTTTATTGACGTTTTTTAATGCCTGGTGGGAAAAGATGTCCAGGGATGCTCCCATCCGGAGGAAGGAGAGCAGCGCCAGCGCCTCCTGCGTGGATAGCAGGGTGGCGTTGGTCAGGAGGCCGTAGGCGCGGGAAACGCGGTCTTTTACCTGGAGCGAGGAAGCCTGGAGCAGCCGCCTGCGGGCGTTCCATTCCTGGTGGGCCAGGTCGGAGGTGAAGCGGGTCATGCGTTCCACGATCTGGTCCTCGCTGTCTCCCAGCGTGGTCTGGTTGGAAATCTGGAAGAGGTTGCCGGTGGCTTCCGTCCCTTCTCCGTACAGGCCGCGGACAGTGATGTTGAGCTGCACGGCCGCCTGGACGACCTGTTGCATCTGTTCGGAGATGACGAGGCCCGGCAGGTGCATCATCACGGAGGCCCTCATGCCCGTGCCCAGGTTGGTGGGGCAGGCGGTGAGGTAGCCCAGCCGCGTGTTGTAGGCGTACGGGAGCCTGGCTTCCAGTTCGGAGTCTATTTTGGAGATGGCTCCCCATGCTTTTTTAAGCTGGATGCCGGGCAGGATGTACTGAAGGCGCAGGTGGTCCTCCTCATTGAAGAGGATGCTGGCGTTCTGGCTGCGTGAGATGAGAACGGCGCAGCCTTCCGAGCGCGCGGCCAGTTCCCGGGAAATGAGGTGGCGTTCCACCAGCAGCTGTTTTTGCTGCTGGGTGAGTCCGGAGAGTTCCGCGTAATAGCCTCCCTTCATGACGGGGATTTGGCGCGCTTCACCGGAGGTGAGCTTCAGCGTTTCCTCCCTCTGCTGGCGCGTGGCCCAGCCGGGAAAAGGGGTGGCGGTCAGATTGCGTGCCAGGCGGATGCGGGAGGTGAGAACGATGTCGTGTTCATCCCGTGATTCCACCATCCATTTGGCGGGGTTGTTTAGTAAGTCGTCAAAGAGCATGTACGTTAATTGGTCGGCGTGCGCAATTGCTTGATTTGATCGCGGAGCTTGGCCGCGCGTTCATAATCCTCTCTTGCCACTGCCAGGGAAAGTTGTTGTTCCAGATCACTGATGGTATGGGTTTCCGTTTCGCGCTTTTCCGCCCGTTCGGGCGTTTTTCCGTGATGGTGGGAATCAGGCTGAATCTGGGTGAGAAGAGGGAGTATCTCTTCTTCAAAGACGTTGTAGCATTCACTGCAGCCCAGGCGTCCTACATTTTTGTAATCCTGAAGGGTGAAGGAGCAGATCGGGCAGCTTGTGAGCGGTAGGGACTGCAGGGCCGGAATGGGGGCGGCGGGGTCCGCCGCGCCTTCCTTGCCGAACTGGCCCTGAAGGTTCGGGAACAGTTTCTCCGCCAGATCAAAGGCGTCCGGGTCCAGCAGGCCCCGCTCCTGGGCGCATTTGGCGCAGAGGCAGAATTTGGTGGATTTCCCGTTGATGATCTGTGTCAGGAACACCGTTGCCGGTGCAGAGCATATCTCACATTTTTTCACAACCCGCATTATAATGGCGACCCCCACGGCGGACTAGTAGTCTGCGTGTCATGGATTGTCATGAAAACGGGCCTTGTTATTGTATGGAGGAAGAATTCTTTCTGCGCTGTTTTAGAAGCCCGCACCGTGATGAATACAAGTAGGCTGCGCAGAAGAAGGTTCCCAGCACCAGAATGATGGTTGCGCCCAGGTGCCAGCCCAGCGGGAAGGACAGGTAAAAGGCCAGCAAAGAGCCCAGTCCACCGATGATTCCGCCCCCCCAGAAGAGGTGGGAAGGCTTGTTGGTGAGCATGTACACCGTGGCGGCGGGACCGACGAGAAGCCCCAGCGTCAGGAACGCCCCCACGGCCTGGAGGGAAGAGACGAGCACCAGGATGATGAGGGTGAAGATGCCGTAGCTGATGAGGCGGGAGGGAATGCCCAGCGTGGTGGCGATGTCCGGGTCAAAGAGGTAGATCAGGATGGGGCGGCGGAAGAGAAGCAGGATCAGGACGCTGACGGAACTGATGGCGAAGGCGATCCACAGGTCGGAGTCGGACAGGCTCATGATGGAGCCGAACAGCCAGTCGTCAATTTTCTGTTGCAGGCCCAGCCGCACTAGTACGATGAAACCCGCGGCGAAGGCCGTGGTGTGCAGGATGGACAGGGCGGTATCCTGGTTCAGCCGGGACGTGCGGGAGACGAATAGGGAACCCAGGCCCACCAGCAGGGCGGCCACCACGGCCCCCGTCAGGAGGCTCCAGCGGGTGAGGCCGAAGAGGAGCACCGCCACCGCTATGCCCGGCAGCAGGGCGCAGGAGAGCGTGCCGATCTGGAGAGCCGATTTTTTCAGGATGACCAGCCCGCTGACGAAGCCGTTGGCGAAGCCGATCATGACGCATGCCAGCAGGGAGCGCTGCGCGATGGGTTCGCGGAGGAATTGAAGAAAGTCGTCCATCATGAAACTTGGGTTTCCGGTTGAGGTTCCATTCCATACGTCTCCCGGATGCGTGAGGGAGCAAGCACTTCCCCCGGGGGGCCGAAGGCGACCAGCTCGCGATTCATCAGCAGGATGGTGTCAAAAATGTCCGCCGCCGTGTTCAGGTCGTGATGGGAGGCGATGACCAGCCGTCCTTCCGCCGCCAGGGAATCCAGCAGCCGCCCCAGGGACTGGCAGGCCGGGGCGTCCAGCCCTGTGAAGGGTTCGTCCAGCAGCAGGACGTGGGCTTCCTGCGCCAGGGCGCGCGCCAGGAATGCCCGCTGCTGCTGCCCTCCGGAAAGTTCTGAAATCTGGCGGTCCGCCAGGGATTCCATGCCCAGCGCGTGAAGGGATTTTTCTACGATGTCCCGGTCATGGCGCCCGAATTTTTTCCACAGTCCCAGGGACGGATAGCGGCCCATTTCCACCAGCGCGCGGACGGTGATGGGAAAGGACCAGTCCACGTCGGAACGCTGGGGCAGGTAGGCGATTTCTCCCGGCGTATCGTGAAGAGGGCTGCCGTTCCACAGGATTTCCCCGGAATCAGGACGGAGCAGTCCGGCCAAGGCCTTGATCAGCGTGGATTTTCCCGCGCCGTTGGGGCCCATCAGGGCCAGCGTGTGGCCGCAGGTGATGGAAAAGCTGATGCCGTCCAGGGCAAGAAGGCTCCCGTAATACACGCTGAGGTTCCGCACTTCCAGCCGGTGGCGGTCCGGGTGGCTGGCATGCGCGCCCCAGCAGATGTGGTCCTGGGCGCAGTGGGGGGCTGGACTGTTTATTTCCATGAGAAGAAGTAGCTGTCGTTCAGGGAAGGGCCGAAGGACCAGCGGGTGGCGGAGGAGGACGGCCTGCCCTCCGGTTCCAGTTCCAGCGTAACGGGGGTGTCCGGCGTGCCTTCCGGCCAGCGGGCGGAAACGGTGAGCGTCACGGAGCCGTCTTCCAGCGGAAGGCCGCATTCCACTTCTTCATGCAGGCCGGGCGTCCCGGATTGCCAGAGGACACGGCCTCCATGGGAGATGGAAAGAAATTCCGGACGGTGGGCGCACCTGACCGTGATGACCGTGGGAACGTCCGCGGCCTGCGCCGCGGGGGAGGAGAGGTCCGCTTCCTGTGCTCCGGGGGTGCCTGCCGTCATGTTATAAAGGAAGAACCCCAGCAGGATGACGACTCCCAGAGTAGGGAAAAACTGGCGCAGGGGTGTGCTGGTCATGGCCTGGGGGACGGGGAAAGGGCTTCCTTGATGATGCCGACGTTTTGCTTGAACATGGACTCGAACGTATGGCCGTCCGGAGCCAGCCCGTCGGTATTGATCGGCTTGGCAACGGGGATGTTCAGGGATTTGGCGATCTCCGTGAGGCTCTTGGGGTTGGAGGAATATTCCGGGAACAGGGCCTTTACCCCGGCTGCGCGCAGCTTCTTCAGCGTGGAGGCCAGCTGGGCGGAATTGCCTTCGTCTTCACGGCTCACCCCCTGGATGCTGATGCTGCGGAAGCCGAATTCCTTGCAGAAATGGTTCATGGCCGCGTGCCCCGTCACCAGGATGCGGTCCGCTTCCGGAATGTCCGCAAGCTCCTTCCTGGCCCAGGAGGAAAGCTGGTCCATTTTTCTGTTCCACCGGGCCAGTCCGGCCTTGTAATCCTGCTCATGGGCCGGGTCCATCCGCGTGAGCGCGGCGGCCAGGGCGCGGGCGGCGCGTTTCATATTGGCCGGGGTGTGCCACCAGTGGGGATCGTTGGGGCCGTGGGCGCAGCAGTCCCCGTCGTGCCCATGGTCATGGTCTGCGGTGTCCGCCGCCACGGGAACGTCCGGAATGGAGGCCCCCAGGTCCAGAATTTGCGCCCTGCCGCCCAGCGCGTCTTTCAACTTGGGAAGGTACGGCTCCAGATTCTTGCCGGAGGCCAGAACCAGGCGCGCCTGCCCTGCGGCGGCGATATCCTGCGGAGCGGGTTCAAAGCTGTGCAGGTTGCCGTTGGGGCGCAGCAGGTCCGCCACCTGCACGTGGCTGCCGCCGATGGCGCGGGCCATATCCCCCAGAATTGGGTGCAGGGTCGCGATTTTCAGGGCGGGGGCGTCCTGGGCCTGAAGAGTGCAGAACAGGCCCAGAAGACACAGAAAAGGAATCAGAATGCGCCGGAGCATGTTCCGCATTATGAACCGCCCTTCAAGTGATGCAATGGTCAAATTTGTCTTCCAAAGTGAGATGACGCTAACTTTTCGGGGCCTCTCCCTGGCTCTTCTTTTTGTTCCTCAGCTTCATGGTGAACTTCTGGTACAGGAAGGAGGAGATGAGCACGATGGCGGCCAGCCCCACCAGGGCTCCCACGCGGTACAGTTGCCCGAGGCTGGAAATGTCATAACAGACGACTTTCAGCAGGGTGATGCCCAGCAGGGCGAGTCCCGCCATGCGCACCCTGGAAGACCTGATGTCAAACCCCGTGGCGATCAGGCCCAGGGCAAAGAGGCTCCAGGCAATGGAAATGGTGAGGTCCTGCGCCACGCTGCTCCCGAACTGGATCATCAGCGGACGGTCTCCCGGCGCGGCGAAGCCGCAGGATATTTCCGTATTCATCCAGATGAAAAGCAGGATGGCCCCGAAAATATTCAGGGCCGCGACAAGAACGCGGAGGCCGGAGCTGCGGCCCCCCGGCAGGCGTGGCGTCACTTTCTTCTGGACCCACCAGGCTCCGGCCATGCAGCAGAAAACCATGGTGGCGAACATCGTGCGCAGGGCCTGCATTCCGGCAGGGTCAAGTTGCACGAAGGCTTGCGACAGGCCGTTGCGGACGAACAGGAAGGCCAGCAGGAAAAATCCCGTCCAGGCCAGTCTGGGCAGGGGAAATTTGCCGCACAGCAGCAGAAGGGCCAGCCCTTCCAGGGACCAGGCTACGGTCAGGGGGGCGCCCGTCCATTGGAGGCCGATGGCCAGCGTCAGCATGCCGATGGCTGCTCCATAATAAAAGCAGAGGATGGCGGAACGCTTCAAAAGCGTTTCCTCCGGTAGCCGCCGCAGGGCCAGGGCCGCCAGCAGCGGAGGCGCCGCACAGGCAAGCGCGACGGTGGAATCCCATAAATGGGTGGCCTCCGGATGGTGGGCCGTTCCGAAGAGCCACCAGGAAAGGTAGAAGAGGGGGAATGCCAGGGCGGAGGCGCTCCAGGCCAGCAAGCCGCTGCGGAACCGCCGGACCAGCAGCAGGGGCAGCAGGAAGATCGCCAGGAAAATCACCGCGGAACCGGCAGGGTGGATGTCCTGATAGGACGCCGCAATCGTGTACCCGGCCGCCGCGGCCATCAGGGCCTGCCCTCTCCGGTGCCATGCCGCCATTCCGCAGAACGTGGCCGCCGTCAGGAAAACGTAAAAGGGGGAAGGTGAAAGCGGGTGCATGACCAGCAGCCACGCGAGAGCCGCCGTGGCGAAGCAGGAAATCCTGACGCCGGGCTGAAGCTCCGCCAGGTAGGCCCCTCCGGAAGGCGTGCGTGCGGACAGCACCGCATAAGACGCCGGAATCATGAACAGGCAGAAAAGGCCCTGGAGCTGGGAGGATATCCAGAGGGCAGATTGCGAGGCTTCTTCCGCGGAAGACTGGTAAAAATAGAAAATGGTGAAAAGCCCCATGGGAAGAAAGCAGGACCAATACGTGCTTTTGGCGCGGGCCAGCGGGAGCAGGGCGATCATGGGGAGCATGCCCGCCAGCAGGAGAAGCAGGTGGGAGGAAGGGGAAAGGAACCGGAAGCTGCACTCCGCCTGAAGGCGGAATGCCGTCAGGCAGGTGACCGCAATGGCGCAGAAGGCCAGCAGGAAGGGACCTCCCTTCCGGTCCGGTTCAGCCTGCCGTGTGCCGGCATAAAGGCCGTAGCCCCCGTACAGGAGCAGGGTGCAGATGGACAGGATGACGACGGCGAGAATATGGGAGGGGCCGCCGTATTCGTCAAACCAGCCCATCAGCAGGATGGTATAGGCAGCCAGTCCGGTTCCTCCGGCTCCTGTCCACCTGGTTGCGGCTACGACGGCGAGCAACCCGGCGTTCAGGATGGTCATGTACAGGAACAGGGAGGCCGTATGGTCCTGGCCGGTGGACAGGATGACCGGGGTCAGAAAACCGCCGATGATGCCCAGGAAGGCGATTATGCGGAACCGCAGGCGCACCGCCAGGATGAAGGCCGCCGCCGTGGTGGCCGCCAGCAGAACGGTCGCGATGGCCGTCGTGAAGAAGGGAAGCTCGTAAAACATGCGTCCGGCGCAGGTAGCCAGGTACAGGACCAGGATGCCCGTGGAGGTCAGCGTGCCGGAAAGGATGGGGTACTTCTTCCTCAGCCGCGACAGGCCGGCGCCCAGCAGGCCGGCGGCAGCCAGATACGTGAGGGTTACCCTCCATTCCGGAGAGATCAGATCATTGTCAATGCTGTACTTGACGAAGAACCCGGTTCCCAGAAACAGCACAAATCCTCCTATCCAGGAGAGCAGCTTGGCGCCGATGAAGTATTCCCAGGAAAAGGACGCGGGGCGCGACGGTGCGGGCCTGGCGTTCCGGACCGGCTGCAGGCTGTGCCGGGAGGGAAGGGCGCAGGCGGGTTCCCGTACCGGGGCGGCGGCAGGAAGCGTACGGATGGGCTGCACCGGACTTTCCACAGGGGGCGGAAGGCTCTTTCTGGTTTCCGCGGGGGGCCTCTGGGGGGAGGAACGGGAATTCAGACGTTCCTTTAATTCGGAGACTTCCGTTTCCAGAGTGCGGACTTTTTGTTCCAGAGAAACGACCTGGCAGGCCTTCACAAAGGTGAAGACCATTCCGGAAAGCAGGCCGAGGACCAGCAGAAGAATGAAAAATTCCATGGGGAGGGAAGGGGTAGGGAAAATGTATTCTACACCGGAAGAATGGGACTGCAAGACGCAAAAAGGTACATGGCCGCCTGTCCTGAAAGAGCCGCACGGAACCGTTGGCTGAGAGCCGTCCCGGCGGTGGATTTCATGCGGGGGGCGGAATGGGCCAAGGCGGCACAGGAAGCGTTCGCGGGGAAGAGACCGGAAGGCGCGCCGCCTGGAAGCCTCCTTCCGCGCCTTTCCCGGGTTGACGTATTGAGGAATGGGTGCGGACGGTTTTTTCTTGAGGTGGAAAGTGTTTTCTGATTCCATTATCGCGCATCATCATGAATGGTTTTCAACTTCTTCAATGTGGTTTGAGCGTGGCTGCCCTGCTGGGCGGCTCCGCCCTTGCGGCGTCACCTGCCGTGTACCCGGTTCCCCAGCAGTCCAAGCTCTCCTCCCAGACGGTTGCTTTCTCCGGAAAGCCTTCCGTGGTGATTCGCTCCGCCAAGACGGCGGCCAGCAAGCTGCTGAACGGCGTTCTGGAAAAATCCGGGGCCTACAAGCTGGTCGTCTCCCCGCAGGGCAAAGTGGCCATAGGCGCCCATGACGAGCGGGGCGCGTTTTACGCCATGCAGACGCTGCGGCAGCTCGGCACGAAGGCCGGCGGCGAAGGCGTGACCTTGCCCGTAGGGGAAATCACGGACTGGCCGGACATCGAATTCCGCGGAACGGTGGAAGGCTTCTACGGCACTCCATGGAGCCATGAGGCCCGTTTGAGCCAACTGCGCTTTTACGGCCAGAACAAGATGAACACATACATCTACGGGCCGAAGGACGATCCCTACCACTCCTCCCCCCACTGGCGGGACCCCTATCCCGCGGACCAGGCCGCCCAGATCAAGGAACTGGTGAAGGTGGCGAAGGAAAACCACGTGGACTTTGTCTGGGCCATCCACCCCGGCAAGGACATCAAGTGGACGGAAGAGGACATGAACAACGTCATCAAAAAATTTGAGATGATGTACAAGCTGGGCGTCCGGTCCTTTGCCGTGTTCTTTGACGACATCTTCGGCGAGGGAAAGAGGGGGGACATGCAGGCGCTCCTGCTCAACAAGATAAACAACGAATTCGTCAAGGTGAAAAAGGACGTCACCCCCCTGGTCATGTGCCCTACGGAGTACAACCGCGGCTGGGCGGACTCCAAGCCGGGAACCTACCTGGACATTCTGGGCGACCGTCTGGACCCCTCCATCCACGTCATGTGGACGGGGGACTCCGTCTGCCATGACATCACGCTGGAAGGCCAGCAGTGGGTGAACAAGAGAATCAAGCGTCCCTCCTACGTCTGGTGGAACTTCCCCGTAACGGACTACTGCCGCTCCAACCTGTGCATGGGCCGCGTGTACGGCCTTGCCACGGAACCGGGCGCGAAGGAATCCATGGGCGGCTTCGTCTCCAACCCCATGGACAAGCCGGAGGCCTCCAAGGTCTCCCTCTTCGGCCTTGCGGACTACACCTGGAATATCAACGGCTTCAAATCGGAGGAATCCTGGAAGGAAGGCGTCAAGCGCCTGTTCCCGCAGGCGGCGGAAGCCATGCAGGTCTTTGTGAACCACAACTCCGACCAGGGGCCCAACGGCCACGGTTACCGCCGTGAGGAATCCGTGGAAATAGAACCCGTGGTCAAGCGCGTGCTGGAAGCCGCCCGGGAAGGCAAGGTGGCCAAAGCGGATACGGCCCTGCTCAAGAAGGAATTCGCCCGCATGGCCGCCGCCGCGCCCGTCATCCGGGCCAAGGCGGACAACCCCCGCTTGATGAAGGAAATCGGCGCGTGGGTGGATGCCTTTGAACAACTGGGCCGCGCCGGCCAGCATGCCGTGGCGGCGCTGGAGGAAAACAACACCAGGGACGCCGTGACCCAGCTGGTGCAGGCCACGCAGGCCCTGGCGGCCATGGACGGCATTTCCCGCCGCCACAACCAGGAAGGCCAGTTGTACCGCTCCGTGGTGAAAACCGGTTCCCGGGTGATGACCCCCGCCGTCAATGAACTGGCGGACACCGTTTCCAAAAAAGTTTTCCCCGCTATTGCGGGCACTCCGGCCCTTTCCCCCAAGCCCCTGGTCAAGGGGGGCAATATGGACAAGGCGGAACTCTTTTGTGACGGAGACCGCGGCTCCTTCTGGCATTCCGGCGCTTACGGCGAGCCGGGAGACTGGTATGGCGTGGACTACGGCATGCCGATTCCCGTACGGAGCGTGGAAGTGCTGATGGGCCGCAATGACAAGGACGGCGACTATGTAGCCAGGGGGCAGCTGGAAGGCTCCCGGGACCTGAAAACCTGGAAGCCGCTGGGACCGGAAACCTCCGGCATGCAGGTGGTATGGAAGGCGCCCAAGCCCGTCTCACTCCGTGCCGTGCGCTACCGCGTCATTGAACCGAAGAAAACGGACAACGGCCGCGCCGTCTGGACCGCCGTGCGTGAAATAGCCGTCAACACGCCTCCTTCAGCCATGGCCGCCTCCAACGTGGCGGGGCTGGAAGGCGTCTCCGTGCAGAAATCCGACAAAATCGTGCGCATCAACCGCGTGATGGAAACGCACAAAATGAAGCCCGGCGAATTCATCTCCCTGCAATTGGAAGGCCCCACGGACGCCACCTGGCTGGAAGTCAACCTGGAACGGGATGACGTCAACTCCTGGGCAGAAGTGGAGCTGGACGTGGAAGGCTCCGCCAAGCCCGTGGTGCAGAAGCTGGACAAGCAGGGTAAAAACTTCATTGCCAGGGCGAACCAGCTCCCCAAGGGAATCAAGGGCATGAAACTGGTCAACAAAAGCGGCAAGGAACAGGACATCGTTCTGAACATGTTCAAATTTGACGTTCCCCCGTCGGACCCCGGCACCAGCCTGGTCTCCCTGAGCGACAGGAACCTGAAAACGGTCTACCGTGCTGACAAGCCCCTGGACGTGATCGTCCCCAATCTGGACAACCCCAAGGCTGCCAAGGTAGTCGTGGTAGGGTCCGCCGCCTTCGCCATCCAGGTGCGCCGCGGCGAGGGATCCTGGACGCCGGTGGGCAAGCGGAACGCCGGACCCGGAGCTTCCGAGTTTGCCATTCCGGCCGGGACCACTGCCGTGCGCCTGACCTACAAGGCCCCCCAGCCGGACGCGATCATCAATGAGGTGATCTTTTCCTCCCGGAAATAGTTGTTTCAGGGCTGATGCCTGATGCTGCGGCTCCGTTCGGATTTTCCCCGGACGGAGCTTTTCTCTTTGAAAAGATGGAAATGCAGCGTGAAGGCCGTTTCCATGCATTATGGGGGAAGGAGGAACCCGCATTCCGGCGGGAACGGCGGCCATTCTCCCGGAAACAGGTTAGGCACCTTCTTCTTCCCGCTTTGGCAGCTTGTTGTGGAAACAACCTTGACCCTGTTGGATGCGGGGCTAAAATACTGCCATGACACCGGGCTTTCATTGGACTCTCCGCCCTTCCGTGAAGGAGGATGATCCGGTCTTGAAAGCGTTTCCCGCGGAACTGCCTCTGCTGGTCAAGCAACTTCTGCTGCAGCGCGGATTCACCGGGGGGACGGAAACGGAGCTCTTTCTGGACCCCAGGCTCTCCCACCTGAGCGACCCTTTCCTGATGGGGGAAATGAGGGCCGCCGTGGAACGCATCTTCCAGGCCGTGGACGAAGGGGAAACCGTGTGCATTTACGGGGACTACGATGTGGACGGAGTCACCTCCGTGGCGCTTCTCCGAGCCATTCTGATGTCCTATGACCTGGACCCCCAGTACTTCATACCCGTCCGTTCCCGGGAAGGCTACGGACTCAGCGAGGCGGGCATAGAGCGCTGTCTCTCCGAATGTGCGGAAAGACCCAGCCTGCTTATTACGGTGGACTGCGGCACCTCCTCCGTAAAGGAAGTGGAGATGCTCAACAGCCTGGGAATAGACGTCATCATTCTGGACCACCATGAAGCGGGGCCGCTGGGCCGGCCGGACGCCGTAGCGGTGGTCAATGCCAAAATTGAGGAAAACAGCCCGTACACCTACCTGTGCAGCGCGGGCGTGGTCTTCAAGCTGGCGCACGCCCTCCTGAAGGAGCGGAAGCTGAAAACCTTTGACCTGAAACTTTATCTGGACCTGGTGGCCGTGGCTACCGTGGCGGACATCGTCCCCCTGGTGGATGAAAACAGGATACTGGTGCGCCACGGCCTGGGAAGGCTGGCGCACAGCCGCCATACGGGCCTGAAAACCCTGACGGAAATAGCGGGCATCCGCCCTTCAGACTCCGCCAACCACGCGGGCTTCCTGAACGCCGCGCACGTGGGATTCAGGATAGGCCCCCGCATCAATGCCGCGGGGCGCATGGACTCCCCCATGGATGCGCTGGAACTTTTGCTGACCATGGACAACAGGCGCGCCGTGCAGCTTGCCCAGATGCTGGACTCCCACAACCGCAAGCGGCAGGAGGAAGAGGAAGCCATCCGTACGGATGCGGTGGAAATGCTTCACAACTCCTTTGATCCGGAGCGGGACAACGTCATCGTGCTGGGTTCCCGCGCGTGGCATCCCGGCGTGGTGGGCATCGTGGCCTCCCAGCTCATGAGGCGGTACCACAAGCCCACCTTCGTCATCGCCTTTGATGAAAGCGGCGTGGGGAAGGGATCCGGCCGCTCCATTCCCGGCGTATCCCTGGTGCAGGCCATCCACCACTGTGCGGATACGCTGGTTTCCGGCGGCGGCCATGACATGGCGGCGGGCCTGGTGATTGAGGAAGCCCGCATGGACGACTTCCGCCGGGCCTTCAACCGGTACGTCTCGGAAACCACGACGGAGGAACAGCGCAGCCCCGTGCTCAACATAGACATGGAAGTCTCCTTCCAGGCGCTGACGCTGGACCTGCTGGACAGCTATGAAAAGCTGGAACCCTTCGGCAACTCCAATCCCCAGCCCCTCTTCATGAGTTCCGATGTCTTCCCCACGGAGCCGCCCAAGCGCGTGGGAACCAACCACCTGAAACTCTTCATGCGGCAGGGAATGGTGGAACGTGACGCCATCTTCTTCAACGGGGCGGAGCGTGAACTCCCCAATCCACCCTGGGACATCGCCTTTACGATTGACCGGAACGTGTACCGGGGCCGCGCCTCCCTGTCCATCTCCATTCAGGAAATACGTTCCCACCGGGAAATGTAGCTTCTCCTCAAGGGGGACGTGCACGGTTTTTTCTGCGGAAAAAGTCATGCATCCCGCCGTTCTTGACAAAACCGTGTCAAAAATGCATCGTCTGCCTTGTTCCCCCATTCAGGGCGGAGTTATGGTAAAAATAAGCAAGATGAACACCCTGTTCCTTCAAGGTCGTCTATTGCTGCTTCTCGGACGGTAGTCCGTGAAGATATCTTGATATGCGCCGGTGAGCCGTTCCGGCGCGAAGGAAGTAAACGGCTGGTCTTGATTTGCGCCAAAGGAATGATTCCATAACAGGAACGTTTTCCGTGCGCAGTTTCCGAAGGAACGAACCCTTAACATTTTTACTGTAATGAAAGAACACATACATATTTTTGATACGACGCTGAGAGACGGAGAACAGTGCCCCGGCGCGGCGATGACCGTGGAGCAGAAAATACAGGTTGCCATGCAGCTGGAAGCTCTGGGAGTGGACGTAATTGAGGCGGGCTTCCCCGTCATCTCGGACGGCGACTTCCACGCTGTCCGCACCGTGGCGGAACGCACGGAAAAAAGCCGCGTCTGCGGGCTGGCACGCTGTGTGGAGAAGGACATTATTGCCGCCCATGAGGCATTGAAGGCTGCCGGAGACCGGGAGCGCATCCATCTGGTGGTGGCTACGTCCCCCATCCACCGGAAATACAAGCTGGAAAAAAGCCGCGGGCAAATCAGGGAGATGGCCGTCAAGGCCGTCGCCATGGCTTCCGGATTATGCGGGGAAGTGCAGTTTTCCGCGGAGGACGCCTCCCGAACGGAGCCGGAATTCCTGGCGGAAATGGTGGAAGCCGTGATTGATGCGGGCGCCGCCGTCGTCAACATTCCGGATACGGTGGGTTACACGATGCCGGAGGAATACTACCGCCTGATTTCCTACCTGAAATCCAATGTTCCCAACGTGAGCCGCGCCAGGTTGTCCGTCCACTGCCATGACGACATGGGAATGGCCGTAGCCAATTCACTGGCTGCCATCCGTGCCGGGGCGCAGCAGGTGGAGGGCACCATCAACGGCATCGGTGAACGGGCTGGAAACACCGCTCTGGAGGAAGTCGTCATGGCGCTGCATTCTCGCCCGGATTTCTTTTCCGGCGCGGGGACCGGAATCCGGACGAAGGAACTGGTGAGGACCAGCCGCATGGTGGCCGCCATGAGCGGGTTGCCCGTCTCGCGCTCCAAGGCTGTGGTTGGGGCGAACGCCTTTGCCCACGGTTCCGGCATTCATCAGGACGGCGTTCTGAAAAACCGGAGCACTTATGAAATCATGGATCCGGAGGAAATTGGCTGGGGAGCTACGGAACTGCCCCTGACCAAGCATTCCGGGAGGCATGCCGTGAAAATGCGCCTGGATGCGCTGGGCTTCTCCGTTCCGGATACAGACATGCCGCGCCTGTTTGAACTGTTCAAGCAGCGTGGGGATCAGTGCAAGTTCGTGTATGACGACGACCTGGCCGCCATGGTGAACACCATTCATGCGTAAATCTCCGCCGTCCGGAAATTCTCCTCAGGATTTCCGGGCGGCGTTTTACAGGAAGAGGGAATTCCATGTAAAAACACGAGTTCTATTATATGAGGCACGGAGAGATGGCAAGGTTGGTTGTTCCATCAATAACAGGTGGACTGAATTTGGTATTTTATGGTCGGTGAACCTGCTTTTTTCAAGAGGAAATATACTATGAGATTGTACGGCTCCCTGATGGATTTAAAAAGCTTGCATGGAATATATGAGGATGTTGAGTCTGTCTTCGTTCAGATTGACTAGCTTACATGGGACTGTATAATGCCCATCAATTTGAGAAACAGGGAATGAAAGTAAAAATCGGGTTTATGCAGGGCGCTGAGGAATGGCAGATTGATGGTTTTCTATGCCGTTTCAGGAAGATAGATCCATCTATTCTTGAATTGGAAATAGACAGGGACAACGCAGATTTTCTTATTGCCTTCCCTTGGTTGTATACCTCTTCCAAAGAGACATATCTTCAATTTTTACAGGATTCCATAGGAAAAATTACGATCATGGATGTATATGGAGAAGCCCTCGCTCCAGATTTGAATTTGTTCGATTATCACATAGGGTTTGATTCCGCCGATCATGGGGGGCGCGTTCTGGAGATGCCTTTTTTATCCTCCTACCGTGTCCAGGCGGATCAGCTGCCATTGGAAAATGTGGCTGATGTCCTGAACCGGAAAAGCGGATTCTGCAATTATATCTACTCCCATGGAGAAGGGCATCCCTACCGCATCCAGTTGTTTTCCCGGCTTTCTGAATACAAGAAGATCAATTCCATAGGAAAGCATTTGAACAATACACCCTGTTCCGTTCCCAGGGAGTCCGATGACTGGCTCAAGGGAAGTATTCTGTTGAAAAACCCCTATAAGTTTTCCTTTGCGTGTGAAAATGCCTGGTACCGGGGTTATTCAACAGAAAAAATAATCACGAGCTTTCTGGCCCGCTCCAGCCCTATTTACTGGGGAAATCCATTAATTGAGGAGGACTATAATCCCAGGGCATTTATTAATTGCCACCGGTATTCATCTCTGGACGAAGTTGTAGCGGAAATCAAAAGAATTGATGAAGATGATGAATCATGGCTCGCCATGATGGCTGAACCCAAACGGCTCCCCTGGCAGATTGAACGGGCTCAGGAAAAGGAGGCCAGACTGAAGGCAGCTCTAATTGAGATATTTACTTCTCCCGTGGAACAGGTGAGGAGAAGGGGAAACGGATTTTGCGTCAATAACTACAGGGATTTTTTCATCCGCAATTTGAGTGGCAGGAAGAAAACCCCCAGGGAAAAATTAGAGGCAGGTTTGAAAAAGTGGAACAAAAAACTGTTTCACCGCTCCTAGCCCGGAATGCTTTATGTGAGCATTGGTGCATTCAGCCATCACATGGTGCATCAGTTATTTTGGAACCATTATAAACTGAAAAAGCCGTGCGTGGCGGAAAGCATGACAAAATCTGAATGCCATAAGAACCGTTTGCGGTGGAAAATCTTGCAAAATAGAGGCATAGGTAAGGCCACTCAAGAAAAAATGGTAGGCCCGGTAGGGTTCGAACCTACGACCAAGGGATTATGAGTCCCCTGCTCTAACCGCTGAGCTACGAGCCCGTTGAAGAACAACGTGGAGAAACGATAGCAGAATTTGACGGGAAGAGCAAAGTTTTTATGCAGGCATCACGTTTTGGATTTGCACGCGTCCGGGAAAGGCGTCCGGGAGGTTAGACTTGCAATTTTGTCCAGCTCCGGCCCTTGACGATTTTATAGAGGATGGTGGACTGGACGGCCATTTCAAAGGCGAAGAGCAGCCAGATGCCCCACAGGGTCATGGTTTCCGGAGCCAGCTTGAACCAGACCCATGTGCAGACGACGCGGAAGAAGCCCATGATGCCGTAGGAGATGAACATGACCCTCCGCGTGTCGCCCGCGCCGCGCAGGGACATTTTCATCACGATGCAGGCGGCGAAGAAGGGCTCCACCAGCAGCATGGTGCGCAGCACGGGAATGCCGGTGTCAATGAGCGTCATGTTGCCATTGGAGAATATCTCCATGAAGAGGGAGGGGAAGGCGCAGAAGAGCACGCCCAGCCCCGTCATGAAGATGATGGCGTACCGCATGCATTTCCAGATGGTGATGCGGGCCATGAGCGCGTTCCGGGCTCCCAGGTACTGCCCCACCAGGGTGGAGGCCGCCATGCCGATGGCGAATCCGGGCAGGAAGCTTAACGATTCAATGCGGACGGCGATGTTGTGGACGCCCAGCACGCCCTTGATGGGCAGTTCGCTGATGATGGAGAGGCAGAACATCTGGATGCCCCACATGCCGAAGACTTCCACGGCCTGCGGCAGCCCGATTTTCAGGATGCGCTTCTGCATGCCCATGTCCGGCCGCAGATGGGAGAAGCTGAGGTACAGCGGCGGAGCATAGTGTTCCCCGCGTTCCTTGACGAGTTCTTCCAGGGATTCGTTTTCTCTTCCCGCGAATATTTTTTTCCTGCGCCGCAGCATGATGAAGAGGAGCGCGCACATGCTGATGCCGTAGCCGCAGACCGTTCCCGCCGCAATGCCTCCGATGCGCCAGCCGCCCAGCGGGGCGTCCGCAAAGACGAAGGTGACGCTGAAAATGACGTTGAGGATGCCCACGCCCATCATGATCCAGAAGGGCAGCCGCGTGTCTCCGGAGCCGCGCAGGGCGGCATTGATGGCAAAGACCACGCCGCTGAAGGGGGCCGCGAAGGCGGCCACATAGACGTATTGCAGGGCGTAGGCCCTGGCGGCTTCATTCATGGTCAGCACGTGCGTGACCAGGAAGCCGCTGCATGCGAAGAGCAGCCCGCAGGAGATGATGCCGGCCAGCAGTCCCAGCATGGCGGCCTGGTGCAGCCCGTGCTGCGCCTGGGGGTAATCCCTGGCTCCGGTCATGCGGGAGACGATGGCCGTGGCCCCCATCATGATGGACCCCTGGATGACGAAGCCGAACCACATGAGGAAGACGACGGCCCCCATGCCGTCGGAGATGTTGATGGTGTCCTGCGCGTTCAGCCCGATTTTGGTAGCAATGAAGAGGTCGGAGGAGGTGACGAAGAAGCTCAGAAGCTGTTCCAGGAAGGGCCAGAAGGCAATGACGGCGATCTGGCGGGGCAGGGACAGTCCGGCAAGTTTACCCCCCAGGCGGGCGCGCGACGCCCTGCCGCGGATAATGCCCTCTCTCGCGTCACCCGCACTCATCGCTGGGCGGTGTAGATGCTGGCGATTCCCCCGTTCAGGGGTTCTGCCGTGATGTTGCTGTAGCCGCAGTCCCGGAGCAGGTCCTGCATGGCCTGGCCGCTGGGAAAGGCTTCAATGCTTTCCGCCAGGTAGTCGTAGGCTTCCCGGTGGCCGGTCATCCAGCCTGCAATGACGGGGAGGATGCGGTGCAGGTAAAAACGGTAGGGGCTTTTCAGCAGGTTTTCAGGCAGGGAGAAATCCAGAATGAGCAAATGGCCCCCCGGCCGCAGCATGCGGCCCATTTCCCGCAGGGCGTCCGGATAGCTGGCCATGTTCCGCAGGCCGAAGGCGACGGTGACTGCATCATAGGAGGCGGAGGAAAAGGGCAGGTTCATGGCGTCCGCACAGACCAGGTTGTCCAGTCCGCGTCTGGCCGCTACGTCCAGCATGGGCTGGCAGAAGTCGGAACCGGTCAGCCGGATTTCCGGCATGGCGTTCAGGATGGCTAGGGCCAGATCCCCGGTTCCCGTCGCCAGGTCCAGGAGGCGTTCCGGCTTCCATTCGGAGACGAGCTGCACGACGCGCTGCCGCCAGAGCAGGTCCACGCCCATGCTCAGTACATGGTTGGTGGCCACATAGCGCGGCGCAATGGCGGAAAAAGCGGCTTTGACGAATTCTGGATTGCGCATGCGGATGGATAGTAAAAAAGAGCACCATAAGTGCTCTTTTTCATGAAGGAAAGGGGATGGGGTGTCGGACGGGGCTCGAACCCGCAACAACCAGAATCACAATCTGGGGCTCTACCATTGAACTACCGACACCATTTAATGTTGTGGTGCGGCAGACATTACCCGTCCTCTTCCGTTTTGGCAAGAAGAAAATAAGTTTGATGAGTTTTTTAGACGGAATATTTTCTCAAAAATAAAATAAGGGACGGGTAAAGCAATTATTTGTTTCCCATTTGGAAAGTTACGGGGTGTTTGCGTGGTCTTCTATTGAATCCTCCTGGATTTGATGTAGACTTTTTTATTGTGGGAATTGATGTAATACACACCGCCTTTCGGGCCAACCCGGTAGGTTCTGTTTTCCCGTGCCTGGAGGGCGCGGGGGGAGGTGTGTTTTCCGGGCACCATTCCGGCACACAGGGGCGTGTATTCCGGAAGGAGCGGCTTGCGGCTGCATTGGGGCAGAGAGAGGAGAAGAGGAAGGATGGCCGCCGGGAGGAAAAGAGAGTGCTTCATCAGAGCGTTATTATCTTTTCCAGAAGGTTGTTTTGTCAAGTTGGAGAGTCGTGCTGAACGGTTTTTTATGAGAAGAATATGATTTTTTCTGCATTATTTGAAAACGAATGTTTGAATTTATTTTATTTCCAATTATTGTTGCCACAGTCACAGATGCCTTTGAGTCGTTAACCAGCCAGTTGTCCCTATCCAAGCCATGAATTTCTTTCCTCACATTCCCATGTTGTCCACTGTGTTCAGCAGTATCGGCTGCTATTTACTGCCTTTTGGCGTCGTTTTGCTGTGGCTTCTGTATGAATCAAGAAAAGTAAAGGCCATCCT
Source organism: Akkermansia massiliensis (assembly GCF_023516715.1). Classification (NCBI taxonomy): domain Bacteria; kingdom Pseudomonadati; phylum Verrucomicrobiota; class Verrucomicrobiia; order Verrucomicrobiales; family Akkermansiaceae; genus Akkermansia; species Akkermansia massiliensis. Next base: position 1,614,419 of record NZ_JAMGSI010000001.1, on the reverse strand, counting down.
CCTTGCCGGGCTGGTGATTCTGAGCATGGTGTGCATGTTTTTTCATGAGGCATGTGCTCCCAGCAGGGAATATCCGTGGGACTGCATGGTGGAGCACATATTTACAGGAACGCTTCTCCCGTTCCTCTGTCTGCTGGGATATATTCTGTACGTGTTTCTTTGCGCCTGCATCCCGGTGTACAGGAAGGTGTGGAAGGGCATCGGCTTTTTTGCCCTTGGAGTAATGAGCCTGGCTTTTGAGTACGTGAATGTTTCCTTTCCGGTGATGCTGCTGGCGGGTTATTTGTTCCGTTTCTTCCTCTTCCGGAAGTTCCGGAACCACATCCCCTTTGTCAGGAAGTGCCACGGAGTGCTTGCGATAGGAGTGGTGCCCGGAATTTGCCTGATCAGCGTTGTCAGCGCCATTTTGTTTCCCCCGCCGGAGAGTTTTATTTGTGAGAAGATCAATGAGGAAATGGCGCGTGACATGGCCCTGTGGAATTACCAGAGCAACCTGGTTCTGCTGTCCAGCCGTTTTCTGAATGTGGAACGCAAGAAGGACTGCATTACCGTAAAGTATTATTGCGAGACGAATATGGGCCCTGCCGTGTACAAGGCATTCTGCAACAATTACGGCGGTTATGTAAAGGCAGAGTGTTCCCTGCTGAACAGGCATGCTCCCTGATGACGGAGGACAACGGCGTTTTTCCGCGAGGAGCCGGTCAGAGTTCTATGTCTCCGGTAAAGACGAGGTCCGCCGGTCCGGTCAGCGTCACGCTGGTAAAGCGGTCTCCCGTGCGCTGGAAGCCTACTTTGAGCGTGTCCCCTCCCGCTACGTCCACTTGAATGGGTGAAGGGGCATCCGTCAATACGGCGTGCAGCAGCGCGCTGGCGGTCATGCCCGTTCCGCAGGCAAGCGTTTCATCCTCCACGCCGCGTTCATAAGTACGTATGGCGATGTGCCCCGGAGACAGGATCCTGGCGAAGTTGGCGTTGGTGCCTTTTGGAGAGAATGCGCTATGGTAACGCAGGTAGGCGCCCAGACGGGGAACGTCCAGGCCGTCCAGCTTGTCCAGAAACGCTACGGCGTGCGGAACGCCTGTATTCAGGAAGTGGACGTCCGCCCCCACCGCCGGGTCCGCATTCAGCACAAAGAGCTGCAGGGAGTGGGGATCCGTCAGGTTCACGGTGACATTCCCGTCCTTTTCAAAGGTGGCGGTCACGATGCCGGCCATCGTTTCAAAGGGGAGGGGAGCGGATTTGTCGTGATGAAGCAGGGCCGCGGCGAAGTTGCCGAAGCAGCGGGCTCCGTTGCCGCACATTTCCGCTTCTCCGCCGTCGGCATTGTAATAGCGCATGCGCACGGTTCCCCCTTTGCCCCGGGACGGTTCCACGGCAATCAGGCCGTCCGCCCCGATGCCGAAGCGGCGGTCGCACAGGGCTTCAATGGTCTCCTTGTCCAGCACGGAGGAAAGTTCCAGGTCACGGTTGTCCACCATGACAAAGTCATTTCCGGCGCCCGTCATCTTGTAGAAATGAAGCAGCATAATAGTAAGTTGTGTTGTGCCGGAATTTTAATGCGGCCGTCCGGATTTGGCAAGGCGGCTTACATGAATGACATGGCGTCCACGTCGATCACGGCGGTCAGGTCGTCCCCCAGCCCGGCTTCCTGCACCAGCTTCCGCAGGGTGCGGGAGAGGATGCGGGCGGACGGCCCCTTGACCGTGATCTGGAATCTGAACTGGCCGTGTGCGCGGGGAATGGGCGCCGGCATGGGGTCCGTCATCGTGGCTGGAGGGGGCAGCATGCCGCGGAGGCGCGCCGCGAGCGTGCGCGTGGCGAATTCCGCCATGTTTTCATGCTGGGAGCGTATGGTCAGCACGGCGATGTGGGTGAAAGGCGGCAGGTCGAAGGAGCGGCGCATTTCCAGCTCCTGCGCCGCAAAGCCGTCCGTATCGTGATGGCGGGCGTACTGCAGGGAAGGGGACTGGGGGGTAAAGGTCTGGATGATGACCTCCCCGGAAAGGTCGCCGCGGCCGGCGCGGCCCGCCACCTGCGTCAGAAGCTGGAAGGTGCGCTCTCCCGCGCGGGGATCCGGGATATGGAGACCCAGGTCCGCGTTCAGCACGCCCACCAGCGTCACGTTGGGAAAGTCCAGCCCCTTGGCAATCATCTGGGTGCCAAGGAGAATATCTATCTTATGGGCGCGGAACTGGTTCAGAATGGTTCTGACGGCGTTTTTGCGCCGGGCCACGTCCGCATCCACGCGCGTGATGCGCGCCGCAGGAAAGGTGCGCCGCAGGATTTCCTCCACCTTCTGGGTACCGTACCCCTGGAGCATGATATTGGCGGACCTGCACTCCGGACAGGTGCGGGGCGGCAGGGCCTTGAACCCGCACAGGTGGCACATGAGGCGGTCCTCCGTACGGTGGTAGGTCAGGGGCAGGGAGCAGTGCAGGCACGTCACCACGTGGCCGCAGTCCGGACACTGGATGGAGCGTGCGAATCCGCGCCTGTTGAGCAGAAGGATGACCTGTTCCCCCTTGTCCAGCCGCCGGTCGATGGACATTCTGAGCCGCTCGGAGATGACGTTGGGGCCGGATTTGTTTCTGCCCTCCGTCTTCATGTCCAGAATGCGGATGAGGGGGAGCTGCTGGCCGTCCGCCCTTTCCGTCAGCTTCACCAGGGAATATTTTCCGGTCAGGGCGTTATGGATGCTTTCCAGGGAAGGGGTGGCGGAGCCCAGGACCACGGCGCAGTCTTCCAGATGGGCGCGCAGCACGGCCAGGTCCCGCCCGTGGTAGCGGGGGGAGCTTTCCTGCTTGTAGGACGCGTCATGCTCCTCATCCACAATCACCAGCCCCAGGTTCTGAAGAGGGGCGAAGACGGCGGAACGGGGGCCGATGACGATGCGTGCTTTTCCGGAACGGATGGCGTGCCATTCGTCAAAGCGTTCTCCGTCCGATAGGAGGCTGTGCAGCACCGCCACGGAAGAGGGCAGTTCCGCAAAACGGGATTTGAAGCGCTGGACGGTCTGGGGCGTCAGGGAGATTTCCGGTACCATGATCAGGGCGGATTTTCCGGATTTCACCATTTGGGAGACGGCCTGAAGGTAAACCTCCGTTTTGCCGGAGCCGGTGACTCCTTGCAGGAGCACCGGTTTTTTGTGCTCCGCCGTGCACATGGCCGTGATTTCTTCCAGCGCCTTCTGCTGCTGGTCGTTCAGCTTCATGGGCTGGCTGGGGACGAACTGCTCTCCGGTGCTGGGGTCGCGGTGCACGGATTCCTCCTTCAGGGAGATGAAGCCCTTGGCCGCCAGGCTGCGGGCGATGTTCAGAGCCCCCGTGCCGAATGCGGCCAGAGGCGCTTCCATCTGTTCCGCAGATGAAAAATAATCCAGCATTTGGGCCTGCCGGGGCGCTTTGCGGTACAGGGCATCCAGCTCCTCACGGGACGGACGTTTTTCCAGATGCACCATTTTCCGCATTTTTTCCGCCGTGTTTTCCTGACGGACGGTTTCCGGGAGCAGGCAGCGGATCATTTGGTCCAGCGCTACGGAATAATAGTCCGCCGCCCAGGAAGCCAGATTCATCATGACCGGAGAAATCAAGGGTTCCGGGTCGATCAGTTTCAGAATGGGCTTGAGCCTGTCCTTCCAGGCAGGGTCCGGCTCGGACAGCGTAAGAACAGTGCCGGTGGCCGTCCTGTTGCGCAGGGGAACCTGCACGCGGCAGCCCGGCCTGACGTCCCCCGCTTCCGGCGGAATGCCGTAGTCCAGCACCAGATCGCTTTGTCCGTCAACCAGAATGCGCGCCGCCTGCATGGAGTGAAAGGGGGGAAGGAATAATTGTTAATGATAACCGAAGGGGAAGCGGGCTACGCCGCTCATGTCTTTCAGCACTTCAATGTAATTATAGCCGTAGCCGTCCATAATCTGCGTCACGGCTGCCGCCTGGTCATGTCCGATTTCCAGGGCTACGAAGCCGTTTTCATTCAGGTAGTCCCGGGCGCGGGCCAGAAAGCGTTCAATGATTTCCCAGCCTTCCGGGCCTCCGAACAGGGCCGTATGGGGATCTTTCATGACTTCCGGGGCAAGCTCCTCTCCATCCGCAATGTAGGGCAGGTTGGCCACGATGACGTCAAAGCGCATTTCCCGTCCGGCATCCTTCTCTTCCTCCTCAGGCACGGAAGCGGAAGAATCCGCTCCTTCCTGGCGCAGGACCGGTTTTTCCAGGGGGATGTTTTCAAACAGGTCCGTCTGGACGGTGGAGACCCTGGCTCCCAGCCGCATGGCGTTTTCCAGCGCCAGGTCCAGAGCCTGCGGGGAAATGTCCGCCAGAACGACTTCCTTCGCGCGCTCCTTGAGTTCCAGAGCCAGCGTGACGCCGATGATGCCGGAACCGGTACCCATGTCCAGCACGCGTACCGGACGGTCCGGGATTTTCTTTAACACCATTTCCACCAGTTCTTCCGTTTCCGGGCGGGGAATCAGGGCGCGCGCGTCCGTCAGGAAATCCCTCCGGAAAAATTCCGTGAACCCCAGCAGGTGCTGCAGCGGTTCTCCCGCCGCCCTTCGTTTCAGCAACTCGCGGAGGGGAGCCAGTTCCGCTTCTTCAACAGGCCTGTCAAACCGGGAGTAAAGAGCCGTGCGGTTGCAGTGCAGAACATGGGCCATCAGGTGCTGCATGGTGGCGCGCGCCTCGTCACAGCCCTGGCGCGCCAGGTAGTCCGTGCCGGACTGAAGAACTTCCAGTAGGGTTTTCATGAAAGGAAAAGGGGGTTAGGACATGCCGGCTTCCGCCAGGCGTTCCTGCATTTCCGCATGCTGGAGAGCCATGATCAGGTCTTCCATCTGCCCCATCAGGATGCCGTCCAGATTGTGGGACGTATAGCCGATGCGGTGGTCCGTCAGGCGGTTTTGCGGGAAATTGTACGTCCGGATTTTTTCTTCACGGCCGCCGGAGCCAATGAGGTTGCGGCGTGCGGCGGAATATTTTTCCGCCTCTTCCCGCTTCTTGGCTTCAAAGAGCTTGGCGCGCAGAATCTTCATGCCTTTTTCACGGTTCTTCATCTGGCTGCGCTCTTCCTCGCAGCGGACATAGACGCCCGTAGGGATGTGCCAGATCTGCACGGCGGATTCCGTCTTGTTCACGTGCTGGCCGCCGGCGCCGCCGGAACGGCACACTTCAATGCGGAGGTCCTCCGGGCGGATTTCTATGTCCACTTCCTCCGCTTCCGGCATGACGGCCACGGTGGCGGTAGAGGTGTGGATGCGTCCCTGCGTTTCCGTGGCGGGCACGCGCTGCACGCGGTGCACGCCCCCTTCATACTTCAGGAAGCGGAACACTTCTTCCCCGGCAATGCGGCAGACGACTTCCTTGAAGCCGCCCACGTCCGACGGGCTGCTTTCCAGATGCTCAAAGCGCCAGCCGCGTTCTTCCGCAAAACGCTGGTACATCCGCAGCAGGTCTCCGGCAAACAGGGATGCTTCATCCCCGCCCGTTCCGGCGCGGATTTCAATAATGGCGTCCCGGTCTTCCGTCGTGTCGCGGGGAAGCAGGCTGTACTGCACGTCGCTGCGCAGTTTTTCCAGCGCGGCTTCCAGTTCGGGAATCTCCATGGCGGCCAGTTCCGCCAGCTCCGGGTCATCCGTCTTCGCCAGCTCCTGATTGTCCGCCAATTGCTGTTCCGTGGCATTCAGGGAATCCCACGTTTCCATCAGTTCCTTCAGGCGGCGGTGCTCCCTCATGGTTTCCGAGGCCCGCTTCTGGTCATTGAAAAAATCCGGTTCGGCAATGACCGTTTCCAATTCTTCCAGGCGCTGGCGGCGTTTTTCAATGAGAGGTGTGTAATCCATGGCGTTTGCGTGTAAGAAATTCTAAAAGATAACAGGGCTTTCTGAAAGCCAAATCCGGGGGATGTAAGACATGTTCCGGAATTTGAAAAGGAGGGGGATACCGCTTCCTGCTGTCCTGTCCGCGCTTTCCTGATTCCGGAGGAACCGGACCAAAAGAAAACCGCAGCCATTACGTCTTTCCAATATGCCTTCCCTGGTAAGGAGGGGCGGAAGCATCGTAACTGCTGCGGCGGTAAAGCTGGCATCGCGTACGGGACTCGAACCCGTGTTGCCCGCGTGAAAGGCGGGAGTCCTAGACCGCTAGACGAACGCGACTTTTAGGTTTGCAGGGACTGCGCGGCGAAGTAAATACTACCGGAGGCCGAAAGGCAAGAATTATTTGAATCTGAGTTTAAAAAAATCGTTATCTGCCTTCCGGAATGTGGGAATCGTCATAATCGTCCAGCCTGTGCTGCCAGAGGTAGTACCGCGTTTGCTGGACAAGCACGCCGGAAAGGGCCAGCAGTGAAATGAGGTTGGGAAGGGCCATCAGGCCGTTGGCGCAATCCGCAAACACCCATACCAGGTCTATCTTGGAAACGCAGCCGGTAAAGACCGCCGCCACCCAGATGACGCGGTAAGGCGTGATCAGCCGGATGCCCCCCAGGTACTCCAGGGCTTTTTCCCCAAAGTAGGACCAGCCCAGGATGGTGGAGACTACAAAAGTGACCAAACTGACCGTCAGGAGGGGGGAGCCCACATAAGGAATTTTACTGAATGCCAGCGTAGTGAGCCGGGGGCCGTCACTGGACGAAATATCCGGGTGGGCGAGGATGCTGGTAGTCAGCACAATGCCCGTGAGTGCGCAGATGACCACGGTATCCCAGAACGGTCCGCTGGAAGAGATGAGCGCCTGCCGTACGGGGTTGCGGTTCTGTGCGGCGGCGGAGGCGATGGCGGCGGAGCCCAGCCCGGCTTCATTGGAAAAAAGGCCGCGGGCTACGCCGGTCCTCATGGCCGTCATGACGGCCGCTCCCACCACGCCCCCTGCGGCGGCTTCCCCCGTGAAGGCGCAGTCCAGAATGTACCGGATGGCCGGAAGGACGTAGTCCGCCTGAACGGCCAGAATATACAGGCACCCCAGAATGTAGATGACGGCCATGAACGGCACGAAGAAGGCGCATACCCTGGCAATGCTCCGGATGCCCCCCAGCATGACCATGGCCGTGAGGACAGTCAGCACGATGGCCGTTCCCCATGAGGGAATGGAGAATGCGTGATGGAGCTGTTCCGCCGCGGCGTTCCCCTGCGTCAGGTTGCCGATGCCGAAGGCGGCAATGGCCGTGAAGACGGCGAAGGCCACGCCCATCCATTTGCATTTCATGCCGCGTTCCAGTACGAACATGGGACCGCCGCTCATGTTGCCGTCCTTGTTTTCCACCCGGTACTTGATGGCAAGCAGACCTTCCGAATACCGCGTGGCCATGCCCAGTACGCCTGTGAGCCAGCACCAGAAGATGGCTCCGGGCCCCCCTGCGGCAATCGCCACGCCTACGCCGATGATGTTCCCCGCGCCGATGTTGGCGGCCAGGGCCACCATCAGGGAGCTGAACGGGGAGATGTCCCCTTTGTCCGTATGGTCCTTCACAAAGTACAGTTTAAGAGCCTTCAGCAGGTAGCGCTGAGGAAAGCGCAGGATGATGGTGAGGTACAGGTGAGTGCCAAGCAGCATGATGAGCAGTGGCCATCCCCACAGGAAACTGCTGAAGGCGGACAGCCAGGTTGTGAGCGCGTCCCCGGTCTGGAAAAAGGCGTTTTGCAGGGCTTCAAGCATACCGGAAAGACTCTAAGGAAAAATGCTGTGGTGGCAAGTCCTTAAAACACGGGAAGGGCACGGAAAAACAACTTCTGCGGTTCCGGCGCAGGAAAGCCTTTTACAAGGGCGCGTTGGCTTAATCTTCCATGGAGAACGGCCGGGGCTGGCCCGGAAGCCAACTTCCATGTGATCAATGTGGAGGAGTGCCTCAAGCCCCTCCGGCTCTCCTCATGCTGTTTAATGAAGAATGAAGGAAGGGATGATAGTTGCTTGTCTCCGGGGTCTGCGGTCTTTATCATAAGGACTATGACGGGAGCGGCAGATGACGTTGCCCCATTGCCCGGCATGCGGGTGTCACGCTGCATTCCGGCCATCATCTTGAACCAAGGGGAAAAATGATTGTTTTTACGGAAGAAAAGAAGTTTACCAGGGAAAAAGTGCAGGAGCTGTTCCTGTCCGTTGGATGGATTTCCGGCCAGTATCCGGCCCGGCTGTACAAGGCCCTGATGAATTCGTCCACGGTATTTACCGCGTGGGATGGCGACCGGCTGGTCGGGCTGGTGCGGTTGCTGGACGACGGCGAGCTGGTAGCCTACATGCACTATGTCCTGGTGCATCCCGACTATCACGGCAGGGGAATTGCGGGAAAAATGATGGAAATGGTCAAGGAGAAGTACAAGGACTACCTGTACATTGAAATCATGCCGGAGGAGAGCAGGAACGCCGCCTTTTATGAAAAGCATGGCTTCCATGCCATGGAAGACGGCGTATCCATGCAGCGGTGCAATTTTTCAAACAGGACTTAACGCCCGCGGCTGGACAGTCAATTTCCGGCAAGCGCGGAAGGCGGCGCGTTATTTCGTGTGGCCGGGATACAGTAAACCCGCGGGTATCCTTTCGGATCTTGGCTCCGCGGGTTTACCTTCTCATCCCGGATTAGCTCCGGAAAAGGTTCAGATTCAATTCCTTGATAATGGATTGAAGAGCTGCTTGGCCCTTGACGGTGTTTCCGGCGGGGTCCAGGGGCGGGGAGAAGGCCGCCATGGCCATCTTGCCGGGGACCACGGCCACCAGGCCGCCGCCCACGCCGGACTTGGCCGGAACGCCTGCCTTGTACATCCAGTCCCCTGTGGAATCATAGAGGCCGGACATGCACATTTCCGCGAGGATGGGAGAAACGTTCTCATCCTTCACCACCCGCTTTTTGCTGACGGGGTTGACGCCCCCGTTGGCATAGCAGGCGCCCATCAGCGCCAGCTGGGAGGTGGTGATGTTCAGAGAGCACATGCGGGTGTACAGGTCCACGATCATGGGCGGCGTATTGTAAAAATAGCCGTAGCTGTCCAACAGCCACGCGATGCCGCGGTTGTGCTGGTTGGTGGCGCTTTCCGACTTGTAAATCTCCTGGTTCACGGTCAGGGCCGTATTGGCGAAGTTGTTGAAATTATGGATCATGTTCGCCCATATTTCATCGGAGTCCGAACCGTTGACCAGGCTGACTGTCGCCATGGCCCCTGCGTTGACCAGGGGGTTGAGGGGCTTGCCGCCGTGCAGCTCAATCGCCATCACGGAGTTGAAGGGCTCCCCGGTGGGGTCTGCCCCGATCTTCGTGCGCAGCTCCTTCATTCCGATCAGATCCATGACGTAGGCCAGGTTGAAGGCCTTGGAGATGGATTCAATGGCAAAGGGCGTGTCCGCGGAGCCTGCGGTCAGGATATCTCCGTTGACAGTGACTACGGCAATCGCCAGCAAGTCTGAGGGGACTTGCGCCAGAGCGGGGATGTAGGAGGCGTTTTTGCCTCCCTGGACCGTTTTGGCGTAGGCGTACGCGTTGTCCACAGCCGTCTGGATTTGTTCATTGGAAGGGACGTTACTCATGGGATATGGTATGGATTGGGGTTACTGTAGAATGGGTTCCATTGGTTTTTTCCCATCCGAAGGGTTCGAAGGCGTCTTCAGGATCCACAGGCCGCTTCCAGGAGGGCTTGGCCATGACATGGATGATGAAAGGAATGCCGGCGAAGATGAAGGTGCCTATCACCAGAAGCATAATGTACATCGTATTGCTGCCGACGGTAATTTGGTTCGGCGGAATGAAGCTCACCAGGAAGGCCGCCAGGCTGGCCAGGAAGCCGAGGCCGCCTACAATCCACATGCCGAGGGTCTTGCCTCCGGGAATGCGGAAAGTGCGGGGCGTATTCGGTTCCCGGTAGCGCAGATAAATGCCGGAGGCGAACATCAGCATGTACATGATGAGGTACAGGATGATGGTAAGCTGGGAAATAATCTGGTAGGCGGACTGCACGGAAGGCATGATCACGAACATGATGGAAAGCAGGGTGACGATGCAGCCCTGAATGAGCAGGATGCCCATCTGGACGTTGTTCTTGTTCCGCTTCTGCATGACGGGCGGCAGGTTGCCAGCCAAGCCTACCTGGTACAAGCCTTTGGAAGGACCTCCCACCCACGCTGTTACCTGGGCCAGAACGCCTACGGCCAGCGCAAGCGCCAGAATCCAGTTCATCCAGCCGAGGCCGAAGAAGCTGAAGTAACTGTCATAAGAAATCAGCAGGCTCTGCACCAGGTTGATCTGGGAGTTCGGAATGATGAAGCCGATGGCCAGCGTGCCCAGAACGAAAATGAGTACCGTAATGATGGCGGAAATCAGAATGGCCAGCGGATAGTTGCGGCCGGGATCATTCACGTCCTTCACATGCACGGCGGACATTTCCATCCCTGCATAGAACAAGAAGATGCTGGCGGCCAGAACGAGGTTGTTGAAATTGCTCATATCCGGTATCAGCTTGTCCCAGCTCATGTCCAGCAGAATCGGGTTGCCTCCGGCCCAATAGCTCAGGCCCAGCAGAATCAGGATGGCGCCCGGAATGATGGTTCCGATGATGGTGCCCCATTTGGTGACGCCTGCGGAAGTTTTCATGCCGCGCAGGTTGAGCAGGGTAGCCGCCCAGTACACGCACAGCACCACGATGAGCACATACCACTTGTTGGCGGCAAGAGCTTCATCCCATCGCTGTCCGGGTCCCATGAAAGCCAGGGAGACGGCGGCGAAGGTTAGCACGGTCGGAAACCAGATGGTGCTTTCAATCCATTGCAGCCAGATAGCCAGGAACCCCCATTTTTTGCCGAAGGCTTCGCCTACCCAACGGTAAACGCCGCCTTTCTGCGGCCATCCGGTGGTGAGTTCCGCGGCTACCAGGGAGACGGGCACCAGGAAAAAGACCGCTGCAAAAATATAGTAAAAAACGGAACTGAGTCCGTACGTGCTTTCCGCCGGCATGCCGCGCAAGCTGACAATGGCGGAAACGTTAATCATGGCGAGCGTAAATACCCCCATGCGAAGGACGGATTTTACCGCCGGAGCGTTATTGGTTGTAGCGGGACCTGTTGGAGAGGTCCCTGATTGAGTCGTATTATTCATTGGTTTATTCCGGGTTGAGAATTGGGACGGCGTATAGAAGTGCCGACACCGACCTTATCTGAACGACCAGAAAAAGAGCTCTTTCGTTGAAGAGATGGTGCAGATAGGGGTGCCGGAGTCTGTCTTAACAGCGGTTACCGCTTTCCGGATGGAATGGGAAAGGCCGTCCGCTTTCATGCTGGCGCTTTTTTGAGCGGCAAAGCAGGAGCATACGGGCAGAACGCCCGGAATGGCTCTCCGGCTGCGGGGTATTATCTGCCAGGAATGAAAATGAACGCTGCTAATGCCACTTAAGGGGATTCCATTGTCTCAACCCAGTTTTCTGTTTCCCGGGGGACGGCTCCGTGTAGAAAAACGGGTAAGAACGGAAAATGGATGGGTATGGTCCAATTTTTCCTTTCTGGCGGAATTCCGGAGGGGGGCTTCGGCTTGTAATGATCATCGCCCCTTTGACGGGGTTCCACTCGTAGGAATAAACCTTGACGGGAGCTCCCTGCGGGACGGCTTCTCCGCGAACATTCCTGGAAACCTGGGAGACTCCGTATTGGGAGATGGTGAGGTTGTTGGAGGAACGGCTGAAACTCAGCATGCCGTCCCTGGAACTGGTGATGCTGTTGATATTCCCCTGGCTGTTTGGAAATGGATACGCTGGACCTGCGGGCCGCGGAATTGATGGGCGAGCAGCGCAACGCCCTCTCCCGCATGCACGACGAGGTGATTCTGGGCATGACGGAGGACACGGACAACACCTATCGCATCCGCACCCAGGAGGAAGGCATTTGCGGCGGAAGTTTTGGAATCAATTATACGGGGGATGACGGTTCCACGGTGGAGGCCATCGACACGTCGGAAAACTCCTTCCAGGTGATCCCGGTGGATTTTGTCGCCAAAGGCACCAGGACAGTTGCAGGTATGATCTCGACAAGATTGCCGAACTTAAGTGCCGTTACCAGATCATCAACGCCTGGCGCGCCGGAAAGGGGGACGACATTGTGGTGGCTATTTCCCCCAAGCAGCACATGGATATGGTGCTCATGGAACAAACACAAAACAGGAACTACGGCTTTTCCTCCCTGACTAATGGGGAAGTCAACGAGTTTTTGAAGGTGAAATTTTTGGTGACCAACATGCTGCCCATTGATGAGCAGGGTAACCGGCTCTGTTGCGCGTGGCTGCGCTCGCGCGTCAAGTTCGGGGTGTGGCGGGACGCGCAGTTCCGCGTGGAGGCCCGTTCCGAATACGTGGACGTGCGCGAACAGATCACCGTGAAAGCTGGCCCTGGGTGCCACGCGCCTGGACAACAAGACCGTCTTCCTGATGCCCTGCAAAGAGGCATAGGTATAAATGTGCGATAGCATAACGTGTCCGGATGTTTGTCTGTAAAGTAAAGATCATCAATTATTCAGACAATACAAAAAATCCATTATTTTACAAAATATCCAACGTTATGCTATCACACCCCATGAATTGCCGAGGGAGATAACCCACTGCACTTTTTTTTCTGTTTATTTCTCCCGGAAAGGTCCCTGGCAGCCGCCAGCCTTCCGGGCATTTTCCAGGGCGGCTGCACTATCATATCAACATCAACAAATTAAATTAAAATCATGAAAACAAATAATTCCATGAACATTCAGAACGGAGTTTCCTCCGTTCCCGTCTACCAGAGGTGGTATTCCAGCCCCAAAATGGTTCAAGCAGCCCGTGGAAGAGCCATGGTTCTGAATGAGGAACCCGAACCTGAACCCAAACCCTGGCATGTTATCTGGGATTTCTCCTCTTCCGGCAGCTACTATAAGGGAGGGCCGTCCGACAGCGGTGATCATATGGAGACCGTTGATTTCTCTTTTACGGTACCCTCCGCCCCCGTTCCCGAGCCAACAACGGAGAATCCTGTCCCCGAATCCCCGGAACCGCTGGAAGCGACGTGCAACATGACCCTTACCGTGGATGACTGGGGCAAGATGTCCGTAGGGGAACAAACCATCGACATGACTTCTGGAGGAGAAGGCCCGCAGGGAGGACATGCCAAATGGACCCAGGAAAGCGGTGAGTTCACCTTGAAATCCGGTGAATACACCTTGCATGTGGAACAGAGCAACATCGACTACGATCCCAAGGAAAAAAACCTTTCCATCTGCGATTACGATCTTAAAGCCTATATAGACAAGGAAGGCCCCGCTACCGCAGGCGGTAAGAAAAAGCCAACCTGTGATTGTTGCAATTTTGATGGTCAAGGAGGGGGCTGCCCTCCGCCCCCGGCAGGAAGATCAAGGAGCCTGGCTTCCGTTTTTGGGAACACTTCCTCCGGAGGTGAAAACGCACAGGCAATCAGCGACGCTTCCCTGATGTACTGGGGGGCTGACTTCGGCCATTTCCGCGGGCTGGGCGGCATTTCCACCGGCTCCATTGAGTTGCTGGCGACCGATTCCACCGATGGGCTGAACCATCCCCATGCCCTCTGCTACGACTCCATGCTGGCAAGCTTCCTGGATATTCCGGAAGTCGGCATTGTGGCTGGAGGCACGTTTGATATTGTCACGGGAGCCGGGCGTGTTTGCGTTCAATGTGAAGTGGACAGGGAAACGCTGACGATCGTCGGCGAGTTTACGTCTTCCGGGAACCGTGCCTTCTTCACAACGGTGGACGGTGTTTTGTGCGTCCAGTGGATGAAGACGGACAAGAGCGTTGCCGTGTATAACGCCAGAACCGGAGCCCTTGTTTCCTACACGACCAGGTGGGGCAATATTTACACAGCCGAGCAGATTGGCGCCTATCTGCGCGTCAACAGGGACAGTGCAGGAGACCTCCTCCAGGTATGGAACCTCTGGGACGGCCTGCTCAACATTGAAGCCGTCACGGCTGACGGCTATACGATTGCCCTTTACACTCCTTCCCAGATTACCGGGCAGGATGAACAGGGGCTTTACACTGTTATGGGACAACCGTTCAAGAAGTTCGTGATGGCCGGAGATGCCGCCACGGGCCGTTTCTCCGTCACCGAACAGACGCCGGGAAGGCTGGATTTCAAAACGGAATGGTGGCTTAATGGCAAAGCTTGGAACATGGCGCAGGGAACGGATGCTGAAGCCATCGTGACCCGCCGGACGCGGACGGAACTGGAGAAAGATACCTGGCAGCTCGTTACGGCGGTTTCCAGGGGAGAAGACGGAGCTGCCGCCTCCCATGTCTGCGAAGTGTACCAGACGACGGCTTATGGCGACCTGCTTCTTACCAAAGTGGATGGCTATGGCAGCGATCTTGCACAGACGACCATCTATGAATACGACTACTACGGCAGGAAGAAGAAGGAAACGCGCCCGGATGGAGGCGTATGGGAATGGTCCTACGACATGCTGGGACGCCTGACGCTGGAAAGGCAGCCCTGGTGCGGCGGCAAATCCCAGGACACGACATACCGGTATGTGACCGGGGATGGAGACAGCGAAGTAAGCAGCGATGTTGCCGAAGAACGCCGCCTCATGCGCGACGGTTCCAATAACCCCATTGAATTGTGGAAGAAAACCTACACGTACAGCCAAGCCGATCATGTCAGGCGCGTGGAAATCCGCACGACCGCTCTTGAGACGGAGACCGTCCAGCTCGAAGTGCAGGAAACGTGGCTGGGGAGCGCTCCCAACAGCTACGCGCAGGGCCGCACCAAGATGACCCAGGCCGTCAATGGCGTGCAGACCCATTATGAATATGCCGCCACGACGCAGCATGGAGCCGCTTATACGGAAACGCAGGAAACCCGCGTCAACGGAGAAGTGGTTCCGGGATTGAGCGTCAGAAAAGTCTCCTTCATTACCCCTCAGGGCAATACGGTGAGGGAAGAAAGCCATGTACTGCTTTCCGACAATACCTGGACGCTTACGGACAGCGCGGACTATGAATTTGACACAATGAACCGCTGGACGAAGCGCACCCGTGGCAACGGGCGCGTCTCCGAACAGGAATCCATCTGCGACGGACGCATCCTTTGGGAAAAGGATGAAGACGGCGTGCGGACAGACTACGGTTACGACAGTGCGAGGCTGCTGGTTGAGACGATCCGTTCCGCTACAGCGACAACTCCGGAAACCATCGTCAGTTACACGAAGGATGCCCTGGACCGGGCCACTGCGACTCGGACCGACACTGGAGCCATGAGCGTCGCCACGGAAACGGCCTACGACCTGCTGGGACGCATCACCAGCGAGACAGACTCTCTGGGACGGATAACCACTCACAGCTACAGCGCGAATGGCCTGACGGAAACCGTCACGACTCCCATGGGAGGAACGCTCATCACCCAGCGCCATGCGGATGGAACGATCCTGCGCCAGCACGGGACGGGCCAGCAGGACCTCAAGTTTGAAACCGATATGGCAAGCGACGGCCTCCGCGTGACAACGACCGTTCTCAACGGGACGGCGCGCGTTGTCCGGGGACGCGTCATTACGGACGGCTTCGGCCAGCAAATCCGTGTGGCAACGGTGCATACGAGGAATGGAAGCAATTACCGCCATCTGACTTACAACGCCAAAGGCCAGCTTGTCCGCGACCAGCTTGAAACACTGGCTCCCACCCTGTATGAATATGATTCCTTTGGCAACAAGACGAAGGAAACCGTCGCTCTTTCCGATGAACCGACCACGCTCAATTCACGGGTTATGGAATATACCTACACCCGTGAACAACGGGAAGAGGGCGTCTACGGACTTGTCACGACGACGGAATACGCAGCGGAAGGCACGCCCATTGTCCGGAAGGAAGCTACGCTGGTTTCTTCATTGAACCCCGTGCTGGAAAGCAAGGTGGTTACGACGGACGCCAGGGGGCATGACAGCGCCGATTGGACGGAATACGGGGAACCTGCCGCCAGGGTGCGGAAAGTGACCCAGCCCGGAGTATCGGATGCAGCCGTGATTCATACCGTGGACGGTTTTACCACCACTGTGACCGATTATGCAGGAATTTCCACCAGCCAGAGCCACTCCTATACGGCCCAAGGCATGACGATGGCCTATACGGACAGCCGCGGCAATACCACGACGGAAGTGTACGATACAGCCCTGCGCCTCCTTTCCGTGACGGATGCCGCGGAAAACAGCACGTCCTATGCCTACGGGCAGCCGCTGGACCAGCCTACCTGCATCACCGACGCCATGGGCAAGACGGCTTGTTATGCCTATGACGCCAGGGGACGCAAGGAGGCCGAATGGGGAACGGCGATTCAGCCAGCCGTGTTCTCTTACAACGATGCGGACCAGATCACCGGCCTGACGACGTTCCGCGGTTCCTCGGAAGCTATCACGACTGATCCGCGAGAACGAACGGATGGAGACATGACGGCCTGGACTTACAACGCCGCTACGGGGTTGCCCACCCGCAAGACTTATGCGGATGAAACCCACGAGGACACAAGCTACGATACGCTCAACCGTGTTTCCACCTTTACGAACGGAAGAGGAAACGTCATGACGCGTAGCTATGACGTCCTGACCGGGCTGCTGACAGGCGAGACTTATGGCGACGGCACTCCCTCCATCACGGCGGCCTATAACCATCTGGGCCAGCTCACCGGCATTACCGATGCCAGCGGGACGCGCATCTTCACCTACAACCAGTACGGGGAAGTGGAAGGGGAAAGCACGCTGGGACTTGTAGAAAGTTCCCTAGCGGCAGTGAAGGACGCCTACGGGCGAGCTTCAGGCTACAGCCTGCAATACGGAGGCAGTACTGTTCTGCAAACGGGCTGGGGGTATGATTCCGCAGGAAGGCCTTCCACGGTTTCCCTCAACGCGGTGGCGACTCCGTTTACCTATGGCTACAATGCCGCCAACGGATTGCTGGAGACGCTGAACTATCCCAATACGCTGAAGAGATGGTACACGCTGGAAGAGAAGCGGGACCTGGTGGTCAAGATGGACTACCTGCGCCCAGGAAGTCAGAACTACCCGGCCAAGGTGGATTACACGTATGACGCACTGGGACGCCCGGCGACGAAGAAGGATTATTTCAATACTCCTACTCCGGATCTTGTTCATACCTACACTTACAATGACCGCAGTGAAGTGATTTCCGATTCGTTGGGCAGCGGCAGAAGCTATAGCTACCATTATGACAACATGGGCAACCGGACCACATCCCTGGAACATGGCAACATGGTCATCTATGTAACCAATCCGCTCAACCAATACACGTCCGTCCGTCCTCACGTCATCATCAACTCCATTCCCGATGCGGCACCTGCCTCCCTGCCGGGAGAATTTTTCCCGGAATATGATGCAGACGGCAACGAGACCCTGGTAAAAACCGCAACCGGAATTTGGACGGTAGCTTACAACGCTCAGAATCAGGCTACAGCCTTCACCAAGGACACTAAACGCATTGAATGCGTGTACGACTACCTGAACCGACGTGTAGAGAAGACCGTCTACGACGGGAACACGTTGGTGTCCAGGAAGCGTTTCATCTACGTGGGCTATTTGCAGGTAGCGGAACTGGACGCCACCAATGAGACGGAGACGGCCTCTCCCATCCTGCGCAAGACCTATCTGTGGGACCCGATGGAGTCCGTAGCGACTCGCATCCTTGCCATGAGTGTCTTTGACGAAGCCGGTGTTTATCAGGAAGACCTGTACTACACGCACGACTTGCTCAAGAACACGACGGCCTTGTTCGGCATCCAGGGAGGAAGGCGCGCCTTGTATGAATACAGCCCCTATGGAGACATCATCAAGATGGAAGGAAACGCGGCGGAGATCAATCCGTTCCGATTCTCCAGCGAATATCTGGATGACGACCTTGGGCTGGTTTACTACAATTACCGCTACTACAACGTACTTGATGGACGCTGGATCAACCGCGATCCGATGGCGGAAAATGCCGGGTTCAATCTCTACTGCTTTGTAAGTAATAAGTTGTCGATAGATTATCTTGGATTAATTGAGCTTGATAATGTCTTGAAGCAACTTAAAGAAAGACTGGAGAAGAAGGCTCGGGCAGAAGCCCAGCAGAGATGTATTGCATTTTGTAAAAAGCATGCTCCCAAAGGAACTCCGGATGAAGTTTGTACCCAAATCGGCAAAGATCTGGAAAAGAAACTGGAAGAAATTGCCATGATGATCGCCAAAAAGGCGGAAGATAGTTTGGGGAAGACTACTTCAAAAACTGGAGGAACAGATAAGGGAAAAGGTGGCGGTGATGGCTCTGGAGACCAAGGGACTAAAATTAGTTTCACTGGCACTTTTACACACCCTATCGGAAATTCTGGATGGGGGGGATCTGCAACTGGTACCGTGAACATAGGTTCAAACGGGATTACGACAGGAGGAAATGTCAGCCCAGTCCAAGGAGCCATCCCAAGCGTTGGGTTCGGGGCAAGTGCCAGTGGTTCTTTTGGCAGTAGAGGTGGTTCATGGAGGGTTGGTGGAAATGTTAACATTCCAACTAATGGAGGACATGTAGGATATACGTTTTTTGGAGGGATAAGTATTACTTTCTAAAAAATGCTTGATATTTTGGTGTTATGATATATGTATATCGTAATGTCAAATTATCCTGATGCTATTCCATTTCTTAATCTCCCTTCTCTGTTGAAGCGAAGGGAGATTAAATTTTATATATATAACATATTTGCATGTCTTTTTTTGACTTCGGTTGCATATCCTTCCCAGGAAGCGGCTCTTCCTTCTGCCATGTCTCAGACATCTTCTTGTTCTAGTATTGCGCAGATAGATTCAATAAAAAAGTCGGCTCAACAGGGAGATGCTAAAGCCCAGTGTAATCTTGGAATCATGTATTCACAAGGACAGGGGATTGCAAAAGATGATAGGGAAGCATTCAAGTGGCTTTCAAAAGCTGCGGAGCAACAATATGCTCCGGCTCAACTTGAGCTTGGCGTGTTGTATTCTCAAGGTCGAGGGATTAAAGAAGACTTGAGAAAAGCATTTGAATTGTTTTTTTCTGCGGCCCAGCAACAATGTGCTCCGGCTCAGTACAATCTGGGCGCTTTTTATGAAAAAGGAACAGGAGTGGAGCAAAATTGGAAAGAAGCCGTGAAATGGTATACTGCTGCGGCCCTGCAGCAGTTTGCTCCAGCGCAACACAATCTTGGAGTATTGTATGCGCAAGGTCAGGGCGTTGAACAGGATTGGCGGGAAGCTTTCAAGTTGTTTTCTGCTGCGGCTAGGCAACAATATGCTCCGTCCCAAAATAATCTGGGTACTTTGTATGTCCAGGGAAAAGGAGTTGAAAAAGATTTAAAAGAAGCGGTCAAATGGTTTTCCCTTGCGGCTCAACAGGGATTCGCTGATGCCCAAAATAACTTGGGAATGTTGTATTTTCAAGGAAATGGTATTCCCCAAAACGCTCAGGAGGCTGTGAAATGGTTTTCTGCCGCGGCTCAACAAGGGCATGTGGATGCTCAATATAACCTGGCATGGATGTACCAGGAAGGCTCCGGAGTAGAACAGAATGATCAGGAGGCATTCAGATGGTATGGAAGAGCGGCCAGATCAGGGAATGCTAACGCGCAATTTCGATTGGGTGTGCTTTATCAACTAGGAAGGGGAACGGAAGAAAATGAGGCAGAAGCCCGGAAGTGGTTGGAAAAAGCGGCCCAGCAAGGGCATGAGCAAGCCCGGGATTTGCTTAAACTACTTGATAACCCTTTGTAGAGATAATTTTACATAAGCGTCGAATTAGAATATCAATGAGAGATCGGTATCATTTTCATGGTGGATTTTCTTGGAATAAATCAGTAGGATTAGGGACTGTTTCCCTGTCTCTCCATGAATATGCCTCTTCATTGCTTGCTGCTCCAGACGCCGGGAGAACTCCTGGAAGGTGAAAAAGACTTCCTCCGGCTGGGGTATGCCGTGGAAGCCTTTCCTTTCATGCAGGACGCCTCCTGCCTGGATGATGCGGAACCGGAAGAACTTCCGCTGCATGCCTATGCCCCCGGCTGGCGCCATGGCGACCTGCCGGAGGTCCGATCCCGCCGTGCTTCTCTGGTCCGGATGCTTGCCGATCCCCGCTGGCAGAAGGAGGATCATGCCCGACAATGAACCGGCACAAGTCCGCAGGAACATTCGCCAGACGCAGAACAGTAACTGCCGTTGCGCGCAGACTGTGGAAACTCAGAGGTGCAAGTCTCCGCCTGTTTCCTTTCGCTGCTGGAGGATTCTTTTCAATGTATCCGAATTTCTTCAGCAGAGCGTTGAATTCGATGGAAAGTTTGCTCGACGTATGATCCGCCTGCGCGTGACGCATTGCCGCTACCGGAAATACGTAATCGCTCGCACGGTTGGCAAGTCGTCTGTCCAGCACTTCCTTCAAAGGCAAGATGATGGGGTTGTTCATGTGTCTCTTGGTTTTTTGGGTCGTCATCGAAATGATTCCACCCTCCATGTCAATTTGCTTCCATTGGAGGGTAGCGATGTCGCCCAAACGCTGGCCTCCCGTATAAAGGCAGACGCGTATCATGTCGGGCCATTCTCCCGGCAGGATTTCGGTCAATCGTTGAGCTTCCTCGACTGTGAAAGCGCGCCTTTCGGTAGCATCGGCACGGTTGATCTTGCTGGGACGCACCCCCTTGAAAGGATTGTACGGAAAAAGCCGTTCGTTGACTGCCTGTTGAAAGGCCGCATTCAAACCGTATAGGTAAATGCTTACCGTCTTGGAACTCAGCAATTCCAAATATTTTTCCATGAACCTTTGCGCCTGGGCCTCCGTCACCGTGTCCAGGGGCATTTCCTGTTTGGGTCCCAGAAAGTCGAGAAAACACCGGATAGCCTTCCCGTAACGAAGATTGGCGCGTCGGTTGGGACGGTTCGCCAGCCATTGATGCAGATGATCCTTGACGCTGGGCATGTATTTTTTGTTTCGCAGGACGGACTTGGCCTTGTTCCCGGCGAGTGAAACGATAACATCGGCATTTAGAAGTGCCCCTTTTGCTTCCTTCTCCAGCTCTTCTGCAATGATGCGCGCCTGAAGTTCAGCTTCTTTCATGGCGGCGTTCTTCAATTTGCCTGGAGTAACCAAGGGAGTGATCTTGATGCCGGTGGTACGAACCTTGAGTTTGCCTCCAACTCGGAAACAGGCGTACCAAGTGTCTTTTCTTTTGATAATTCCAGCCATAATGTTGTGGTGTTAGCGGTTTTGAATCTGCTATGCACCGAAAAGTCGATGTATAGCATAGTGCATAACAAAACCATGTAATAGGACTGAATATCACACAATCTGCTACCAAGGGAGGCCTTGTAAAATGAGGGGTTTGCAATAACCCCGAAGGCAAAAAATGGAGCGGATGATGGGTTTGTGATAAATTACAATCAGATATTTACGTCAATCTGTAACACTTCTGTAATGCCTGTATGACAAAAAAGATGCCTGCCGGGATGCTTCGATTTCAATAACCCTTACGCGAATTGTCAAATCTACAACTGAATTGACACTCGGCAACTTGCAAAAGTCCTGTCCATGCCTCCTGATGGAGACATGCCAAATAATTACACCCTTCCCATCTCCGATCTTTATCAGGAGACCTACGACAACCAGTGGCAGGAGCAAATCCAGCAGGCCACTTCCCGCCTGGAACGCTTCTGCGTTATCAAGTCCGGTCTAACGGGCAAGCTTCAGGAGTTCAGCTTCGTGGGCACCACGGAATTGGACGAGAAGCAGGGGCGCATGCAGGACATTGTTCTGGATGAACTTGACTACTTCAAGCGTCGGATGCTTCCGGTGAGCTTCTCCAAGCACCTGGGCTACGATGAAGACGACGATATTTTCCTGCATGGTCTGGATGCCCCCGTCACCCAAACCATCAATGCCCTCAAGTATGCCGCGGCCCGCAAGATGGACGACGTACTGTTCGGCCTGAAAAAGCAGGGCGGCCTTTACGTTCCCTCCAAGGGCGGCATTTTCGGAACGGCGTTTGCCGGCAACGACGGCATGGACAAGCTGGAACTGCTGGCTGAAAATGTCGTGCCTGTCAACCACACCGGAAGCACGGCCAAGGAATGCCCGATGACGATTGAAAAGCTCAACCGGGGCATTACGCTCCTGCAGGAGAACGGTATCCTCGACGACGCTTCCAACGCCTATGGCGACCAGGTGTGCTGCGCCATCACTCCCCGCATGCGTGAAGCCCTGATCAATGACGAGCGCCTGCAGAAGACCGATTTCGGCTTTGCATCCCTGCGTAAAACGAACGGCACCCTGGACCCCATCATGGGCATTCAGTTCGTCATCGCTCCCAATCTGCCGATTGACGAGGAAGGAAACATCATCTGCCCCATGTGGATGAAGAATTCCCTGTATTTCGGCTCCTGGAAGCAGAACAAGGTGACGGTGGAGAAGCGAACCGACAAGGAAGATACCATTCAGATCGGCCTCAAGACCATCATGGGGTCCACTCGCATGCGCGAAGAAGCCTTCCTGCAGATCAAGTGCAAGCCCCTTGTTTAAAACATTCAATCCTACATTAAATCATCATGGCAACGTATCAAACAACCATTGCTGAAAAACAGCTCGCCCTGGCGGACCGCATCGGTCTGCCAACAGTTCCGCAGCTTGCGGCCATCCATACCAGAGCCGGGGTCCATGTGGCTACGGCGGAATTCACGATGCCCGCATCCGTGGCGGCCGATGACCTGATCGCCATCTGCAATGTTCCCTGCGGCGCCCGCGTGCTCCCCCAGCTTTCCCACATTATTTCCGAAGGTGTGGGGACGCTGCAGCTGACCGTAGGCACGCAGGACATGGCGGATGCTTATTCCGCCTCCCTGACCGTAACCGCGGCCGGAACCTACCAGCTGACGAAGGGTTCCCTGGCGGTTTCCGGCAAGCCGATGGATTCCACGACGATGCTTTATGCGAAGGTGGGCGGCACGCCGGCAGTAACCGCCGGCAAGAAGCTTGTCTTTGCCATTGCCTACGGCATTCAGTAATTCTTCCTCGTTGGTTTGTCCATAGGGCCGTCCCTGCAAGGGGGCGGCCCTTTTTCGCTCTCCCCGGCAAAAAGTAGTGACACTCGGCAACTTGCGCCAGCTTTCACCCTCCATTTATATTGGAAGGCAAATGAAGAGGATTTCCTTCAACGGGGGCGAGGTTTCGCCTGGGATTGCCGCGCGTCCGGATTTGGATGTATATCATCGGGGGGCGTCGGTATTGGAGAATGTGGATGTCTCCCAAACGGGTGGAGTTTCCCGCCGGCACGGCATGAAGAGGGTGATGGCCGCGCTGGAAGGGTCCATGATGGTGTCCTACGTGTATTCCGCCAGTGATCGTTATCTTGTCGAGGTAAGTCCAGCCCTGCTCCGCGTCTTGTCCGTCGATGGCGATGTGGTGGCTTCCCTTCCTTCCGTTTGGACGGCGGCCGACATTGCATCTCTGCGGCACAAGCAGGTCAACAGCATGCTGTTTCTGGCTTGTCCCTCACACGAGCTCATGGTTCTCAAGCGGGATGACGACGGCACGTTTTCCCTGGCTCCCTATGAGTTTAAGGCCCGCCCCTGGCGGTATGAGGAGTACCGGGATTTCCCGGTTCGGCTGACGCTGGATGACGGATGCTACAGGATTTCTTTCGGTGATCATTCCGAGGATCCCGATGCCGTCACCAACGAAGGGGACGTGATGCGCATCCAGGTGACGGTGCCCCAGCAGACCGGGTACAGTACAGGGGCGGTCATCCGCCAGGGCTGGGTGATTGCCAAGGCTTTTACCACGGCCAGTGCCTTCACCGCCGGCAAGAAGCTGTGCGTGAATGAGGGGAGTTACTGGTCCTGGTGGACATGCGACAAGGATTTCAACGGGGCAACCCACTACGTGGACGGCCTCACCTCTCCGGCGGATTACCCGGACCATTTCCACAAGGGTGTCATTTGCCATTCCAACACGATTACCTGCAAGGGCACGTGGAAGTTCTGGTGCAATAAAGAATGGTACGGAACCTACGCTATAGAGCGCCGCTATCCGGAAGAGGACTGGCAGCTGCTCGGTTCCTCCACTTCCAGGATTGGAGCGGCATCCAATTTACAGATTACCGGGGACGAGGCGGGCGAAGAATGCTACCTGCGCCTGATGCTCTATGAGTCCCAGCTTTCCAACGCTTCCGACCCCAGCCAGGGGTTCCCCGCTGACGCCTGCGGCAATAAGCTGGTGGTGGACGCCTACCGCAAGGACGTGGTGCTGCAGCTGCGTTCCGGCGCCCGTCCGGCCACCGTGCAGCGGTTCACGATTCCGGCAACTCCGACGCTGCGGCATTACCTGACAAGTACGGCATCCTCCATCAAGGCAAGCCGCGTGTGGGTGGATGATGTGGAGATGACGGGAGCTTCCGCCGTGCTGACGCTTGGCAAGGCCGGCATTGATGTGACGCCCAGGGGGATTCCTGCGGATGATCTCGCCGACGGGCAGACGGTCCGCTTTGGGTGGACGGAGCCACGCAAGACCGGGCGCATTGCCCTGGACGCCCGCGGGATGCGGACGGTTTACCTTCCTGCAGGAGCAAAATTTGACGTGAACCTGGGGGCGGACATCTACAACAGGGGACGCGGCGCGGTGGTCAAGCTGACGGCTTATTCCGCTGCGGATGTGCAGTACACAACGCTATGGGAGAGCAAGACAGATGTTTATACCACGCCTTCCAGCGGGTTTTATACATTTCGGATCACCCTCAATAATGGGAGCACCCTGGAGGCTGCCGAGTGCCAGGCCGAGCTTTCCGGCGTGGCTTCCGGCGTCGTCAAGCCGGAGGTCCAGGAGGATGCGCCCGCTCCGGCTTCCGTGTCCACCTGCGACGTGCTGCGCTTTTCTCTGCCCCTGGAGCCTACCGCCAAGGCTCATTTTTCCAAGTCCGGGGTGCCCTCCATCAAGGCGCTGGTGATGGATCAGGGCCGCTGGACGTTCCAAGGTTCTGTCCTCGTGGATGGAGATA
Source organism: Akkermansia massiliensis (assembly GCF_023516715.1). NCBI lineage: Bacteria > Pseudomonadati > Verrucomicrobiota > Verrucomicrobiia > Verrucomicrobiales > Akkermansiaceae > Akkermansia > Akkermansia massiliensis. Next base: position 1,589,425 of record NZ_JAMGSI010000001.1, on the reverse strand, counting down.
ACCTGGTCATCAAGCCCAAAGGGCTGACAACGGACGATCTGGTCAAAGGGCAGACTGTCCGTGTCGAGTGGGATGTGGCCGCCGAGAATTTTTCCATCGGAGCCAACCAGCAGACCGGCTCCCGATGGGTGACCCGGTTCTTGCCGGCAGGGACGGTCGTCAAATTGAAAGGGTACATCTGGATGTACGCCGGCCAGCGCAACGAGCAGGCCGCCATGGTCGGTAAGTATTTAAGTTGGACCCCCAACAGCGGTTCTCACAGCATTTCCACGCACACGACCCTTGCCGGTTCCTGGACGGTTCCGGAGGATGGCTTTTACCTGGTTTACCTCCCCTTTGTCAATGCGTTTTCCAGCGTCATCCAGTGGCCGGCGGCTTCCGCAGCGATTCCTGCTTGTGTAGGACACTTGGAGGGAGAGGTAACGGACTTGACGGCCTCCGCGGAGTATTCCTTGTGGGACAATGTGTCCACGATTCCGGAGGGCGTCCCCCCATCCGGGGAGTCCCTGATGTGGAGTTTTGCCGCGTTCCGGGACGTCTACGGGTTCCCTTCTCTGGTGGATGTATTCCAACAGCGCCTTGTCCTGGCTGCCACACAGGCCCAGCCGCAGACGGTGTGGTTGAGCAAGACCGATGACCTTAACAATTTCGAGGTGGGCAAACAGGATGACAGCGCCTTGGCTCTCACGCTTTCCACGACGACGCAGAACCGGATTTGCTGGCTGATGGCCCAGTCCAGCCGCCTGTTGCTGGGAACAGCGGATGCCGAGTGGGCTGTTTCCGGTGGTCAGGGCGTGATGACTGCCACCAACGCGCGGGCGGACAACCACGGCTTTGTGGGATCCTCCGACGTTCCGGCCATGATGGCGACTGACAAGGTGCTGTATATTGAGCGCGGTGGTGGCCGCGTGTACCAGTACGGGTACGATTACGAGTCCGACGGGTACGTTTCCCGTGACCTGACCGTGTTTGCCGATCATGTGCTGGCCCAGGGCGGCGGCGTTACTTCCGGAGATTTCATGAGAAAGCCCCATCCGCGTGCCGTGATGACTCTGGCGGACGGCACGATGGCCTTGATGACCTACAATTCCATGCATCAGGTTCATGCCTGGCACCGGCACAGGACCGAAGGCAGGATGTCCAACGCCGTGGTGCTGCCCAACGGGACCGGGGAGGATTTGCTGTTCGTCATTGCGGAACGCGAGGACGGCCGGTTTATTGAGGTGTTTGACCCGGACGGCCCGTTCGTGGATGCAGGGAGCTGGGATTACACTTCTACCGTGGTGACGAACGCGCTGGATGTAGTGGAGTCCATGGGCAAGGACAGGCAGGCTGCAGCCGTGCGCGTATTTTTTGCTTCCGACACGGCGCCGGCGGGAATTGAGGTTTCCAATGACGGCTCCACCTGGGATCGGCTGGGAAAGACCAGGACGATGGAACGCGGATGGCATGAATTGCTCCCCGCTTCCCTGTGGCGGCGCGGCGTGCAGTTTGGCATCCGGGTTTCCGGGGACCGCCCCCTTGAGTTTTTAGCTATTGATACGCAATGACAGAGCCTGTTGAGACAAGACCTGACTGGAAGGAGCTGCTGGCCGACCGGTGGTGGAGGCTGAATCATCTTTACTGGATTGAGGACAAGGACGGGCAGATGGTGCGCTTCCGCCCGAACTGGGCCCAGGAGGAGCTTTTCAATAACCTCTGGTATCGCAATACTATCCTGAAGGTGCGCCAGCTGGGGATTTCCACGTTTTGCGCCATTTACATGCTGGACCTTTGCCTGTTCGGAAAGAACCAGCATTGCGGGATTATCGACAAGACGCTTCCGGATGGACAGGCAAAGCTGCGCAAGATCGCTTTCGCGTATGAGCATCTGGATTATTTGCCGGATAATCCGACGATGGAAGACCGGGCATTGGCTGCCTTGGGAAAGAAGATCAAGGAGAGCTGCCCGCTGGTGGAGAGCCGGACCCAGCGCATGGCCTGGTCTACGAACGGCTCCGTGGATGTGGGTACGAACCTGCGCGGTTCCACCCTCCAGTTCCTTCACATTTCCGAGTTTTCCTATACGGCCCTGCACGATCCGGCCCGGGCGAAGAAGATTCGGACAGGGGCTTTGAATGCCGTCGGGAAGAATAGCGTGGTGGTGATGGAGTCCACCCACGAGGGTGGCAAGGCTGGACTGGCCTACCAGTTGATGGAACAGGCCATGGAGGTGGTGGGCAAGCCTCTTTCCAGCCTGGATTTCAGGTTTTTCTTTTTCTCCTGGCTCCAGCATCGGGAGTATTCCCTGGACGGGGTGGAGCCGAGGCTGGACGATTTTTTGAGGGAGTATTTTGCCGATTTAAAGAAGCGCTACGGCATTGAGTTGACCGAGGGGCAGAAGGCTTGGTATGCCACCCAGTACAGGGCCAACGGGCCGGAGGTGAAGCAGGAGTTTCCGACGGTTCCGGAAGAAGCCCTTCAGACTTCCGTGGAGGGCGCCATTTACGGCAGGTGGATTTCCACCCTCCGGGCCGAGGGGAGGGTAGCCGCCGAGTTTGAAGCGGATGATGTGGCCCCGATTTATGCTTCCTGGGATTTGGGATTGAGCGATTTCATGGCTATTTGGCTCTGGCAGGTGATTGGCGGGAAGTATTACGTGCTGGATTACATTGCCGGGAATAACCAGGCGATTGATTATTACGTGGGGCAGATACGGATGAGGGAGAAGGAGTACGGCCCCATTACCCTGCACCTGCTTCCCCATGATGCGTCCAGGCGGGATTATTCCAAGACTTCCTTTGATGCCGTGCTGCAGAAGGCGGGGTTCCGCACGGCAATCGTGCCGCGTACGTCCGATATATGGACCGGGATTAACGCCCTGCGCAATATGCTGCGCTACTGCACGTTCCACGAGCGGTGCAGCCGGCGCCCGGAGATCGACGGGCAGAAGTATCCTTCCGGGATAGGTTCCCTGGAGTATTACCGCAGCCTGCCGCCGGGTTCCAACGGGTGCGTGAGGGAGATGCCGTTGCATGACGCCTGCTCCCACGGCGCGGATGCAGCCAGGACGTTTGCCGAAGCGGTGAGCCACGGGATGGTTTCCGGACATGCCGGGGTGGCGGAGAAGGTGAGGAGGCCGCATAAACGCCCTGATGCTCTGAGGGGAATGCTTTATTGAGAGAAGGGTTACTTCTTTCTGGTTCGAAATACGCTTTTAGGCAATCGCTCTGGTTTACAAAAGAAGCATTTACAGTATTTTCTGCTCGTGTAGTGCCTTACTCCAACCAAATCCGAACCAACACGATCTATTCTGGATAATAAAGGCTTTAGAAGAGCGTCTTCTCCAGTTTCTGCGTATCGTTTTAACGCATAAGCACACAAGTCAGCGATTTGCACCATACCTGTCAGGGTGCTGTCGACAAAGAGAGGTGTTTCTATGATATGATGAACTCCTGCCAGGAAGGTTCCTTTTTTATGGTAGGAATTCATGTTTTTCGTGTGTTGCTGAGCCACACTTGGGTTGTTGTCATGGATAATGAGTCCACGACGTTTACCCCTTCCGTCGTCCCTGTTTGAGATGCTTTTCAGGTATTTTTCTATACGAATAACTATTTGCTCAAATGACTGTGTTTTAGGAGTCAGGGCGGGCTTTCTCGGAGTGTATTCGTTTTTATCAATTATTTCAGCAAATATTCTGGCAGACGACCATTTCCCAACCATGCAGGATAATTCCTGAAGAAACCTCTGTCGCTCATAGTAAGTAAGGTGTATATAGGATTCCGTTTGAGAATAGTTCTTTTTATATTGCTTGTAGTCCTTTCCTTCAGATTTGCGTTTTTGAATGATTTTTTCACGCATAACTGTGACAGCTTCTCTTCTTTCTGCCGGTGTCATTTTCTCAAAATCCGCTATTTCCTCCTGCTCCTGGTAGTGGCGAACCATCCACCCGACATGGATCTCAGCTTCCGAAAGGCTGTAACTGGTCTTTAGTTGATTGATTTGCTTATCACATTTTGTCCATTTATCCACCGGAATGCCGATGGCAGCCAATACAAAATGATCGGAAACTCCCGGTATTTCCGGTGTTCCGGATTCATCAACGTAAAAGAGGAACATTGTTCTGAGAGATTTTTTAAGGACTGTAATTTTACAAAAAAAAAGCGACCAGGGTGGCCTGCCTAAGCAGGCGGCGAGTCGAACCGACTCTTCCCGGACGCACATTTATTTATACATACCAATTAGTTTTTGTCAACTATTCTACTCGGGTGTATGACGCGCGCATGAGATGCCTGTAAATCACCTCCGGCAAAAAGTAGTGACACTCGGCAACTTGAACGAAGTGCGCCCTCATGCGATTTTTGAGGGATGGACAAGCTGACGTTTTTTTCACAGTGCCTTTCCCTGCTGGGGGAACAGGAGTATGTGCTTGATTCTCCTGCGGCCAGAACGTGCGATTTGTGGTTTCCCTCCGTGATGCTGGAGGCGGTGTCTTACGGGCCGTGGTCGTTTGCCACGAAGGAAACCGTATTGGAATGCCCGGAGAAAGATGGACGGTTTACAGTGCCGGAGGATTGCCTGAAGCTGTTGAAGGTGGATGCCAGGCATTGGCGCATGTCCGGCCGCACGGTAATTTGCGAGGAGAGCCATTCTCTCCTCTATGTGTGGTATTTGTCCAATGATTTGGCCCTGGCGGAGACGCTGCCGGACAATGCGCCAATGTTTGTGGAGGCCGTGAAGTGCCTGCTGGCCGCCAAGATGGCTACGACGGTGACGGGCAAGCCGCAGAATGTGGGCGTGTTCCTGGATTTGTACAGGCGCTACATTGCCGACGCCCTCCACCACGACGTGAGCCAGCGGGGAAGCAATGACCAGCATCCGTTGATGGATATTTTAAACCGTTCCATTTTATAGGGTTATGGGAAGCATTGGTTCATACGCGACGAATAAGGGCAACGCGAAGAGCGCCCTGGCGCAGGGACGTGCGGCGAGGGATGCCGCTTACGTGAACGCAGCCAATACGGAAGCCGAGTCCGCTTCCGCTCTGCGTCTCACTGCCGAGAATATGGCTACGGCCAGGCGCAACCAGACGGCCGCCACTGCTTCGGTGCGCGCCGCCCGCGGGGCGTCCGGCCTGACGACGGAGGGAAGCGGACTGCAGGCGGAGCTTACGACCGCAGAGATTTTGGAAAAACAGATTTCCGATATGTCCCTGGGGGCGGCTATCAATGACCAGAACAAGCGCCATGAGGCGGCCATGCAGCGCTGGGAGGGAGACGCCACGTTGGTGAGTGCGCAGAACCAGGCGGCGGCTTACAGGTCCGCGGCGAATGGAGCCCTGGTTTCCACGGGGATTCAGGGGTTGGGCGCGCTGGCCGGAGGCATTGGCGCCGGGATGGGAGCGTTCGGTTCCACGACAGCCGCGCAGGGAGCTTTTGCCGGGTTTAACCTGGGAGGGCTGGCCGGCAGCGTGTTTCCCGGTTCCACGGCAGACCCGCGCCTGGGCATGATGGAGCTAGGGGCCTGGGCGGCGAGTCCGGCCAAGAGTGATTTCAGTTTTTATAACTATACACAGAAGTGGAATCCTTACCGGAGCATGGGATTATGAATGCTTTTGATGCGACCGTGACCGCTTATGCGGAGGTGGGCCGGGATTTGTGGACGGATGTGAAAGATTGCGCTTCCCTGGGGCTGGCGTTTGTTTCCCCGGATGAAGTGTGCCTGGCCCTGCCTGCCGACCAGCTGGAAGAGTTGAGTTTCCCTCCCGAAGAGGTTCCTCCACTTCCGGAAGGGTGCCTGTTTGTATGGTGGGCCGCCGGGAAGCCGCGGGAACTGGCCCGCCTGGCTCGGCAGTTTGCCGGGAGAGGGTTCACGCATGTGGCCTGGCAGCGTTTTTTGCGCGGCCCGAAGGTGCATGTTTTTCCCATTGATCAACTTACCAATAACACGAAACGATGAAAGAGATTCCTTTATACGGAGGGCCGTCCCTGCAGGCGGCCAAAGCGAACCCCGGAACTGCGGCTAATGCCGCCAACGGGGACCAGGGTCAAATGCTGGGCGCCTCCATCCACAAGGCCGAACAGGGCTTGCAGGGAAGCGCCGAGGCGTTTTCCAGGATTTCCGATTTCGGAGAGATGCAACGGCAGGAGGTAGAGCTACGCCGCATACGGGACGAGTCCGACGCCGAGTTTTCCAAGTTGCTTTCCTACGCTCCAGGGACCAAGGATAGTGTTTTTGACAAGGATGGCTCCATTATCAAGGGACGTCTGGATGATCTGGCTTACAAGTTCGGACAGCGGATTGAGAATTTGGGCGGGACGTTTTTCAACCCGGAGAGCGCCATCAAGGCACGGGGTATGATGGAGTCCGTGAAGGCGAGTCTGCCGGAACGCTATTGGGGGCTGGCTGCCAAGCACCAGTTGAGTGTTGCCAGGCAGGCTTTTGATACCAATTTGAAGCTGGCCGAAGAGAAGGAAGATTGGGGTGGGTATGAGTCTTCCATTTCAAATGCAGAGCACTCCAACACCATTTCCCCTGAAAAAGCAGAACTTCTGCGTGTTAAAGGGAGCAAGGTCAGATATGAAAAGCAACAGGAGAATTTAAAGACGGCCTTGTTTTCCAGCGTTGCCGCCGACCCTGTTCATGCAGCGTCTTCCGTCAACAAGGGGCTCTACAATGACCTGAATCCTCTTGACCTGGACCGGGCCAAACGCGAGATACGCCGCCGGCTGGCCGATATAGCTACACCCGCCCCTCTAACCGCAGAGGACCGCCGCAATATTCAGGAGAAGAATATTGACGCCCTGAAAAAACAGCTTCCCAACGGAGCCACCGAACAGATGTGGAAGTGGGCCCGCAATGCTCAAAAGAACGGAGGCCGGATCACGGAACAGGACAAGGTGGAGATACGGGGAGCTTTCAGCATGGAGCTGGATAAACTGCCTGTCCCCAAGGACCGGGATGAGGCAAGACAGATTGCCACCCGAACCATACAGAAGTGGTCCAAGCTTGGCGCTTATGATGGAAATGAGGAATACATCCGCGCCGTGGTGATGGATAAGCTGGATTCCCGGCTGGATGCCGCCAAGGGAGCCCGCAGGAATGACATCGGGCTGGTGCTGCGCCATATTCCGGACGGGGCGTATATCCCGAACAGGTCCGCATCTGTTGAGGATGCGTACAAGAAAGGCGACCGAAAGAAGATTCAGGAGAAGGAGGCTGCCAGAAATTTGGTGGAAAGCCAGATTGAGGAACATGTCCGCGTCCAGATGGCATATTGGCGAGAACGGAATCCTGAAGCGAGCATTCATGATGACCGGATGCAGATTTTCCTGCTTGCCGCCGAGAAGGCCAAGGATCTGAACGAATACGATCAGCAGAAGAATTTGAGTATCGTAGATAAGTCCAGGGAGATTTCACGCGCTTTCGACAGCGAAGCACAGGTAGGAGATACCAGAGAGAGGGAACCGGATTCAGGGCAGGATTTCATCGACCGGAAGAACAAGGAGTGGAAGGACTACCAGGAGAATCAGGTTCCCTACACGCCGCAGGTGGAGGTCGGGAAAGACAGCGCTCCCCTGGCCGTGCCCATGTCCTTTGTGGCTGGCAGGCGCGCCGGGGCCTATGTGCCCAGGGAGATGTACCAGAAGCTTGTCCAGAAGTATGGAAGCCGCCCCTGCCTGAAAGCCACCATGGACCAGTCCAAAGCCTATAATGAGGTTCCGGTGGTAGGGTTTTACGAAGGCCCCAACAGGGGAATTGAGCTTTCCGGCGACGAGTACGGCAACCGCCTGATCATGCTCGCAGGAGACAAGGGGAATGCGACCGTCCGTTTCGCCCCCGAAGAGGTGCCCGGCATGATCGAGCCCGGCAATATTGATTTGAGCGCCCGCCCCGTCGTCCGCCATGCCGACGGCTCCATCAGCACAGTGCGTTCCATTTCCGTGGAGATGGACGGGAAGGAGTACCTGATTCCTACCGTTTCCGAGGACGGCAAGGTTCTTTCCGAAGACGATGCCGTGAAGCAGTTCAAGAAGACGGGTAAACACCTGGGCGTGTTCGATTCTCCGGAGGATGCCACCGCGTATGCCCGACAGCTTCACGAGGACCAGGAGAGTCTTTATGCTCCGCAGCAGGGGGCGGCCGATGTGCTGAACCAGCCCGTTTCCTCCCCGCAGAAGGCCGCCCAGGTTCTTTCCCCGGCTCTTCAGCAGTACGAGTCCGCCTTCCGGCGGGCCGGGGAGAAGTACGGCGTGGACCCTGATTTGCTGATGGCTATTGCCATCCATGAAACGGGCAACGGAACCAGCTCCGCTTTCCGGAATAAGAAAAACGCCATGGGCGTGAGTCCGAACGGTGGAGGTCCGCGGTCATTTGAGACGGTCGAGGCCGGTATTGACTACATGGCCCGGCAGCTCGCCCGCAATTATCTGGGCCAGGGGCTGACGACGATTGCCGCCATCGGCAAGAAGTACGCCCCGCCCGGAGCGTCCAATGACCCCAGAGGACTGAATTCCCACTGGGTGAAGGGAGTTTCCGAATATTATTTCCAACTTAAAGCTTAACTAATTACTATGTTTGAAACAGACTTTTTCCCACTGGCGCAGGATGCGAAGCATTCCAACCTGCTTCCCGATTCCCTTGACCATTTACAGGAGAATACCGCTTCCCCTTCCTTGCAGGATTGGGGACAGGCGCCGAGTTCTCGGAAGCTTCCGGAGTTCAGGCCCGATGAAAGCCGCCTGAAGGTATTTTCAGCATTGGCCCTGGGGGATGACGCCGATGACGAATCCAAAAGGCTGGTGAAGGCGGAAGGCTACCAAGCCCCGGCCACGCCGGACGAAGAAGCATGCCTGGGGCTGGATGTGTGCGTTTCGCTGTTTGGTCTGGACCAAGCCGCCGACCCGTATTTGTATTGGGCCCGGCAAGGCAAGGAAGCGCCGCGGTTCAAGGATATGGGGGGTGCCCACCGCGCTGTGTGGCAGGATTTTTCCGAGAGAACACGCGTGGAGGATGCCGCCTACAAGGAACGGGTGAAAAGAGTCCAGCAGGAACAGGAAGAAATTTCCCGCCGGATGGTGGATTGCGTAGCCGGGAAGGAAGGCAACTGGGATGCGTGTCCTGCTGATTTGTTGAAGTATGCCGAGAGGCCGCAGGAGGCTGCCGATTCCATCATGCGGGCGCGGCGGGCGTATGCTTTTGTCGAGAGGCGCGGGTTTGAGGATGTCTGGCGTTCCGACGCTCTGGACATGGCCGATCTGCTGACGGTGAATGTCAACGGAAATGAGGTGCTGGACCAGCAGGCGTTGAGGCTGCTGATGACCGCGGTTGACCGGAAGGTTCAGGAGAGCCAAACAGACTCCACTTCTTTCTGGCGCAATTTGTACGGGAGCTTTGCCGATACAGTACGCGGCGTGGAAAGCCTGGGCATCAAAACGGTCCAAGCCGTGCGTGATGCGCCGGGCATGGAAGGCATGGAGAACCTGTATTCCAACACCGTGGCATCCGCACTGGGCATGAAGGGGACGTTTGATGGGCAAAGGCAGCTCTACGACCGTTACGAGCAAAGACGCGGGGCGCTGAATACGATGCAGGACATCATGCACGAGTTCGGCCAGCGGATGCGAGGCACGAGTCCCGATGCGTCCTGGTATGTCAAGGCGATCAATGGATCCGGGAATATTACCGGGCAGAGCCTTTCCTATATGGCTCCCGGAGGCTGGGCCCTGGCCATGGCCGGAGATATGGGGCATGCCGGGAATACCGCCGCCCGCAACGGGGATTCCCTGGTGGATGTGACTATTAACGGACTGCGGAATACGGTGGAAGAAAAAGGGTTCGGGGTGTTTTCCGTGTTTGGGCGCATGGGCGCCATCAACAAGCTGCTGACCAAGACGGGCACCGGCACTCTTGCAAGACTGGCCGCGAAGGTACCGGGGCGCACGTTTTTTGCCGGGACGAGAACCGGCAAGATGCTTTCTGCCCCGGCATTTGCCTACGTGGAAGAAATGGGAGCGGAACCCCTGGCTGGAGAGGTGTTCGAGTGGACGGCCCGGAAGTTGTCCGGGATGACGGGAATGGAGGTGAAGCCGAAGGATTTCGAGGTGGTGGGGCCCGTGCTTCAGGCAATGGGGGATGTGGAGCAGTCCGGCGGGTGCGCGTTGTTTGTGGCGGCCATGGCCGCCGGCCACGCTCCGAGGATGAAGCAGGAGGTGGCGGCGTTCGTGACGGATGCCCAGCAGGCCCAGCTGGCCGGGTACACGAAGAAGCACGCCGAAGAGATGGCGTCTTTTTCCACCGTGGAGCACAAGGCGGCTCTGGCCCAACGTTATTTCGAGACTGATATTTTGAAGGATCCCGAAGGAGCCGCCGAACGGGCGCAGAAGGCCGGCGCCGAGCTGGCGGACCGGCAGGAGGCCCGGCTGTACCAGATGTCCGGCGCTCTGGACAAGGTGCTGGAGAAGGCCCACATTGGCCGCATCCGCAAGCTGGAGGGAACGGACAGGTACGAAGTGAGCTTGCGGGAGGGCGCTGTAGTGAACGGCGTGGAGATGGAGGAAGACAGGACCGTGGAGATGAGCGAGGAGCAGACGGATGCTCTTGTTCAAGTAGTGCTGCAAGGAGCCTATCTGAATGGGGTTCGCATGATGCAGGATGCCGTGCTTGGGAATGCCGTCGTTTCAGAAGCCGGGAAGATGGATTTTATTGAGACGCTGGATATGCTTTCCGAGGAAGCGCCTGCGGAGTACCGAAGAGCGGCGGCCGAAACCGGAGGGATGACCGTTCCCGGGTTCATGGATGTAGCCGCCCGTGCCCAAGCACGGATTGACGCGATTGTCCGGGAAGAGGGCGTGTCCCTCCAGGAGGCCAGAAGCAGGACGGATGCCGAAGTGATGGGGAAAGTACAGCTTGGTTCTATTGCCGATTTGGCGGCGGCTTTTGAGAGGCGTCTTGAGCAGGGGGTGCGTTCCGGTGAGATAACGAGGGAAAGGTCCGAGGAGATCAGGAGCGGCACGACGGCGGCCAGCGCCGCCCACCGGTTCACGATGGCGGCCGACCCGGGAAGTTCCCTGCTGCTTTACGCCGGAGGCCATGCCCGGACAGCCAACGTGATGGAGGATGTGCAGGAGTCCGCCCTGGTCCATTACATGAACCTGACCGGGAAGGACTGGCAGGATTTGTGGGAGCATTTGCAGGCGGCGGACGCCGTGCTGGGAAGGTATGGCGTGAGTCTGGGGACGTATGAAGGTCCTGCGCATGATGCCTCGGACGTGGTGGAGAGTTTTTCCAGCCTGTCCCTGTCTTCCTCTCTGGCGGATATTGAGAACCTGCCCGTGCCCCAGTGGGTGAAGGACACCGCAGAGTTCGCTCTGAAAAATCTGGAGGATTCCGCCCGCATCATGCGCGTTGGAGAACAATGGAATGAGTTTGCAGCTACAGACGAGGGAAAGAAGTTCATGGAAGAACATGGAGGTTTGGCAGACGCTCTAAAAGCTGTGGGCGTGAGTACGGAGAGCGTTTTCCGCCAGGCGCGGATGGATGCCGCGCAGGGGCTGGATGTGGAGATGGTGCACGCGGACCTTGCTTCCCGCAGGGCTCCGGGGGATTTCACGATGACGCTGGGTGAGCTGGAGGCGCTGGAAGAGTCCATGGCGCAGATGGATGCCGCGGAGGATGTGGAAGATACCGCGGAAGAGGAGGCGGGAACGGATCCCGTGACTGGCATTACCGGGAATCCAGCATCCCCCGCTCCACTGGTGGAGGATGCCGGAGGCGCCCTAGAAGGGGTGGGAGAAGAGGCCGAACACGATGAAGAGGCTGGCGCTGGGTTCCGCGACCATGCGTTTGTGCGGGTGGCGCCGGATTGCGTGTTTGCCCAGGTGCGGGTGGATTCCCTGGCCCTGGCTCCGGACGTGGAACAGTTCAAGCAGGGAGATCATAATGAACGCGGAGCCGTGAAGGGGCGCGAACTCCAGGGACGGTTCCGGGAAGATGCCCAGCCCATTTCCGTCTGGCGGCGCAGGGATGGAGCCCTGCATGTGATTACCGGACGGCACCGGTTTGATCTGGCCGCACGCGACGGGGTGGAGTTTATTCCGGCCTATGTGTATCAGGAAGATGAGACGCATGACGCCACCTGGGCAAAGATGCACGACGTCGGCCAGAATATGCTGGACGGCCAGGCGTCCGCGCTGGAAGTGGCCTTTTTTGTCAGGAATTCCGGAATGAGCCGGGAGGAGATGGAGGCGCAGGGGTATTTGCGCCCCGGGTCGGCCAATGTGATGGGCTGGGATATTGCCACCCTCGCCGGAGATGAAGTGTTTACCCGCCTGAAAAACGGGGTGATTACGGATAACGAAGCATGGAAGGTATGCCACTTGTCCGGAATGGAGGCGGGGCAGATGCTTGCCATGCAGTTGCGCGAGAAGGGGAAGTCGTGGGATTACGTGGCAGCCTATGTGAAGGAGGCTGACCGGGTGGCTGCGGAGAAGTCCCGGGAGGGTGAGGCGTTTGATCTATTCGGCAACGATACGTCCTGGCAGGAGGATTGCGAGAAGGTAGCCCGCTTTACGGCCCGGGGGATTGCCCTGATTACCGAACGCCTGTCCCTCCTGAAGAAGTCCAGAGGAATCAGCCGGCGGAAGGATTTGGCGGGCAGGATGGGCATCCGTCTGGAGACGGACGCAGACTTGAATGCGGCCATTCATGATTTGGAAAGAGCCAAGGGGGCATGGCAATCCCATGACCCGGCGCTGCGCCTTCATGACCGCGCCCTTGCCTGGGACGGCACGAGTGAAGTGAATCCGTTCGAGCATGTGCCCGTTTCCGGGGCGACGTTTTCCGTGGTTGCCATGGACAGTTCCGGATCTGTCCTGGGGCCGGAGACGTTCGTCACCCGGGAAGACGGAAGTCCTGATTGGTTTGTGGTTCCGCGTCGTAAGGGGCAGCCCGCCATGCCGGTGCGGCTGCTGGTGGGGTCCGATGTTGGGGAACACCGCGGTTATGGACTGACCCATATCCTGGCTTCCCGCGGGTTTTCTTTCTGGCAAGACCGTTCCCCGGAACGCTATATCAGTTCCATTCTGACGAATGTGAGCGAGCTTTACGAGGTGGCGCCCGGTCGTGAGCTACTGGTCAAGGGCAGGCAGCCTTCTTCATGGATGCTACTGCAATTGGACCGGAAGGACGGGTTTTATTCCATTGTCTCGGCTTATCCAGTGCGGCAGGGCAAGAAGCCACTCGGAAAGAAGCTCCCCCTTGCAGAGCGACAACCTGCAAACGCGAATAGCGGCACCGCGCGCCTAGGTCCAGGATCAGCAAGCAAGGCCGCTCTGCCGTCCCAATCCGCTGGCGGGGGAGATGTTTCTTCCTTACCACAAGGGGCCAAGGTTGTCAACGTGAATGAAGTGGAATGCCGGTTTGACGACGGCGCCATTGTTCCGGCAACGTTTTCCGTGGTTGGTTCGAATGCCAAGACATGGATCAAGTACACCAACCGTGCTTTTGAAGGGCGTGACGACGGCAAGATGCGGGCGGAGATTGATGCGAGTCAGGCAAGCTTGAAGACTCCGGAGGGTTTTTCGTTCTTGAGCATGTTTGATGAGTGGTCCAAGGGAATGGGGTACAGGAAGAATCCCGTATGGCGCGGGCGCCTTGAGGATGTACTGAATTTTGATGAGCTGTATGAGGCTTATCCATCTTTGCGGAAGATGTATATTTTGGCGTACAAGAATAGAAAGGATTCAGCCCGTGGTTATTATGATTCCGAAGAACGCTCCATTGCGATCAATCTGGCCCACATCGGGCCGATAGGGACGCAGCTTTCCACTCTTTTGCATGAGGTTCAGCACGCCATTCAGGATATTGAAGGCTTTGCCAGAGGGAGTAGCCTGGATGAGAGTGGGAGCCTTGATGGCTATGCGCGTTCCGCTGGTGAGATTGAGAGTCGGAATGTGCAGAGGCGTATCCTGTGGGACGGAGAACGCAGGGAGTCAAAGCCGTTCAATGAAACACTGGAATATCCTGGTGAGGCGATTGTGTCTTTCTCTATCGCGAATGCGCAGGAGCAGGGTCTGTTCCGGGATGGGCATCTGGAAGCAGGAAATGCAGTTATTACAGAACCGGGTGTGACGTTTTCCATTACCGCCCTGCATGCCTCCCCTTATTCTTTTCGGAAGTTCACCACGGAGGAAATGGGGAGAGGCGAGGGAGCACAGGCGTATGGATGGGGGCTGTATTTTGCAGAGCATCAGGAGGTAAATAAAGCCTACATGAACCAGTTTGCGCAGGATGTGGCGACATGGAGGTTCAAGGATTTGGAGGCTTCCAACGTGGATGATATGGCACGAGGATTACGCGATAGAATCAAACTTCCGGAGAATATCAGTCGTGTAGCTATGGATAGTGCACTAGATACGGTGTATGCCGTTCTTGGCGATTTATCTGATGCCAGAGGAGACAAGAAGAAGATAGATGCCATTAAGGATAAATTGAGGGAGGATATACGCGTTAATGAGAATTATACGAAAAATTACCCCGATACGAAAAACCTGAACGATGCAGAAAATGTAGTTTGTCAGTTTTTGGTTGACCATCTGGATGAAATAGAAGTTGCTGCTGGCAGTCCGTCCAACTACCGAGTAGAACTGAATGTTGATGAGGGTAGTTTGCTGGGCTGGGAGTACATGGAACGCGACATTGAAGAGTTGTTGAGTTCCTCTCCGGTGGAGGCGGTGAGGTACGCCGTTGAATATGCCAGAAATGTGGCCGGTGCCCGTGGCGAGGATGTAAGCGGCAAGGGTATTTATGTCGCGCTGGTTGACGCTTTCTGGGATGGAGGGGATGATACTAAACAGGATGCTAAAAAGGAGGCGAGTCTTGCTTTGCTGGAGGCCGGAATCAAAGGGATTAAATACGCAGACAGTCTATCCCGCGGAAAGTTGCAACAGACGTATAACTATGTGATTTTTGACGAGAATGACATCAAGATCACGGAGTTTGCGGATGAAAGTACGGGTGGCGCGTGGAAGGGTTACACAGATCCGGAGGCAACTTTCTCTCTTGCTACAGAAGAGAGTATTTGGGTGACGCTGGAACGGGAAGCGCGGAAGAACCGTCTGGAGGTGCTGTGCAGCCAGACGGCAAAAGCACTGGAGACATGGCGCCGGGTTTGTGCGTCCAACAAGTTGAAGCCAGGCGACGGAGCGGAGGCTTTCGGGAAGGTGATGGCCGTGGTGGCGTCCATTTACAAGACGTTGCCGGAGGGGTACAGGTTCGGCCTTTATCCCTACATGAAAGCCGCCGAGAATCTTGCCACCCGTCTGGAGGACGGACAGACATGGCTTTCCGATGAGCTGAAGAAGGAGACGCTGATGGACGATACCAGCGAGCGCATGGATGCCGTGATCGACAAGCTGCTGGCCCGCACGCTGGAACAGGCGGACCGGTATGCCATCGACCAGATGCGGACGGAGATGGTTGCCCGCATCAAGGCCGTGCAGCCGACGAAGAAGGCCAGCGGGAAGTTTAACAAGGGCAAGTTGAGCGCGGAGGATTACAGGCATCTGCACGGGATAGTCGCCATGATGAATACGGACCAGGAGGCGAAGGAGAAGCGGATGCTGGAGCTGGAGGGCGTGCTTTCCAGCAACCAGTCCACCGAAGAGGAACGGGATGCGGCCGAGCTGGAATTGAAGGATTGGCACACGTTCGGGCATTTGGCCGGGATGGGACTGGAGCAGACGCGCGCCTGCGTGCGCGCCCTTGCCCTGTTTATTACGACGGGGCGGACAGCCTGGTCCGCCAGGCTGGACGAGGAGAGGCGGCGGACGAAGTTCAAGGCCGAGAAGATTGTGGAAGGGCTTGGGCAGGCCACGCCCCAGGGAGGGCGTGACGCGGAAGAGGATGCGAAGGCGTCCACGAAGACGAAGGTAGCCAAGTACCTGAAGTACGGCTTGCAGTCCTATTCCCAGATGTTGAATGGATGGAGGAAGATTCCCGCCCTGCGCGCTCTGGCGCATGCCGAGGTTACTGCGATTGCCGAAGCAAATGTGGCGTTGAGGAATATGAAGCATACCCGGGACCGGGAGGTGACGGCCCTGGTCAAGCGGTGTTTTGGCGTTCAACGCACCAGGGACGTGGCAAGAGTTCTTTCTGATTTCAAGAAGACCGGGGATTCCGGCGTGGTGTTGAATCCGCTGGTGAAGGTGGAGCGCACGGTGAGGATCGCCGAGGCCCGCGAGTGGGTTGGTCTGTCTTTTGAAGAGAGGGAGGAGCGCCGCAGGGCGATCAAGAAGGAGTACAATGACCGGGGGCTTTCCGACGATAAGGCATCCGTGCCGGAAGCGCTTATTCCGGAGATGCGCCGACAGCTTGCCGAGCTGGACGAACTGGTGAAGGCCGGAGACGGACGGGCCAGGAGAAGGAAGAATATTACGGCGAAGGCGGAGGTAGTCCGTCCGGGCAGGAAGGGAGAGACGTTGAAGGTTTCCCGTGCCCAGGCGATGTATGCCATTTTACTTTATGAGCAGGCCGAGTACGTGGAGACGATGCGGAATGAAGGCATTGGAGAAGCGGAGGTTGCCCGCCTGCGCGAGTTTGTTGGCGCCGAAGGGCTGGCGTTCGGCTATGGTCTGCGGGAGCTGATGAACCGGCAGGGAAAGCTGCTGGCCCGCGTGTATGAGGAGCGGGAGGGGGTTCCCTTCCCCGCGGTGGAGAATTATTTCCGGGCCGTGTTCCGGGCGGACCACAAGCTTGATACGAAGGCGTCCTTCGGGGAGCAGACGAATGCCGTGGCCGGCGGGGCGAAGTACGGGATGCTGATTCCCAGGCGGAAGCACAATTTACACCTGGCCTGGAATATGGATTGCGAGGCCGTGTTCCAGGCAGCGAGCGCCGAGGTGGAGAATTATATTTGCACGGCGGATATTACTTCCCGCTGGCGCGGCATCCTGGCGGACAAGGAGGCGGCAGCGTCCTTGAAGGAGCATATGGGACGCCACGGGATTGATTCGCTGCGGCACTGGCTGGACGTGATCGACGGGGCCGGAGTGATGGAGGGGGGTGCCCTGCTGGCCGGGGCCCAGGCGACGAGCCGCTTCCAGAGCGCCAAGGCGGTGGCTCTTCTGGCCTGGAACGTGCTGACGATGATCAAGCAGACAAGCGGCCTGATGCACGGGATGTTTGCCGGGGAGGTGGGCATGGGTAGTTTCCTGCTGCATCTGGGGCAGACGATGTCCATGACCGGACGCATGGGTGTGTTTGAGATGATGAAGACGGAGGCTTTCCGGGCGAGATCCAATGACGCGCAGGCGGAGCTGGTGAGCCAGTTGATGGGGTATGCTTCCGACCAGAATTACACCGGAGCGATTCGGTTTTCCATGGCCGGCATGAGGGCTATTGAGAAGATGGACGTGTGGAGCAATGCCGTGTCCATGGCTGCCCTGTATAATGCAAAGTGGGCCGAGCTGGAGGAGGCCGGTAGAAGGACCGGCTCCCCGATGACGGAGGAAGAGATGCACGCCTTGTGCATGCAGAGCGTGACCAGGGCGCTGGAGCTGGTGGCCCAGCCGCTGACGCAAAGCCAGAAGAGCATGCTGGGGACTTCCACCAGCCTGTTTGCGAAGATGGCCTGTTTCATGAGTTCCGAGGTGCTGAATAAGGTCGGGATGATCGTGTCCCATGTGAGCGCCGGGAATTGGGGGCAGGCTCTTGCTCTATATGGTGTGATGTCCGTTGCCGAACAGACGGTGATTGCCCTGTGGCATGCCCTGCTGGATGACGAGGACGAGTGGGAGAAGAACGGAGGATGGTTTGGTGCCATGCTGGGGGCTCCCGTTGCCATGATTGGTGGCGTGCCGATGCTGGGCGCGGCGGTGGAGTTTGGCTACAAGCAGGCGACTGGCCAGCGCATTTACGTGGGCACCGCATCCGGAGTGATTGATTATTCCGCGATTCACCGGGCGGCTAGGAATACGTGGAAGACTGTCACCGGAGACAAGAAGATGACGTTTGCCGATTGGGCGGAATTGATTCTGCTGGATGCCAAGGCAGCCGCCTATGTGGCCGGAGCGGGCACCGGGAGCCGAAACAAGGCGGTTGATTCCGTGGCCTCCTGGCTACTGTCCGTGGCTGGAGTGGCGAATTTATCCAAACCTGGGTTCAAGTTGGCGGAATAAGATTGAATATTAAGGAGTGTACGGTGTATGTAGAGTTTACCATGCGCGCTTTGCTCTACACTTTTTCCATACTTTTTACTACTTTATCCCACGGAATAGATCGTCCTTTGACAGACTTTTTCCCACTGGCGCAGGATGCGAAGCATTCCAACCTGCTTCCCGATTCCCTTGACCATTTACAGGAGAATACCGCTTCCCCTTCCTTGCAGGATTGGGGACAGGCGCCGAGTTCTCGGAAGCTTCCGGAGTTCAGGCCCGATGAAAGCCGCCTGAAGGTATTTTCAGCATTGGCCCTGGGGGATGACGCCGATGACGAATCCAAAAGGCTGGTGAAGGCGGAAGGCTACCAGGCCCCAGCCACGCCTGACGAAGAATATGATTTAGGAATAGGCGTATTCACTGCTTTATTTGGAGTAGAGAACATTAAATATCCATGGCTTTATTGGAAGGGCCAAGGAAAGGAAGCTCCTATATTCAATAACTCTAAAGAAATTTTTCGTGCTGTTTGGAATGACTTTTCAAACAAAGTGCGAAATGCTCACAAAAGACGTATTAATGATGTATGGAGGCGTATTAAGCAAGAAAAGTACAATACGGAATCTCCTTCTGAAGCTCTTATGTTGCATTTTAAAAGTGTCGTGAAGAATAACCCTGGGCAGGCATGGCTGGATATTCAGTCTGGCGCATATCGCCAATTTGGAAGCACTTTCAAGGAGAAAGCAATTCGTGAAATAGTTACAGAAATAAAATATCATATTAAAACTGATGAAAAGAAGAAAGCCATGCTTGACGCAGTAGCTTTAGACGCTCTAAAGCCACGCAATCTATGGAAAGATGAAACAAAATTCTTTGAAAAGCATCGAGATGTTGCAGGCGTTTTTGTAGTTAAAGTTATACTTGGAGATAAATTTTTAGACTATCCTTATTGCTATTGGATTATGCAGGCGAAACCTATTCCTGAATATGAAACAACATATCACGCACTGGCTGATATATGGGAAGATTATAAGCAACAAGTACAACTATTAGATTTGAAGAAAGCGCAATAATGCCATTTCATAAAAAAGCCCCCTGGCCCGAAGGCCAAGGGGCGAAGCAATCTAACGTAAAGGTGTGTAATATACCATAAAAGATACAAATTGCAACACGTTTATCATTATTTCGGTATTTACGCCTTTTCCCACTTGTCGAGGGTCTCCACGTACACGCCGGATATCTTCCCGCCGTCCATCGGCTCGATGTCGCCAAACTCCGGATTGAGTGGGTGCAGGGTGTACTCCAGCTTCCCTGTTTCCGGATTCTTTTTCCGGACCAGCTTTTTGAGAGTGACTCCCCGTTCATCATAATATTCGACAATGGTTCCGACCTTGGGGATGGGCGGTATAGTGTGCTTACGCATTACAACCAGGGAGCCGTCCATGATGATCGGTTCCATACTCTTGCCTTCTACTCGCAGTATGTATTCATTTTTACCAAGCGGCCGCGTTGATTTGATAGCATAGGGAACAGTGTCTCCTGCCTGTAGGCCGCCGGCGGCGATATTGCCAATCACGTTCAGAGAGTAACTTTGGTTATTTATGGTGGCCACAGCTGGCAATGAATCAACCGGGGAAAACTGCTTAAGGGAGACCACTTTTTCTTTGATTGCGTTTTGGAAATACTCCTGAGCGGCGTTTGCAAGAGCCTGATTAACAAACTGGATGAAGGTTTGCTTACTGGAAGCCAGTATCTTAGAAATAGCTTCCCATTCTTCATCCGTGAAATCAATTGTGATACCTGAAATAGGGTTTCTCCCACTTACTTCATTCATTAGGCGTTGAATGAAAAGGAACTTAGCTGTGGGAATGTGTCCCTTAGAAAACCAGTTTTTGACCGCCCCTTCTGAAACGTGGCATTGTTCGGCAAGCCATGAGTAATGTTTTTTTTGGGACTTGAGCCAGCTTTTCACTTCTGCGAGGTCTTGCTTCATATGAAACAAGAGTAATATTTTTATGACTAAATGTCAATCTATTATGGGGAAAGGTAATAAAAAACAACTTTCCCTCTTGATTAGAAGTCATCTTTTTATTACTTTGAGTTCACCAACTCTGAGAAAATGTGAAAACAAACAACCACCATAGCGGACTTTTTAATAGTGGAAAACTATTGCCTACGGTACGGCATAGTCGTGTGAAGATGCAGCGTAGCATCAAGCCATTCCTCTGTCGTCAGACCCCGTCTGGCCGCCTCAATCTGGATAAGCCGGTAACGCTCATTAGATACTCTGATATGGACGTCTGTTTCCCTGTATACTTTGGCGTAGTGGCTATCAATGAGGTTGTCCAGCAGCCGTTGCTTGTCAGCGGGGATAGGGACTGTAGACAGCCATTTGTCTATCATGCCTTTTTTGACAGCACAGCGGTGCGCCAGTTCTTCCCGAGTCATGCGGGTGTCTTTCAGAAATACCCTGATTTTAGCCTTGAGGTCATCCATACGTGCATTTTTCGCATACAGGAAATCTTGGCAAGGCTTTTCTTGGATATTTTCTCCAATGGGAAATATTTATTGACTTTTGTTAGATATGAGAGAAAAAATGTTTTCGCAATCCAATAAAAAACCAAGTTATGAAGATAACAACCCAACACCACCACATACCTGGCTATGAAAGAGCCTTAGTCTGCGTCCTGTGTTTTGCGCGGAGACCGGGAGCCCTGTTCCCCTGCCATGTGAGCCACCTGCACCGCCCATTTGGCAATACCGTCCGCCGTAGGTTCAAATCCGCTTTGCGCAGCCCAGGCAGCAAATTGACCGTAGGTTTCAGCGTCCAGTTTCAGAACAAGGTCCAGGGCACCACGGCATTCACCAGTCACGCCTGGAGACAATGGCTCCATCAGCTTTTTAATCAACTCCGCTTTGGCAGGAGGAATTTTACCAGCAGTAGAAAGCCATGCGTCCACAGTTCGTTTGTCAACAAAAAGCTGATCTGCTAACCACTTCCTGCTTTTCCCGGTCACTTTGAGCCATTCCTGAATCTCCTGCTTTAGGGCGTCCATGCCCTTAACAATACGAGATTTTTAGTAATCTGCAAGTCCTTTTTGCGAGCGTTATACAAAATATTTTGAATAATATCGTTGACAGATACATTTTTTTTCGTAATACAGAAACCAGAAACACGATTTACAGCCATGATCGAAATCAAAATCCCCATCGAAAAAATTGCCGCAGACAAGGCGGCAAGCAAGGCACTCATCCAAGAGTGCGTTGAATCCGGGAAGGCTCCGGAAGACGCCTTCCTTGACATTCTCAAAAGGCGCGGGCTTCCCTCAGCCCAGAAGAAGAACCCCGAACCCAAGAAGCCCGCGGCATGAATAGGCCTCTTACAAGAACAGACCTGATGATGCTCCGAGAAGAGAATCCGGAGACCTTTTATCAGTTAATGCCTGCAATGCGTATTCATGTATTGCCTGGCAAAGTGAGTAAGGTCGAAAGGGCCTCTGTAAGTTACGAGATCGTCACTAAGGAGGGCATCCCCTGTCCTGCAGATGACGCAGTAGGAACGCAGGTTTTTAACAAGTGGATCATAGACGTTAAGATGCGTATTGGGAGTTTTGTGAAGAGCCATGAGAAGTTTATAGTCATCGCTTTCCGGAGCTTTGAGGATGCGCTTTATTTTTTTTACTGCCGTTCTTTTGAGGTAGAACTTGCTCAAATGGGGGTTGAGGTATCTGCACCCCATTGTGAAGGAGGAAACAATGAGACAGGCAGTACTAAACAAAGCGATCAGGTCCAGCATGTACATGTTTTTTTGGCAGAATGCCGTGAGCTGGACGAATTGAGAAGGGCATGCAGTCGCGATGTGGAGAAGTACCCAGGTTACGCAGATGATGGCTGCGAGCTTTTTACTGCCGAGCAGTTTGAGAGCCTGCTGAATGAACGGGTGCCAATCCATGCACAAGAGTGTACCCGATAACCAGGAACCATTCAATTCTAACAATGATTATCGAATACGACACCGAAGACCGCTGCATCCGCGTGGACGACGTAGCCGTGAGCCACGCAGACGCTGAAAAGCTGATGGCGGAGCACGAAACCGCAGTGGCGGCCCTCGAAAACGCCCTGGTGCAGTACGAACGGGATCACGCCACGACGGACAACCCTGACGGACACCATGACTGACCTGGAACCCGAACTGATTGATGTGCTCAAGCTACTCGGCTGGCACGAACTGTAACCTAATGAAATACTATGACCTACCCTGAAACAGAATTTTACGACTGCAAGACTCTTGCTCTCCTGTACGATTCCGACCGGGATGTGATCAAGAAGACCGTCCATGAGTTGAAGGACAAGGGGCATGTGATTGAGGTCCTGTACTGGGGCAAGCAGGGCAAGATGAAGGTGCACGGCAAGCAGTTCCGAAGAGCGCTCCTGCGGGAATATGGAGAAGGAGGAATGAGCAAATGAAGGCGTTACTTCGAGCCTTGGCCATTGGTACATGCCGCCTGATTGCTGGCGGTGCCTGTGGTTTGCTCATTGCCGGTACAGCGTGGCTCATCGTGGAAATGGACAACAACGAACTACAGGCGGGGAAGAGTCCGCATTCCGGATTCACGCCCGACTGCCCGAAAGCTTTTGACGGCTTCGCAAAACCGTCCCGCCCCTCGAGGTTCGAGGAAAGCAATAACCAATAGAAAACCAATACAATGGATAATACCACCGAAGAAAAGAATACGCAGCCCTGGCCCTGCACGTCAGACGAAGCATGCTGCTGCGATCCAGTAGCCGAACAAGCACCCGTCACCGTGGATATGATTGAAGAAGCGTATAACCGCCTGGAAGAGCTTGTGAATCAGTGTAAGACCCCTGTCATTCTGCATATCAAGATTGAGAAGGGTGAAAGTGTGAACAGCAGGACTTCTACCTGCAAAGCTGTTACGAAAATGGCCGGCGCAAAAAGTACGGAATGGCTTGCGGCTCGTGGCTACTTGGAAGCCTCCGGAATTTGTTTCTCCGGCAATCCCGAAACTATTTCTTTGGGAGTGAAGCTTGCTTTTAAGGAAGCCCACAGGAGAGCTGGCTTAAATCCCATTGCAGACATGCTCGGAATCGCGGGCTGCGAATGCGAGGAATGCCAAGACTGATTCAGTTGGCCGGGGCCAGCGCCAACTGGTCCCCGGCCTGTTATCAATAACTAACCCAATAGAATACTAATAACGTGAATACGAATACAACAAACGAACTCACCAATCAAGCACCAGGCAATCCTTTTGCCGTTCAGGCTCCCGCCAGTGGCGGAGCCCTGGCTGCCATGACAAGCAATGCAGCCGTTACTTCCGTGCTGGCTTCCATTTGGATCGCCAAGCAGTTTCCGCGGGATTTAGCTGAAGTGACCTTGAGAATGAAACAGGCTTGTGCTCAACCGAAGTTGGCGCAATCCGCCACTTATTCCTATCCCCGCGGAAATACGACCGTGACGGGCCCTAGCATCCGCTTGGCGGAAGCGCTGATTGGCGCATGGGGCAATGCGGAAGCCGGATGGAAGGAAGTTGCCCGCCATTGGGACCCGAAGGGAGCAGATGGAAACGGCTGCAATGTGTCCGAATGTCTTGCCTATTGTTTTGACAAGGAGACCAATGTTCGCCGGGAAATTGCTTTCTCTGTACCTCATACCCGCGATAAGAATGAGACTGATTCCAAAGGGAAAAAGACTGGAAAAATGCTGCGTGTCGCCCTTGATAACGAACGGGATGTTTACGAACTGTGCGCCAATATGGCTTCTCGCCGCATCCGCGCCTGCATCTTGCAGGTACTTCCCGGCTGGTTGACTGATGAAGCGCTGGAAGCCGTAAAAAATACGCAGGAGAGTGGATTTAAGCGTGATAAGGCTGATATTCTCCGATCCCTGGAAGCTAATTTTTTAGCTTATGGAGTGACGCGCGCCCTGCTCGAAACCAAATTGGGGCACAAGCTTGAAGAAATGACCGTAAATGAATTGCGAGATTTAAGCAATATTTATAACGGCATTGTTGATGGTATGGTGCGGGTGAAGGAAGTGTTCCCGGATGACGACCAGCCCGCCAGGAAACCCGACCTGCCGAAGACTCCTGTATCTGCTCCCGCTCCCAAGGCGGCCCCCAAGACGACGCAGGCCCCGCCGCCTGTAACCGCTCCGGCGCCGGAAGACGGTATTCCCGGCCTGGATGTACCGGAGGATGCGCCCTCCTTTGGCACTTTTGAACATTAACCCCTGACTTACTGACCTTATGTTTGATACAGAGATCATCGAGGACGAACGGCAGGGGCTGCCCAGCGCCAGCGGGATGCAGAGGCTTTTCCTCTGCCCCGGAAGCTGGAATGCAGAAAGGAAGTGCCCGGTGGACGAAGAGAGCGATGATGCCGCCCTGGGAACCATGCTGCATGTCCACATGGAGCAAGGGACAATGCCGGAGGACCCGGAGGACGCCGAAGCCGTGGCTTGGTGCCGCGAGACGGAAATTTCCCTGTGTGAGAAGTACCTGGAAATGTCGGATTTCAGCAAGGATTTGTTGAGAGAACAGTTCATGCGCGAAGTGCGGTATTTTGAAAAGGATGGAATGTTTTCCGGGAAGCCTGATCTGGTAGTTTACTGGGGCCGCAGAGCGCTGGTGATTGATTACAAGTTTGGCCACCTGCCGGTGGCGGCTGCCGAGTGCAATTTGCAGTTGAGCGCCCTGGCCGTGCTGGTGGCAGATTCCAAGTGTGGCTACAGGTTGCCTGAATTTGAAATGATAGATGAGGTGTTTGTTTGCATTTTGCAGCCTTATGCGAGCCGGAAGGAACCTGCCGTGTGCCGGTACACTCGCGAGAGCGTGGAGCAGGCACGGGCGTTTTTCCAAACCTGCATCAAGCTGGCGCAGGACGAACACGCTCCGCTGAAACCCAGCGAGAAGGCTTGCCGGTATTGCCGGGCCCAGTCTTCCTGCCCGGCAGTGTCTCTGGCCCTGGTGAACGTCACGTCCGGGGATTTAACGGCTGCCTGGGAGCAGTGGACCCCCGAAAAGCGTCGGGAAGCTTATGACCTCGCCAAGCTGGCGAAGAAGTGGGCGGCTTCCGTGGAAGGTAAAGTGAAGGCGGATCTGAAAGCCGAAGTGGATATTCCCGGGCTGGTTCTGGCCCCCGGCAAGAAGGCGTTTACGATCACGGATGCCGCGGCGGCCTTTCAAATCCTCAACGGTTTGTTCCCCGATGGCATCACGGCACCGGCGTTCACGTCCTGCTGCAAGGTGGGGATTACCGACCTGGATAAGCTGGTGCATTCCGTGCGGAAGGCCGCGGATGCTGGCGCCAAGGTAGCCGAGTCCAAGGATTGGCTGCGGAAGACGCTTGCAGGGTGCGCAGAAGTGAAAGTCTCTGATGGCTCCGTGAAGGAGATAGGGGGAGGTGCGGCATGATGACCACGCTGACCATTACCTTGCCCCATACGCCGCGCTGCCTGTCGCCCAACGCCAAGGCCCCTCTCACGCAGAGGGGGGCCATTGTGGCCGGCTACAAGAAGACGTCTGCCAAGCGCCGCGCCCGAACAATGGCCGGTGCCGTGACGCAGGAAGCCCTGAAGGGCCACAAGATGCAGCCGACGCATTACCGGGTGATCTGGTACTTCAAGGGCAACAAGCCGGACGCGGACAACTGCCTTGCCCGCTGCAAAGCGTACCTGGACGGAGCCTGCAAGGCCATGGGGATTGACGACAGGACGCTGGATTGTGCGGGGATTGACCGTGTGCATGACTTGGCGAAGGCAGGGCAGGTAAAAATTGTGTTTGAAAGGAGGTTCCCATTCAAAAAATCGTGTGCAAACTGTGAAATGAACGAAGGTGATTATTTTTGCTACACCCACGGAATCATAAGCGATCTAAAAAACTGCTGTCGTGATTGGACCCCTACCAAGGAGGAAGAAAATGACGCCTGAGCAGAAAGCCTGGTTTGAGTATGGGCGCTCCCGCGGCTGGCTTAAAGCCCACAGAAGCAAAAAGTATTTCGCGGATGTGCCCGATATGGGGCTTTCCTTTTGGCATATGCAACGCAACATGTGCGGATTAAATGCACTTATCCGCGACACATGGCGGAAGCGGGCCGCGTGCAGGGCGTGGATGTCTTTAAAGGAGCGAAATTGCAAAAATTGCATGCACCTTCATCGCGACATGAAATCTGGTTCCCCTTGTTTTTGTTGCACAGGTATTGACGACGAAATTCCCAATAACTGGGAGCCGAGAAAGGAGGGAGAATGAACACGTTTAACACTCCAAAAACCGAGAAAACCACGAACGTCTGGCTCACTCCGCGCTACGTATTGGATCTGCTGGGGCATTTTGATGTGGACCCCTGCGCCGCTACTGTGCGCCCGTGGGATTGTGCCCGTGTTAACTACACCGTGGAGGATAACGGCCTTCTGATGCCATGGGAGGGGCGCGTATGGCTTAACCCTCCTTATGGGAATGAAGCAGAAGCGTTCATGGAGCGCATGAGTATGCACCAGGGCGGAGGGCTGGCGCTCATTTTCATGAGGTCGGACACGCGCTGGTTTCAGCGGTGTGTGTTGCACCGTGCCCGGTATCTGTTCCTCTGGAAAGGCCGCATCCGCTTTTGCCGCCCGGACGGAGAAACGCCCGGCAACCAGCCCAACGCTCCGAGTTGCCTTGTGGCGTGGGATAACCAAGAAGCGCCCCTGTTGTACACATTGCAGAATCAGGGGCATGGAAAGGTGGCTGTATTATGAACACTAGAGCACCACGGAAAAGGGCTCTGGCCCGATACCTTGGAGGCAAGAACAGAATCGCCCCCTGGATTATCAGCTTTTTCCCGCCTCACAAAATCTATGTTGAACCGTTCGGAGGTTCCGGGGCTGTGTTGCTTAACAAGCAGCCTGCATGGATGGAGGTCTATAACGACCTTTATGACCGGGTGGTGAACTTCTTCGAGGTTTTGCGCGATACGGAAAAATCCGCGCGGCTGGCCAGTCTGTTGGAATTGACGCCATACGCACAAGAAGCCTATGCCAGGTCATTTGAAATCGCGGAAGATCCAGTCGAAGATGCTCTCCGCTTTGCCGTCAACTCCATGATGTCCTACGGCGGAGGTATTCACAAGCCGGGGTTCAAACGTAATGGTCTATTGAGAACAACACCCTACCCGCAGACATGGCGGGAATATCCGGCCGTAGTGCGAGAATGTGCGGCCGAACTCCGGAACCGGAATATCGAGATCAACAACATGGATGCTCTGCAGGTCATGTCCCGGTACGATACGCCGGATACACTGCATTACGTGGATCCTCCCTATGTGCAATCTACCCTCGGCAACCGCGTGAGGTACGCGCATGAGTACGACCAAGAGGACCATGAACGGCTTCTTGTTTTCCTCCAGACCTTGAAAGGCAAGGTTGTCCTATCCGGCTACGATTCCGAGCTTTATTCCGCCTATCTGGACGGCTGGCGGAAAGAATGCAAGGTCTCCCACGACACACAGGGCGGCAAGAAGATTGAATGCCTGTGGCTCAACTACAACCCCCAACTGACGCTTTTTTGATATGGCAACATCACGCATGATACGAGAAGGGTTTCTCGATTCGGAAAAGGTAGCGGCTTTGTCGTGGCGAACCGAGTGTTTCTTCCATCGGCTTTTGCTGGTGGCGGATGACTACGGCCTGTTTGACGCTCGACCAACGGTATTGAGGACTCGCTTATTTCCCCTGCACCTTGACAAAGTCAGTAACCAGGACATTCAAGACTGCCTCCATGAAACGGAGGAAGCCGGGCTTGTAAGGGCATACTGTGTCGGGGGCAAGGATTATGTGCAGATCATCAATTTCGGGCAGCGCAGACAGAGTAAGCCCAAGTTCCCGCTTCCTGACGGTGATTCACCGTGTAATACAGTGAGTCACGGTAGTTCACGGGAATCCACGGTGAATAACGGTGAGTCACGGAAATCCACCGCTTATACGGAGACGGAGACGAAGACGTATACGGAGTCGGAGCCGTGCTCTGTAAACAGGGGTGTAGAACAGTTCCCACGGAGTGCGGAGGAAGTGCGGCTTTTCATGGCGGCCCAGCTTATGACTCCCAAGGGAGACGAACTGAAACGGTGCGCAGAGTCGTTTTTTGATGATTTCAGCGCCCGTGGCTGGCGGGACAGCAAGGGGATTCCTCTTGCCGATTGGAAGCCGGCGGCCCGCAAGTATGCCCGCTCCTGGGCAACCAATAATGTGCAGCATGGGCGGCAACAAGGTCCATCTGGACGGAAGGACGCCAACGCAGGAAGGAGATACGAATGATGGATGATATTCAACACTTGGCTGGGCAAGTTGCCCTTGCGCCATCTCAAAACGGGATTGTCCGCAATTACAAGCCTGTACGGTACGATATGGGCGGCTTTGACGAGCGAGTGCACCCAGAGGTTCAAGCCATGCACCGCGAGGCACAGTGGTTCATCAACGACGTGGTGAACAAGGTTCGTCCGCGCCGCTGGCTTTCCCTGTTGGGGGCTTCCGGGGTGGGCAAGACGCATCTGGCGGAGTCCGTGAGGACTGCATTGGTCAAAGAGCGCCCCACGATTCCAATCCAGCTTTGGAAGTGGCAAAAGGTGGTTTCCATGCTTCGTTCCGGGGACTGGGCATTCGTGGAGTATCTGGTCAAAGAGGTGTACGTGCTGATTCTGGACGACATCGGAGCTGAGAACACCACGCCTTCCATTCTGTCCGCGCTGAACCGTGTTGTTGACGGACGGCTCGGGAAATGGACGATGCTCACCTCCAACCTGCTGCCGAAACATATCGGGGAACATTTGGATGCCCGTATCGCCTCCCGCCTGTACCGGGGCGAAAACGTGGTATGCAGGGTCGAGGACGCGCCGGACTACTGCTTTGAACGCTACATGAGAAGGGAGGGAGAATGAACGAGTCGTCAGTCAGAAAAGACCTGTTGCGGAACATTGTCCGCCAGAGGGTGCGGCCGTCGCAACTGCTTATCCTGATGGAGGTCCGAGATCATCCGGGAAGAACGTCACGGGAGATTGCTGACAGGTGCCATCTGGACCCCAGTAACGTGTCCCACAGGCTGGATTACCTGGCAAGGACTGGCGACGTGGTCAAAACCGGGTCACGTCCCTGTGTGCATTATTTGAGCAAGCAGGGGCGTGATTTTTTGGATGGAGTTGAGGATTCAAAGTCAGCAGGTTGATGCTATCGGCAAGAAACGTTGACACTCGGCAACTCGACACGCCGAAAAACAGGAGGGTAAAATATTGGTATGAAGAGAGAGGGTAACAAATCCAGGACGACGGAGAAGAAGAAGGAGTTTGCAAGGCTCCTGGTTGATGGAAAATTGTCCAAGGCGGACGCATACCGTAAGGCTTACAAACGCAAGGACATGAGCAATGAGGCGGCAAGTAAGGCGGCTTCCCGTTTGTCCAAAGATGCTGAAATTGTGCGAATGATTGACGAATTGAACGCCCAGTTGAATAAATCCGCCGTGCTGACCAAGCAGGAACGCATGGAATGGCTTTCCCGCGTTGTGACAACTCCCATCGGTGATATTGACAACACGTCAGAGCTTTGCCAAGAGTCTTCCATTGATGAAAATGGCATGAAATTCAAGATGCCATCGAAAATTGCAGCCATTGCCGAGCTCAACAAGATGGATGGAGCCTATGCACCAGAGAAGATGAAAGTAGATGCAGGAGAGAACTTTATGATTCTTTTGGCGTCCCTGCCATTTGATCCTCCCGTAAAGTCCGGCAAAAAGTAGTGACACTCGGCAACTTGAGATTTTTCCGGGTTTGCCTCATGAAGGAGGCATGCTTAATTTTCTGGGGATTACACGCCATTTGTCCACGACAGCCGGCTATGCCAAGCGCATAGGCTGGCTTTTGCGTGAGGACGTGACTCAATCTCCGTTCCCGGTAACGGGCGTTTCTTTTGCGGGCACCGTGAAAACGGAGGAAGGAGAGCTGCCCATCACAATCGAGCATGGCGAACAGGAGAATTACCTGGAGCTTACCTTTCCCGCCCTTCCTATTGGCCGCTGGCCGTATGCCATCCATGCCCAGGATGAATCCGGAGAGGATTTACGGCTATTTGCGGGTTACATCGGTGCCGTGGAGTCGGTCCCCCCCATTGAGGCTTCCACGGTATACGATATTCCGGTGATGGGCATTGCGATTCCTATCGAGGCAGGCAAGACCATCAAGGCGCAGTGGCTTTCCAACACGGCGGCTTCCCTCGCCGCCCAGCAGGCACAGCAGGATGCTTCCAGTACCCGCACGGACGCGGAAACAGCGAGTCAGGCAGCCACGACGGCAACCGGAGCAGCCACTACAGCCACGGAACGGGCCAATGAAGCGGAAGGCTATGCCGGCGCCGCTCAAGCCTCCAAGGTGGCGGCTGGCAATTCAGCGGCCTCTGCCAGCACGTCCGCTGCTGATGCAGCCCGTGACGCCAGGAGCGCCAATGACGCCAAGGCAGCCGTGGAAGGGATTGTTTCAGATTTTACGCAGACGGTCAGCAACGGAGAACAGACGATCAGCGCGGCCAGGGAAGAGGCTGTTTCCGCCATACAAGCCAAGCAAGCTGATTCCGTTCTTGCTGTAGGGCGAGCGCAGAAAACCGCCACGGACAAGGTAGCCAGCGCACAAGGCGCTGCTGTCACAGCCGTGGAAACGGCAAAGACGGAAGCCGTGCAGGCAGTGCAGACGGTCCAGGCGGAAGCCATGGAGGCAATCACGCCCTTTGTCGAACAGGCTGAAACCGCCAAAGGGGAAATAGACCAGGCGGAAGGCAGAATCAAGACGGCGGAAACCAATGCGGCAACCTCCGCCAAGAATGCCTCTGACTCCGCCACCGCAGCCCAGCAGGCCCTTGCCGCCATCCCGCAGGTGGACGCGGCGGGCAACATGACGCTGGCCGGCGGTCTGACTGCGACGGGCACCGTTACTGCCAACGGCGGCGTTCGCGTGCCGCTGCCTGCCACGGCCCAGGAGGCTATCTCTTACGAGGCGCTGATAGAGCAGCGGGCCGCAGATGATTGGCGGCGGATGGGGTACTACATGGAGACCCTGATCCCCTCCTGGGTAACTACCATTGTGAGGCAGATGCAGATGGCCGACGCTTATAATATGGGCACGGCCAACGCATCCATTAAGGAGGCGGTGTATACCAACGATCTGCACGATTTTTTGGTTACCATGACACCAGCCGCCGGGGTCTCTTTGATTGGACGCTCTACAGGCGCGTGGAAATTTGCCAACTACATGGGCAATAGCCGTAATAGAGATTATGCCGCCGCCTCTGTGTGGCGCATCATCGGCTCTGACAAGGTGTCTATCCTGCTGGGGAGTACGGCGCAAGGCTATTCCTCGGCGCCCAATCCGGCGGCGGATTGTTATGCGCATCCCATCCATTGGGTAGATTATGCCTGGGATAATGCAAATTACAGATACCCGCTGATCAACTCTGTCAACGGCGCAACCAGCAGAGACATGACGCCCGCCTGGCAGGTGACGATCTACCCCAAGGGCTACCTGGGCAGCAGCACGTCCTGCCTGTTGCGCGGCACGGATTATGGGCGGGATGTAGGTGATCAGCAGTATATGTGGGCATTGGCGCCCAGCGTTACTTATCTTTCTGTGGCGATAACTCCCCGGCAATCGGCTGACCACGCCAATGTTGAGAATCGCTGGGAGATGTTTGTGGACGGCCACTACGTGATGCCGATGACGAGCCTGTTTTGCGGGAGCGGCAACACGGCCTGCTTCACGGCTAAAGCCAAGGCGCACGAGGTGAGCAGCACGTATCAGGTGGGGCTGCGGATGGGAGGCATGAGGATTGACACAGCCCCTGCGCTGGGCGTCACCGATGTCTGGCCGATCATGGAGCGCGTTGTGATGCGTGATGCGACGGTCAAGCCCGTGCCGGATGTGACGGCCTCTGCTCTGGAGGTGCCTGCGGCGGGCGGCGAGGTAACGCTGACGGTATCGTCCACGCTGGCGGAGGCTATATACGTCATCAACGACACCATGTGCGGGCACGATCCCGCCGCCGTGTGGTGCAGCCAATCCGCGGAGCAGATACCAGCCGGAGGCGGCCAAGTTGTCCTGACGCTGACCCCCAACACGACCGGACAGCCCCGGCAGGCGTGGGCGTTTGTGGGGCACCACTATGCCCAGACCGCTGTCGTGGAAATCAACCAATTAGCGCAATAACACCATGCAAGAGATACATTTACAGTTTCCCACCCTCGGCGACTGGCAGAAATTAACCCTGACGGCCATTTACCAAGATGCGGAGGGCTACGCCCACACGGACCGCTACACGCAAGACGACATCCCCGCCGACCAGGCCCCAGCCCTGTCTTCCGTGGTGTCCGCTCTGGTTGGCATGGCCGAGCCGTGGCAGGCGTCCCAAGTGTGGGCGAGGCTGGGGCATGTAACCGCCCTTGCTCCGGATGAGCCATTTGAGCCCGCGGAGATAGAGATTGAGGCCGTAGAGCTAACCATCGAGGCCATTAATCCCCAGGGAGGGCGCAGGCTTTTCACCATTGCGGACTACCCGGAATTCACGCTGACAACTCTTCCAGTCGTCGCATTTTTCAAACACTTCACTAAACAATAACATAATCATATGACTACTAATAATCAATGCAATCACGCCTTGGAAATTGCCAAGGAGATGTACATGACCTACCAAAAAGAGCAGAAAGAAGCCTGGCTTGTGTGGGACGGTCTAAAAGCCGACCAGCGGAACGGATGGCTCGCTGTCGCTAAACAAGCTCTCCCCATCATCGGCAAGCACGCCCTGGGGGATGTCCAGGATTACCTCACAGGACAGGCCAAAACCTCCACCGGCTGGTGGAAAAAGGCCCTGTATGCAGCCGGAGCGGTTGCCGCTGGTGCCGTCCTTGGCGGCTTGGGAATGTCCCTGTCCGGCTGCGGGCACAGCGTAGACGTTACGCCGGACCGGACGGAGGTATGCAAGGACGGGGCCTGTCTCGTCATTGAGCAGGGGCATATCTCCTATTCCCAATCCCAGCCCGTCACCGACGTGCCGCCCGTCGTTCAAGCCTCCAAGAAGTAAGACCATGTGCAAACTCTCCGAAGTGCCGGCACGTTTCCTTGAATTCGCCAAGGCTTCCCCCATGTTCGCTTGCGTCATTTTGTCGCTGTCTATTTGCGGCGGGGCGTGCTGGTACATCGGGGAAGTCATGAGCCATCACAATGACCGACTTTGCGATCTGATGACCATGCAGACGCAGGCCCAGGTGGAGACGGCCAAGGCAATCCAGCTCCTTGCTCTCCGAGTGGAGGACATTGAGCGGAAACTTGAGAAATAGGCAACTGTAAAGTTTTTCTTACAAGTTCAACCTCCGAGGATTCCTCGGTAATTCTAACCACTTCTAACAAAATTAAGTTATAACTATGAATATCGCTTTAGACATCGGACACGCCAATAACACCGGCAGCCGCGGCAACGGCCTGGAAGAACACGCCACGGCCAAGACCATCGCGGACCATCTCGCCCCCATGTTGCGAGCCCAGGGGCACGCCGTCACCATCATCGACTTCCCTCGCATGGACAACGACGACGATCTTGCCGCTACGGTCAAGGCCATCAATGCCGGAGGCTATGATATTTCCCTTTCCCTACACTGTGATTCTGCGGGATCAGCTACCGCCTGCGGGGCCCATGTCTGCCACCACCGCAACTACCACGACGACGGTTCTTACACGGATTCCCCTTCCGGCAAACGTCTGGCCGAAGCCATTGCCGGGCCTCTCTGCAAGCTCATGCCGGGCCGCGCTGACCATGTACAGGCACGTCCTGACCGTTCCTGCAAGCCCAACAAGACCAGCCTGTATGTGCTCCGCAAGACCGTGCCGCCTGCTGTGCTGGTGGAGTGCGGCTTTTTGTCCAACCCCGGAGACGCTTCCGTGATGCACGACACCCCCGGCGCCATTGCCCGTGCCATTGCGCAGGGCGTAGACGCTTACACCCTCAACCAGTAAATTACCATGGGATCCATTTTCAAACCCAAAGTCACTCAAGCCCCGGCCCCGCCGGCAGTGGAAGAACCTCTGAACCCGGCCGCCACGGAGAAGTCCGTTTCGGACGCATCGGAGGACGTGCAGACCAAGAGCAAGCGCAGATTGAAGCTGTCCGACACGGTAAATAATCCGAATCTGTCCGGCGGCCTGTCCACGCTGCGCAAAACCCTGGGATAACAGTCATGGAGGTACGCGATTACATTGCCCTGGCGGATAACCTGCGCACGGAACGCGCCGCCTTTGAAGGCGGCTGGGATGAAATGCGCCGCATCATCATGCCCAGAGCCACAGGCAATGCCCATCCAGACAGCGTACCGGACAACGGCGGCGGACTGGAGCACAGTGATGTTGCCAATAACAGCCTGAAAAAGCTGGCTTCCGCCCACCTGACGTACATCACGCCTTTGGACAGGCGATGGTTCACGCTGCGCCCCGTTGGCTACAAGAAGGATGGGAATCAGACCTTGAATGACTGGTACAACAAGGCCACGGAAGTGATGGAGCGGGAGCTTGCCGTTTCCAATTTCTATTCAGTCATGCACGAGGTATATCTGGACCGTTGCCTGACCGGGACCGGCTGCATGTTCTCCGAGATGAATCTCAACAAACAGCTGATTTTTAGGCACATCCCCACGGGCACTTATGCCATTGCAGAATCGGAGTCCGGAGACGTGGACACGCTGGTGCGCTGGTTCAGGCTGACAGCTCACCAGGCTGCACAGAAATGGGGAGAAGAAGCCCTGGGGGCCAAGGTACGGAGAGCTCTCAAGGATGCAAAGCGCCGGTATACGGATTCTTTCGAGTTTGTTCAGTGCGTGCTTCCCAATCAGGCTGGCAGGCTGCTTTCCAATAATTTGCCAGCCAAGAAGAGGCCGTGGCAGGACGTGATTATTTCCCTGGACGACAAGAAGATTGTGTTTGAGAGCGGTTTTTACGAGTTTCCGTTCCTGGTAACACGCTTCCTGCGCTGGGGCGATAGTCCCTACGGGGTGAGTCCTGCGTGGCACGCACGGCGCACCATTCGCATGGCTATCGACATGGAGAAGATTCTGTACACGCTGGGACAGACGAAGGCTTACCCAAGGCTTTTCCTGCTGGCTTCACAGTACGGTGATGTAGACTTGCGCGCCGGCGGCCAAACCACCATTTCTGCCGAAGCGGCCAATCTCGGGCTCCCACGCGAATGGGGTACACAAGGGCAGTATGATATTGGACTGGAATACCTGCGCGGACTGTACGCCAAGATTGAAGAGGCTTTTTACGTTCCCATGCTGGAGACCGTTTCCCGCATTGACCGCCAGATGACGGCCACGGAGGTAGCGGCCCGGGAAGCTGAAAAGGTGCTTGGATTTACCCCCTCTTTCACGTTATTCGTGAGCGATTTCCGGATGATGTGCCAGAGGATTATGGCATTGTTGTATCGCGCAGGCAAGCTGCCCGACCCGGTGCCAGGCGTGTTTGAGACCAACCGTCGGGGAGTCCCCACGCGTTTGGCTGTTCCGCAGGTGCTGTTTATGGGCAAGATCGCCCAGGCGATTGCCCGGACGCAGACGGACGGCTTGATGACGGCCCTCGAATCCATCGGCACCCTATCCCAGATGACCGGACGGCCGGAGTTGCTGGATATTGTGAACCTCAACAAGGCCGGAGAGCTGATTTACGATTCCAAGGGCGCTCCGATGGAGTGCAAGGCGTCGGAAAAAGAGATGCAGCAGAAGGAGACCGAGAGGAAGCAGCAGCAGGAAGCGGCCACGCAGGCTGCCCTTGCGGAACAGTCCTCCGTGGCAAACAGGAATAACGCCCAGGCGCAACAAGCTTTACAAACAGCATGAAGACAAATCCCCAGGATGAGTACGAAAAGCGCATGAAGCACCGCAGAAGGATTTTCCGGGAAGCTTTCAGAAATCCGGAAGTTCTGGCGGAGCTGAAGAAACATTTCCAGACCGACCTTCCCTGTTTCCAGGGGGCGGCCGGTTCCTACGACCCCCTTGACGCCATGCGCCGAGATGCCTACCGCGAGGTGATTTTGTTCATCGAAATGGTAGTAGGCAACAACAACGAACCAGAAGAAGAAACCACAGAGTAACCACTATGTCCTTATTCAGATTATACCACAACCGATTCCTCCGT
This sequence comes from Akkermansia massiliensis, assembly GCF_023516715.1. Classification (NCBI taxonomy): domain Bacteria; kingdom Pseudomonadati; phylum Verrucomicrobiota; class Verrucomicrobiia; order Verrucomicrobiales; family Akkermansiaceae; genus Akkermansia; species Akkermansia massiliensis. The sequence continues at coordinate 1,553,093 of NZ_JAMGSI010000001.1, read as the reverse complement.
GAAGAAGCCCCTGATAATGGAGGCGGAGGGAATCCTAACCCTCCCGCTGCGCCTGGCCGCCCCAGTCTGGCCGACCCCGAGCCGGATCCAAACACGGCTCCCGCCAATCCACCGGCTGACCCGCCTCCGGCAAATCCGGAGCCTGGGAAGACCGAACCTCCCGCCCAGGAGGATTACGTGCTGGCCTTTGACGAAACGTTCACTGGTGACGAGACGCTGCAGAATCTACTGACCGAAACCGGCAAGGCTCACGGGCTGCCCGTCAAGGGGCTTTCTGCGTTCATCAAGGATATGGACACCCGCATGGCGGCCAAGGCGGCCGAACAGCAGCAGGCCCATGAGGCAGCCATGAATGAGGCGTGGAGCAAGCTGGACGGCGAATGGGGCCGGGACAGCGACGCCCGCCAGATGCGAGCGGTTCAGATGGCGGGGCGTCTGTGCCGCATGGCCGGGGTCGAGCAGAGCGTGTTCAATGAGATGGGCATTGCCGATCATCCGGCCATGTACAAAATTCTGGATGCGGTAGGCAGACTTTTGGATGAACCGGCTCTTCCTGTGCCACCTGGACGACAGGAGCAACAGGCCCGCGGGGAAGCCCAGCGTATGATGCACGACCCGGAACACCCGGATTACGCAGCCTTCCACAATTCTGACGATCCGCGCTTTGCCGAGGTAAGAACCAAGTACATGCGCCTGATGGGTGCGTGAAGTCAACCCGGCTTTTTACCTGCAAGCCCTGTTCCTGGTCTGGGAGCAGGGCTTTTTTAAGGCAGGAGTTCCGGCAGGGATTCAGCGGCGGAACGCAACTGGTCCGCGGAGGGGCGGATGTATACGCTATGCACGGCGGTGGAATCATGCCCCACCAGTTCCATAGCCAGCCCCTGGGAAACGCCGGAAGCCTGCAACATGGTGGCGGCCGTCGCCCTGATGCTGTGGAATGACTTGCTGTTCATTCTCCGACGGCGGCCACCGGCAGCTCCGTGCACCACGCCGATGCCGTGCGTTCTCAATAACAACCCGAACTGGGCGGAAGCCCCATCCCCTAACGCAAGGAGCGGGGCATGAAGCAATGCGTCCGCTGGTTCCCCCTCTTCCTTCCAGCGGGCAAGCGCCCACTGGTAAAAGCCTTCTCTCATGGGTTGGTCCATCCAGCGCCCCGTCTTGCCTGTGTCAAAGCGCACGACGCGGCGCTCCCAGTCAAATTGACTCCAATTCAACCTCAAAATATCCCCCAGCCTCTGGCCGAAGGTCTCAAATGAGCAGCGTACCGCGGAACTCCACAGGGGAGGGAAATGCTCAATCATGTAGCGTATCTCGTCAAGAGTGAACGCTTCCTTGTGCAGTTTCTCGCCCGCGCGGTCCGGAGGTATGGAAACGCCGGTGCACGGGTTGCGGTCAATCACTTCGGAATCCACGGCGTCTGTGAATGCCTGGGAAAGGGCGGCCAAATCCTTGGCCACCGTCTTCTGGCGCACCTCTTCACGGCGAGCTGCCACGAAGCCCTTGATGTCCGCCTTGGTGATCAGGCGTAGCGGGGCATCAGCCCGACCGCCCAGATAAGCGTAGAAATGCTTGTAGGCCGTCCTGGCGTTCCGTGCCGTGTCTTCCGACACCAGCGCCGCCTTGCGCCTCACGTAGTCGTCGCACCAGGCCCGCACGGAAACATTATTGTGCGCCTGATATTCTTCCGCCTCCGCACAGGCAATCTGCACGCCCCGCTGGTAGGCGAGCCGTTCCGCCAGCTTGGCTGTGATGCGGTCGCCCTCGAACTCACCGCCATTGACGGGCACCTTGGTGGAGCGCCGCCGCATCTTGCCGTCCGGTCCCTGGAATGTTACCATCCAATAGGGAGAAGATTTTTCCTTGTTGATGGACAGACGGCCGCTGTAGAAAGGCTTGCTCATACCTGTAATATTTCCTGTAAGGGTTTTGTAATATGGTTTACGTAAGTTTTCTTACGTGTACTTTATTTATAATCCCTAGCAATATCAAGGTTTGCGTAGGTTTTCTTACAGAAACTTTTGGAGCGGATGATGGGATTCGAACCCACGACATCAACCTTGGCAAGGTTGCGCTCTACCCCTGAGCTACATCCGCTTTGGATGACCGGAGCCTTGCGGCATCCGTGTGGCAGAAAATATATAGGGTTATCCGGATTTGGCAAGATTTTTTTAGAGAAAAATTCATGTTCACCGGAATAGGGCCATGCTGCCGTACCTTTTAAAGAGGACTGATGCTTCTGTGGAAGGAGCGGGGAGGACGGGAAGGTGCCATGCTGCTTTTTCCGGTTGTTCCGGTTTGACTTCGGGGAAGGCGGCGTTTTGTTGCTCGTTCAGTTCCGAGGCCGTTTTGGCTCCATGTTTCAGCAACAGTTTTTCCTTGGCGGCGTCATGGCGGTTCCTGGCGTGGTCCAGCATGGAAATCGTCCCCTATGTACGGCATTGACGTTGGCTCCCTGTTCCAGATAAAATTAACCTGCTCCGTATTGCCGCGGCAGATGGTGTTCTTGAGCGCCGTATCTTCGTTAACCGATCGTTTGCAGCGTGGTTCCGTAGGTTTCAGCAGTTGCTGGGCCTGGGGCATCCGGATGACGGTAAAGGCGTACGGGGTGAATTCATCCGGCTCCGGGGCCAGGCGGTTTTCCGCCACGGCGCGGACGAGCCGCTTGACGTTTTCCGCCAGCAGGTCTTCCGAGTCCAGGCCGGTCTGCGCTTTCAACCGGGCGAAGGCCAGCAGGTTGTCCCTTTTGTCCCGCCATCAGGGGACGCAATCCTCCAAGGGATGACTGTGGTCGGCATCTCGGTGTGGTCTTAACCGGAAGAGCATGTATTTATCCCTTATAACGGCAGAATGGCGTCGGTGTCCGAAATGAAGCGGTTTTTGCGGAAAGAATGTGTAAAATCTTGAAGAACTCCCTGTTTCCATAAAAAACGGGGCTGTTTCGGAAGGCGCGTTTTCCGTGCCCTGGAACAGTCCCGTGAAGAGAGGGAGTCAATGGGAAATTAGTAGCTTCTGGCCCAGAGGACGCGGCGTTCCGTCATGCGGCCGGTGAGGATGCAGGGAGCGGGTTCCCCGCGGCCCAGTTCGCCGAGCGGGATGCAGCGGATGGAGATGCGCAGGCGCTTGGCGAGTTCCTCTTCCTCTTCCGGGGAGCCGTCCCACGGCACCTGGAGCCAATCGGCGTCTCCTTCTCCGGAGAAGTTTTCTTCCAGTTCCCGAAGGGTGGAGGCGGGGCGGATGTGGGCGTCCCGGAAGGCGATGGCCCGCTGAAGCAGAGTATCCTGGATGTTCTGGAGAATGTCCGTGACGGTCTCAACCAGTTCCTTTTCCGGAACAAAGGATTTTTCATTGACGGGCAGGTCGCGCCGCTGGAGGCAGACGGAGCCTTTTTCCAGGTCCCGGGGGCCGATTTCCAGGCGCACGGGCACTCCCTTCTTCACCCATTCCCATTTCTTGGCGCCGCCGCCCAGGTCGCGCCTGTCCACCAGTACGCGGAGCGGCTGGCCATGGAAATTCTTGGCGCGGAGGGTGCGTGCCAGTTCCTCGCAGTGGTCCAGAATGGCCTGGCGGCTTTCTTCCTTGGGCGTAACGGGGATGATGACGACCTGCTGGGGAGCCACGCGGGGCGGGCAGACCAGGCCGTCGTCGTCGGAGTGCATCATGATGAGCGCACCGATCATGCGGGTGGAGACGCCCCAGGAGCTGGTCCAGGCGAACTGCTGGGTATTGTCCCTCCCGGCAAAGCAGATGTTCTGGGACTTGGAGAAGTTCTGCCCCAGGAAGTGGGAGGTTCCGGCCTGGATGGCCTTGCGGTCCTGCACCATGGCTTCCACCGTGTAGGTCTGTTCCGCGCCGGGGAAGCGTTCCGCCTCCGTTTTTTCCCCGGGGATGGTGGGAATGGCGAGCACATCCCGCTGGAAGTCCTCGTAAACCTTGTGCATGGTGAGGGTTTCCTCAATGGCCTCCTCCCGGGTTTCATGGGCCGTGTGGCCTTCCTGCCACAGGAATTCGGCCGTGCGCAGGAAGATGCGGGGCCTCATTTCCCAGCGCATCACGTTGCACCACTGGTTCACCTTGAGGGGCAGGTCGCGGTAGCTGGACGTCCAGCGGGCGAAGGCCGCGCCGATGACGGTTTCCGAGGTGGGGCGGATGACGAAGGGCTCCGTGAGCTCCCCGGTGGGAATCATGCGGGTCTTTCCGGTGGCTTCATCCTTCTGCGCTTCCAGCCTGTGGTGGGTGACCACGGCGCATTCCGTGGCGAAGCCTTCAGCGTGTTCCGCTTCCTTTTCCAGATAGGAAATCGGAATCAGGAGGGGGAAGTAGGCGTTCGTATGGCCGGTGTCCTTGAAGCGCTGGTCCAGGTCCTTCTGGATGAGTTCCCAGATGGCGTAGCCCCACGGCTTGATGACCATGCAGCCGCGCACCTCGGAATTCTCCGCCATGTCGGCGGCCTTGATGACTTGCTGGTACCACTCGGGAAAGTCCTGGGCGCGGGTGGGGGTGATTGCAGTTTGTTGAGACATATTGGATGGTATGTTGAATGGAGCGGGCGCGGCCCGCAAAGGAAGCTCGGAATATTAAAAGGGGGCGTTTCTGTATTCCCGGTAATTGCTGTAGGCGAAGAGGGCCATGAATATGGGAATGAAGTAGCCGTGGAAGAGCTGGAAGCTGAGCAGCCCGATAATGATGGACGTGATGAATCCGGTCATGAACACTTTTTTGGGGGAGCGGATGAATTGGGCGATCAGCTGGCCGCCGTCCAGGGGGTAGATGGGCAGCAGGTTCAGGATCGTCCACCATTCCCCGATCATGATGAGGCAGGAGAGGATGTAAAGCTGGGGGGAGATGGCCGCCGCCGTGAAGGGGCTGATGGCCAGGTCCCAGAAGGTCAGGTTGTGCGCGGTCATGACCGGGGCGACGATGTTCCAGGTAATCCACAGGCTGATGATGCCCAGCAGCAGGGTCATCATGGGGCCCGCCAGAATCATGAGGGCCCTTCCTCCGCGGGTCAGCTGCATGCCGTGGCTGCTCGTCAGGCCGCCGAAGAGTTCCAGAACGATCGTCTGCTGGCCCCCGCCCAGCCTGCGGCCCACCAGCGCGTGCCCCATTTCATGGGACAGGATGGCGACGAAGCCGGCAATGACGAACAGGGCCGGATAAATGAGGCCTTCCACACTGTTGATGCTGAGAGCGCCGCCGAAGATGGCCAGCACCACCCAGAAGCTGGGGCGGATGTAAACAGGTATCCCGAACAGGGTGAAATGAATCATGCGCGAGAGGGTAAGGGCAGATTCCCCTTTTGCCAAGCCCGGAGAATGTGCATGCACCGTTTTGGCGTTGGTGCGGTGCAGGGGATTGTGTTAAAAGGCCTTCATGAGGCTGTTTCCCATCATCCTGTGCTGCGCCGTGCAGGCCGTACGGGGGTATGACGGACCCCCGCCCCTGACGGAGGTGGACGGCCGTTCCCCCATCCGCATGGGTGGGGAATTGCTGGGCGGCTACCGTTCGGACTACATCCACCGCGGGGAAAAGATGGGGCCCAATTCCGTGGAAGGCCAGATTTCCGGCGGGGCCTCCCTGTCGGATTCCTGGGCGGTCAGCGGGGAACTCTTCGCCATCCGCAACTGGCAGGGGCGCAATTTCAGCCAGACCACCCTGCACGGGGAACTTCAGTATTACCTGGCGGACGAGTGTACAGCCGGACTGTTTGTCAACGGGCAGTGGTATGATTCCTGCCCCCTGAAAACCGGGACGGAGCCCGGCCTGTCCCTCAAGTGGAACCCCATGCCGTCCTGGTCCTTCAGCGGCTCTTTCCTGTATGATTCCGGGCAGGAGGGGATGTACTCCCAGTGGGGCGTTACCTGGCAGCCCCTGCTGTGTGAATCCGTCGCCATGGTGAATACGGTTTCCCTGGGGTTTTCCCATGATTACCTGGGGAGAAACGGCTTGAAGGAACTGATGGTGCGCACGGGCGCGCGGTGGGCCGTTTCCGGCAGTCTGCGGTTGGAGCCTTTCCTGGGGTGGTATTGCGGCTACGGGCGGGACGATTTCAAAAAAGTGGTGCTGGGCCTTTGGTGCTCTTACGTTTTTTAACGGGCGGATTTCTCCGGTTTTCCGGCATTTTCCAGTTGCCAAACGGGGAGGCTTGGTCATAATGACCCGCGTATTATGAAGCCTACACTTCTTGTTTTAGCAGCTGGTATGGGTAGCCGTTACGGCGGTCTCAAGCAACTTGACCCGATGGGTCCCAATGGTGAAGTCGTTCTCGACTATTCTGTTTATGATGCCATCCGGGCCGGTTTTGGAAAAGTGGTATTCATTATCCGCCGTGACTTTGAAGATATTTTCAAGGAAAAGGTCGGCAGCCGCTTTGCCGGCAAGATTGAGGTGGATTACGCCTTCCAGTCCCTGGACGACCTGCCTGAAGGCTTTTCCGTGCCGGAAGGACGTGAAAAGCCCTGGGGCACCGCCCACGCCCTGCGCGCCGCCCGCCACGTGGTAAAGGAACCCTTTGCCGTGGTGAACGCGGATGACTTTTACGGGGCGGATGCCTTTGTGCAGGCCGCCAAGTTCTTGACCTCCACCACGGATGAACCCGGGAAGGCCCATTACGGCATGATCGGCTATCCGCTGAAGAACACCCTCTCCGACAACGGGGACGTGAACCGCGGCATCTGCTCCATCAAGGAAGGCCTGCTGGACGGCGTGGAGGAATTCGTGAAAATCCAGGCTGATGAAGACGGCGTGGTGCGCGGCAACAACCTGAAGGGCGAACGCCTGCCCGTGGACCCCGGCGAACTGGTTTCCATGAACTTCTGGCTCTTCTCCCCCTCCTTTATTGAGCTGACGGAAGACCGTTTCATTGACTTCCTGAAGGAACACGGCCAGGAACCCAAGAGCGAATGCTTCATTCCCACCGTGGTGGACGCCCTGATTCATGAAGACCGCGCGGACTGCGCCGTTCTTCCCACCTCCTCCACCTGGTTCGGCATGACCTATCCCGGGGACAAGCCCATGGTTGTGGAAGGCATCAACAAACTCATCAAGCAGGGCGTATACCCTGAAAAGCTCAACTAAGCCTCTTTTCCCATGCACGATCTCAAGGCTGTATCATCCCTGTTCGATCTCCGGGGCGACTTCGTCCACGGTTACTCCTACGGCAGCGGCCACATCAACGACACCTACTGCATCTGGGTGGACCAGGCGGGGCAGCGCCTCCGCTACATCCTCCAGCGCGTGAACCATAACGTGTTCAAGCAGCCCATCCCCCTGATGGAAAACGTGAAGCGCGTGACGGACCACGCCCTGAAGCGCCTGAAGGAGGAGCAGTGCCCGGAAGCCTACCGCCGCACCCTCACGCTGGTTCCCTCCGTGGACGGCAAGCCGTACGCCCTGGACGCGGACGGCAACTGCTGGCGCGTGTACCCGTTCATTGAACGCGCACGCACTTATGACCAGATTGAAACCACCAGGCAGTGCCAGGAAGCGGCGCGCGCCTTCGGCGAGTTCCAGAAGCTCACGGCGGACCTTCCCGGTGAACCCCTGTTTGAAACCATCCCCGATTTCCACAACACCACTTCCCGCCTGGCGGCTCTGAAAGAAGCCATCCAGTCCGACCCCCTGGGCCGCGTGAAGGAAGTGCAGAAGGAAATAGACTGGTACCTTTCCCGTGAGGCTGACTGCCATCTGGTGGTGGACTACCTGAAATCCGGCGAACTGCCCCTGCGCTGCACGCACAACGACACCAAGCTGAACAACGTGATGCTGGACGACGTGACCGGGGAAGGCATATGCGTGATCGACCTGGACACTACGATGCCCGGCTCCGCCATTTACGACTTCGGGGACATGATCCGCACGGCCACGTCTCCCGCCGCGGAAGATGAAAAGGACATCTCCAAGGTCACGATGCGCATGTTCATGTTTGAGGCCCTGGTTCAAGGTTACCTGAGCTCCGCCAAGAGCTTCCTGACGCCCCTGGAAAAGAGCCTTCTGCCGTTCTCCGGCAAGCTGCTCACGATGGAATGCGGCATCCGCTTCCTGACGGACTACCTGTCCGGAGACGTGTACTTCAAGATTCACCGCCCGGAACATAACCTGGACCGCTGCCGCACGCAGATGGCCCTGGTGGAATCCATCGAGGCGCAGATGGATGAAATGAAGGCCGTTGTGGACCGCTACTAACCAATACCTACCAACATCGGAAAAACACATGAAGATTCTCGTAACCGGCGGCGCCGGATTCATCGGTTCCCACATTGTGGAACACTATCAGGACAAGGCGGAGGAAATCCGCGTGCTGGACAACCTGCGCACGGGCTACCTCAAGAACCTGGACGGGCTCAAGCACACCTTCATTGAAGGCTCCATCTGCGACCGCGAACTGGTTCGCCAGGCGGTGCAGGGCGTGGACTACATTTTCCACATGGCCGCGCTCGTCTCCGTGCCGGAATCCATGAGCAAGATCAGCGAGTGCATTGACATCAACGTCAACGGCCTCCTGAACGTGCTGGAGGAAGCTTCCGCCGCCGGGGTTAAGAAAATCGTGCTGGCGTCTTCCGCCGCCATCTACGGGGACAACCCCACCGTGCCCAAGCTGGAAACCATGTACCCGGAACCCAAGAGCCCCTATGCCATCACCAAGCTGGACGGGGAATACTACCTCAACATGTTCCGGGCGGAAGGCAAGGTCAACACGGCCGCCGTGCGCTTCTTCAACGTCTTCGGCCCCCGGCAGGACCCCAAGGGGGCCTATGCCGCCGCGGTGCCCATTTTCATTGAAAAAGCCGTCAAGGGAGAAGACATCACCGTGTACGGCGACGGCACCCAGACGCGCGACTTCATTTACGTGAAGGACATCGTGGGGGCCCTCACCTTCGTGGCGGAGCATCCGGAAGTCACCGGCGTGTTCAATGCCGGGTACGGCGGCCAGATCACCATTGAAGAACTGGCGCAGAACATCATCAAGGCCGCGGGTTCCTCCTCCAAGGTGCTCCATGCTCCGGAACGCGCCGGCGACGTGAAGCATTCCCGCGCCTGTGCGGACAAGCTCCGCAACGCCGGGTGGCAGCCCAAGCACACCCTGCCGGAAGGCCTGGCGACAACGCTGGAATACTTCAAGGGAATTCTGGGCAAGTAACTCTCCGGAATTTCCGGTTCATCATCATTCAGGGACTGTCTCCGCTCCTGCGGCGGAGACAGTCTTTTTTCATGCCGGAATGGCTCATGTATGACAAATTTCGCCGATGCTATCATCTGAATCATTCAAAAAGACATTTTGCCATAATGGGAATGGCAGAAGCATAGCATTCCGATAGGAATGAAAATTCATTCATCATCAAGCAGGTTTCCCGGAATGAGGCAATACTTTGCAGCTACAATAAGATGATTGGCGGAAGTTGATATTTCGTATTTGTTAGAGAAAAAGATTTCTTACAGGAAGGGCGGTCGCCGGGATTGAATATCATTGACAGGAGGAAGGGTTAATAATAGAGACCAAAAACGATATGCATCCCTTCAGAAGTACTTCTGCCAATCATCTAGCTGCGTTTAATGATCCCTATCTTGAACTGGTCATGGCCCGCCGGAAGGAGGAAGCCCGCTGGGGATGGATACCTTTTGCCGCATTCGTCTCCTTTTTATTCGTGTACCGTATCTTCGGCTTGTTCATGCCGAGCAATGATGCGGACGGCTCGGAACCCTGGCTTTTCGTGCTGGCGCTGGCAGGCTGGGGGCTTCTGGCGCTCATCCACATGATTGTGCTTCCCATCTGGATGCTGATCGCCTCCCTCCGTTACTGGGAGGTGAACCGCAGGATGCTGGCGGTGACGGGGCTTCTGTTCAGTATTCTTGCCCCTGTCTGCATGGTTCTGATGCTGTCCTGCTGGTCCGTGTCCGGTTAAAGCGGGGCTTGACCGTTCCACTGGACGCCGCGGGGAAGGGGCATTCTGCGGCGTGAGTCCGGTTGCCGCGGGCTCCCCTGGCTGATGGCCGTTTGGCGGGGCGGGTAATTTCTTCTCCTCTCTTTTTCCTCCTCTTTCTGCGGGGAGGGGACGGCGTTCCCTCCGTGAAACTTGCCGGATTCCGGGGATTGGCCTTTTCTCCGGTCTTCCCAGCGGGTAAAATACCTCCAATGGATCTGTTCAGTTTACAGGAAGCGGACGCGAGAGAAGGCTTCGAGCCTGGAGCGGATATGTCCGCCATGCCCCTGGCCGCGCGCATGCGTCCGCGCACTCTGGATGAAGTGGCGGGACAGAGGCACCTGCTGGCGCCGGGAAAGCTGCTCAGGCGCGCGATTGAAACGGACAGGTTCACCTCCCTGATTTTTTACGGTCCTCCCGGCTGCGGGAAGACCACCCTGGCCGCCGTCATCGCCCGGACGACGAACGCCCATTTCATGATGCTCAACGGGGTGGAATCCAACGTGGCGGACATCCGGGAGAAAATCGCCCAGGCGCAGATGAGGATGAGCATGCACGGGCGGAAAACCGTCCTCTTCGTGGATGAGCTGCACCGATTCAACAAGGCGCAGCAGGACGTCCTGCTCCCCCATCTGGAAAAGGGAACGGTCAGGTTCATCGGCGCGACGACGGAGAACCCCTACTTTGCGATCAACTCCCCCCTGCTGTCCCGCTCCCAGGTTTTCCCGCTGGAACCCGTGCCGGAGGAAGAGCTGGCCGCCCTGCTGAAGCGTGCCCTGGCGGACGCGGAGCGCGGGCTGGGAGCCTCCCGCGTGGACATGGAGGAGGAAGCCCTGAACCACCTGGCCGCCAAGGCGGACGGAGACGCCCGGAAGGCCATCACGGCTCTGGAAGTGGCCGTTCTGTCCACCCCTGCCGGGGAAGACGGCGTTATCCATGTGAACCTCTCCGTAGCGGAGGAATCCATCCAGCGCAAGGCCATCAAGTACGACCGCCTGGGAGATTCCCATTACGACACGATTTCCGCCTTCATCAAGTCCATGCGCGGCTCTGATCCTGACGCCGCCCTGTACTGGCTGGGGATGATGCTGGAAGCCGGGGAGGACATCCGCTTCATCGGGAGAAGGCTGGTCATCGCCGCGTCGGAAGACGTGGGGCTGGCAGACTCCAACGCCCTGCGCGTGGCGCTGGACGCGGCGCGCGCGGCGGAAATGATCGGCATGCCGGAGGCGCGCATCCCGCTGGCGCACGCCACCGTTTACCTGGCTACGGCCCCCAAGAGCAATTCCGCCTACATGGGCATCAATGCCGCCATGGATGACGTGCGCAACGGAAAAACGCTGGCCGTGCCGGAGCACCTCCGGACGCCCACGCGCAAGAAGCTGGCCGCCGCCGGCGGTGCGGACGCCGCCAGGCTGGAATACCTGTATTCCCATGATTACCCGGAACATTACGTCCCCCAGGCCTACCTGCCGGAAGGCCGCGTTTACTACACCCCCACCGGAAACGGGCTGGAACTGCGCATCAAGGAGCGCATGGAATACCGCCGCAAGCTGGCGGAAAAGATCCTCCACAAGACAAAAGACTAGAAAAACTACCCTTAAATATCTGTCTCGTAACAGTGTTTAGAATATATTTTATACCGCCGTATTTTCAATATATGGATGAAATTAAGTGTAAAATATAGTGATTTTGACGAAGAATTAAAAAAGAAGGTTAGTTTTACCTTCATACATGTAAGTGTCTGTTAGATGCAATAGATTCAAATTTTCTTTGAGTATCTAACAAAAGGTGCCTGCAAAAAAAGACTTTTTGGTTCTCTCCTGCGGATAACATTATTTTTTACTAGTCGTCACCAAAAATTTCATCGAAAGTAGCAACATTGCCATCTTCATCTGTTGCCCAACTAATATCTTTTTGGTTTTCTATTAGTTCGACGGCATATTCTACGTCATCAATCTCCTCTTCAATTATATACTCCATTATTTCTTCAAGGCTTACTTCACTCTTCACGAACCTCTTAGCCTCGCCAAGCACCTCTTCTGCTTGAGCTTTTGAAAAACCTCTTTTAGATATCAAGTTATCAATCCATAGGTTATTATCCATAACAACTATAGATTACTAGATAAATTATTAAAAAGCAAGCCATCATTTGGATGGCTTGCTGTGTTAAAATATTAGAAAATACTGCAAACGGTCCTTAAAGAGATCACTCCTTGGTCACGATGATGTCGCAGTCCGCGTCAAACCAGCCCTGGCCCTGGCAGTCGAAGACCAGGTCCGGCTTTTCGGAACCGGAGAGGCGCAGAGTGAATTCCCGGCCGTTTTTGTCCTGCTGGTCCTTGGGCAGTTCGCTGACCACACGGCTGCCCCTCATGAAGCGGGGATTGCGGATGTTGCAGCCGCCGCTGTTCATCTTGAAGGTGATCTTGTAGTTGCCGGGGCCGTTGAGCATGCTGCCGATGTTGACGCGGGTGGGCGTAAATTCCGGGCGCAGGTCATAGCCCGTGAAGCGCGGCTCCTTGAGGGTGACGGGTTCCGTCAGGAAGCGGTAGTAGTTCTGCGCGCCTGTTCCCATCAGAGTCTTGGGGGAGATTTTGGCGATGTCCGCCAGGGTTTTCAGCGCCTGGTCCTTTTTCCCCTCGCTGCGGTAGAGCCAGAATCTGGCCGCCATGACCTGCTGTTTTTGCAGGGGCGTCAGGCCGGGGATTTTGAGCTGCTTGTCCACATAGGCATGGGCGGCCTTGTAGTCCTTCTGGCCGCCGTTTTTGCCGGAGTCTTCCACCATCCGCTGCACCTTTTCAATATAGGGCAGGTGCTTGAAGGTGTATTTGAAGTGCATGCCCCTGGTGTCTTCCGGGTCCGCCTTCTTGATTTTTTCCAGAATGTCCTTCCTGGCGGAGGCCGCGTACGGGGGAAGCTGCTGGAGGCCTTCCCCGTAGAGAAGGGCCGCGTTCGCGCCGGAAGAGGCGTCCGCCTTTTCCCACAGGGCATTGGCCTTTTCCTGCTGCTTCACGGCTTCCAGCGCCTGCTTCATGACAGCGGGCAGCGTTTCCTTGGAAACGCCTTCGGACAGGAAGACCATGCCGCCGGCGGGGGAAACCACCTGGATGGCCGGGATGTTCCAGATTTCACCGGGAGGCTTGGGCAGCTTCTTTTCCTCTTCCGTCATTTCCTCCCGTTCATCCTGGATGCACCAGAGGACGGGTTCCGGGGAGTCCTTGGCCAGGTGCTCCACGGCGCGGGTGACTTCGCGCGATTTGGGGGACCAGTCCGTGCCGGCCCACACGACGATCATGTATTTGTTGACGGTTTTGGCCTCGTCCTTCACGGCGCTGTAGGCCGGGAGGGCCGCCTGGACGGGCGCGGACAGGAGGAGGGCTGCGGCCAGCAGGCCGGGAACGATGTTGAGATGATGAAACATGGCGTTAATGGAAAAGGGTGCAGGGGTTATTTTTCGTAAACGAGGATGTGGCGCAGGTGCATGAATTCCGGCTGGGCGTTCTTGGCTTCCACCTTGATCCACTTGGCCTTGGTGCCTTCCGGAGCGGTGATGACCCATTCCTTGGGCATGTTTTCCGTGGCGGCCAGGGGGAACCAGGTGGCTCCGTCCGTGGAGGTGGAGACTTCCATCTTCTTCATCCGGTCTTCATTGCCGTTGCGCTTGGTGACCACCAGCCCGGCCAGGTTCACGCCATTTTTCAGTTCCACAATGACGTTGGGGTTCGCTTCCTTGTCCGTATGCTGGGAGCCGCCGCAGGGGCGCAGCAGGTTGATGTGGTCCCACGGGCTGTCCCACTGGCAGGTGGTGGAGCACCTGACCATGCCGTCCGCGGGCACCAGCTTCCAACCCTGGGGGATGGCGGCATTGACCGTGTTGGCAGACGTATCGGCGTCAGAGAAGGAGGCGGCCGCCTTGCTCAGGGTCTGGAAGGCCGGAATGGAGCGGGCCATTTCCGTGGCATAGATGGCTTTGCCGTAGGCTTCCTTCAGCTTCTTGGGATCGGGAGCTTTTCCGGAGGCTCCGGCTTCCCCCGTCTGCTGGGCTACCTTGGCGAAGGCGTTGGAGAAGACGTCCGCCTGGCCGTTTTCCACAAAGGTTTTCACGGCCCATTCCAGCGCCTGGCCGAAGTTGGTGCCGTCCCCCGTTTTCAGGTGCGTGGAGAGGACCGTTTCCAGATAGGCCGCCTTTTCCTGCGGATTGGTCAGGAAGGCGGACTGGGAGTCCAGCACGGGCTGGAATTTGACCGCCCAGGAGGTGGGAGTGGTGGCGATGGTTTCATGCAGGTCCCGGAACCAGGCGATCCGGTCTTCGGACGGGATGTCCATCAGGAACTTGTTCTGCACGTCCTTCAGGATGTCGAACGCGGCAAAGCCGTTCCCCTTGTAGTGGGAGAGGGCGTCCTTGGCGTACACGTACCAGTCGATGGGCTGCATGCCTTCCTTTTCCATCAGCAGGCGCTGAAGCTCCGTGCGGAAGAACGGGTGCAGCGGGGTTTGCTTGAGCGCTTCCCCCCAGGCCTGGATGGCCTTGTCCTTGTTGCCGGCGGCTTCGTCCAGGCGGGCCTGCGCGGCCCACAGGTAGGCCTGGTCCGCCTTGGCGTTGTCCGCAAAGACGTTTTCCATCAGCAGGTAGGAGGTGGGGGCCTGGCTGCCGAAGATGTGGTTGTGCATGCCTCCGTCCGGTCCGCCGAAGCCGCCTTTCCATTCCCCGCGCTTCACGCGCACCGCATAGGCGCAGTGGCCGGGCTGCCCCACCGGGTAGGCCGGGATGCCGTGGGCCTGGGCCGCCATGGTGCCGAAGTAGGAGAGGCCGCCGCAGACGCCGCCGATGACTTGAGTGTTTTCCGCGGAGGTGTTGACGTCGCGCCACGGCACGTAGAAGAGGGGCCCCTGGATGGTGTCTCCGAAGAAGTTGTTGCCCGTGTAGGGGGCGGCCCAGCAGGCGTCCGTATAGCGCCGCCAGGGGAGGTTGACGTGCTCATTGCTCCATTCGTAGGATTTGTCGTCCCACGTATGGCCCACGACGAAGCGCATTTCCCACGGGCGCAGCTTGATGAAGCCGGGATGCAGCTTGTTTTCCTGATGCAGTTTCTTGAATATCTGGTAACGGCGCACCGGGTTGCTGTTGGCGGAGTTGGTTTTCAGCTTTCCCGCCATGGGGCCTGTGGAAAAGACGGAGGCAAGTCCGGTGGCGAGGGATTGGTAGTCCCGGAAGTCCGCGTTTTTACCGTCCGCCTTCCAGATGTCGGAAAGGATTTGAAGCCCTTCCGGGGAGTTTTCCGGAATCAGGCCCGCGCCCAGGTAGAGTTCCACCCACGCCGGGTCCTGTAAAAAGGCCTTGATGAAGGCCGCGTCCTGCGGGCTTTTGGAGAAAACGGCCTTCACGTTGTCCGGTCCCGTGACGCGCAGGAGTTCGTGAATGTTCAGCAGGTGGCGGTATTGCTTGTCCTGAAGCAGTTTTTGCCCGGATTTGGTTTGTTCCCCAGCCTTCAGGAGGGAGGAGCGGAGTTCCGTTTGCAGCCCGGCAAAGTCGCCCGCGGCTATTTTCTGCGCCAGGGGGGCAGGAAGCTGGCCGGCGGCGGACGGCGCTTCCGTTTCAGGTTCCGTCAGATCCTGCGCCATGCAGACGGGTGCGGCGAGCAGGGCGGTGCAGAGAAGAAGGTGTGAAATATTCATGTGGAAAAGCTTGTTTAAGGATAGCGGAAAAAAGGGGCCGGAGCCAGTTTGTTTTCCGACTTACTACGGCGCCGGAACAGTATTTTTATCATGCGCTGCGGAGCATTTTTCAGCACAAATGGTCGCAGAGCATTTTGACGCCCAGGCCGATGAGGATGAGCCCGGCCCCCGCTTCCAGGTGGAACGTGGGGAAGCGGTGCAGCCGCCGGGTCAGGAAGAAGCCTGCCGCCGTGCACAGGAAGGTGGTGAAGCCGATGGCGGCGGCGGGAAGAAGAACGGCGTGGAGGGTGGGGGTGGTGCCGCACTGGGCGGAGGAGAGATAGATGCTGACGCCCGCCACCAGCGCGTCTATGCTGGTGGCAATTCCCACGGCCAGAAGAGTGGGCAGCGTCAGGCTGGTGACGTGGGGCATCTGCTCTTCTTCGTTGCGGTGGTTCCAGCCCTCGCGGATGACGTTGACCCCCAGGAAGGTGAAGACGACAAAGCCCAGCCAGTGGTCCCAGGCCGCAATGTACTGGTGCACGGTTCCCGTGAGCAGGAAGCCAAGCACGGGCATCAGGAATTGTCCCGCCCCGGTGGAGAGGGAAAGCTTGATTCCGTTGCTCAAACGTTTTTGCTTAATGAGCAAGCCGTAGGAGAACGCCACGACGAAGGCGTCTACGGAGAGGGCAAAAGCCAGGAATAACAAGTCGGCAAGCGGCATGCTCATTGCGGAGAGGCACTCTAGGACATCCCCGGGAAAAAGCAATTTTTTTGTTCCACGCGGTTTTTTCCGGGTTCCGGGTGCATGGGAGAGAGAAGAATCGGCACATTCCCCATGAGGGACTGCCCAAATGCATGGAAGTCTGTTGTAGAGAGACTTTCCCGTTTTTCGTCAGGAGATTCGCCTATGCAATATTACTCTTTTCAAATGCAAAAACTGCTGAATAACAGCCTTTGCGTGATCGGGGGATCAGTTAATTTGGCGTTGGCGGTTTCTTTTACGCCCAGGTGCAGTAATTCAACGGAATAGCGATTGTCATGAAGAAGATAATGAGAATGGGAAAATTCGTGGTGTTCTCTGTTTTTAGAATTTCCCCTTGATAGATAAAAATTTTGTTTATTCATTAATTTACTCAAAGTCAATATTTTAGATTACTTGCATATTTTCTTGCTTAAGAAAATGAATGAGACGGTAAAAAGTAATGCGGCAATAGATGAAAATATAATAGAAAATGTGCTATGGAACCATTCATCAAAACACAGTTCTCTAAGTCCGGAACATACACATAATACGTTGAAGATAGCTACACTAACGAGAATAAATTTCATTTTCAAAGGGTATTAAGCGAAGTAATTTAATCCTGAGTAGTGAAATTCTCAAGCATAAAGGCCTGAAAATGTTTCTGCAGGAGCCGTAAATTTCCCCCAATGATATTCCCGGCGCTACGGCTCCATAAACTGAATGCTGGAAGAGGGACATTTCTTCCGTCCGTCATGCGGTGAAGAAGAAAGGAGAGGATTACTTGCAGTATTTTTTCATGTAGGGCAGCACGGCGTTTGCCCAGATGGCATAACCCTTTTCCGTAAAGTGCAGGTTGTCCCTGCTGATGCCGGGCAGGAGCTTGCCTGCGGGGTCCAGAAAGCGCTTGTTGATATTGGCGTAGGTGGTGCGGGGCAGTTTGCACTGGGCCAGGACGGCATTGATTTTGTCATTGTGCTGGCGCAGCTTGTCCTGCGGCCCCGTGCCGCGGGGGAAAATGCCCAGCAGGAGCACATGGGTGTCCGGGAACCTGACCAGCAGGTGCTCCACGGCGCCCAGAATGCCCATGGCCGTTTTTTCCGGAGCTTCCCCAGCCTTGAAATGGCCGGTGTTATTGGTGCCGATCATGACGATGCAGAGTTTGGGTTCCGTCTGGGCCGGTATGCCGGAATCCGTGATTCGGTAAATCAGGTTGGTGGTCTGGTCTCCGGAAATGCCGAAGTTGCAGGGATGGTAGGGTTTGAATTCCTTTTCCCATACTTGCTTTCCTTCTCTTTTCCAATAGTCCGTGATGGAGTCTCCCAGGAAAAGGACGCCGCAGGGATTGTTTTTCACCTGCTCTACCTGTTGTTCATACTGCTGCCTCCACCATTGGGGTTGTTCCCGCGGCAACGGGAGCAGGGGGGACGGCAGGTCGGCCGCCGTCGCCATGGAGAGGGAGGCCAGGAGGGAGAACGCAATTGCACGCAAGGTTTTCATTTACTTTCATAGTATACGCATGTTTTTTTTAAAACGTTACATAAAAGTTGTTGTTTTTTTCCGCTTCTGCTGTGCGCTGGCAGCTCTTGCGCCGGGGCGTTCCCCCTTGCCAGATTCCGGGGGGTGGTGTAGCTTGTGACGGTATGAGTGAGGTATCCCTGCAGCATGGAATGGCGCGCCAGATGGCCGCCTCCCAGTCCATGCAGGCCGGGATGCAGATTCTCCAGGCCTCCGCTCTGGAATTGAAGCAGCTTCTCCGCCACGCGCTGGAGACCAATCCCATGCTTGAGGAATTGCCGGACGCTTCTCCGGAAGCCCTGGAGGACGGTCCGGACGGAGACGCCTGGAATGAGCGGGAGGACGGCTGGAACGAGTTTACGCCGGAAGGCCGCCCATCCGCGGAGGCCGCCGCACGCCGCGATTTCATGTATGAGTCCGTGGTGGCTCCGGAATCCCTGAAAACCCATTTGACGGACCAGGCGCAGCATTCCGCGCTGACCGGGCGCGCCCGGGACGCCCTGTTCCTGCTGATTGACGCCCTGGACGACCGCGGCTTCCTGACGGAGTCCCCGCAGGAGCTGGAAGAACGGGAGTGCTTCAGCATGAGGGATATGGAGGAAGCCCTGGACGTGCTGAGGGGGATGGACCCTCCCGGCGTGGGAGCGGCGGATTTGAGGGATTCCCTGTTGATTCAGCTTGAACAGCGCGGCTTGAAGCGTTCGCTCGCCTTCCGCCTGGTCAAGCGCTGCTGGCGGGAGCTGGCGGCGCACAAGTATGAGGAGGCCGCGCGCCTGCTGGACGTGGAGCCGGAAGCCGTGGCGGAGGCTCTGGAAGTGATCCGCAGCCTGACGCCGGACCCCGGCTGCGCCTATGCTCCCGGCGGCAATCCCCATCTGCTGCCTGACGTCATCGTGGAGGAAGGGCCTTCCGGGGGTCTGGATGTAGTCCTCACTTCCGAGTACCTGCCGCGCCTGTCCATGAATGAACGGTACATGGAGCTGATGGCGGAGAGCTCCGGCAGCCGGGAGCTCCGGCAGTATCTCCGCAAGGCATTCCGGGAAGGGCAGGAACTGCTGCGCGCCCTGGACATGAGGCAGGAGACCGTGCTGCGCCTGGCCCGCGCCATCGTGCGGCGGCAGGAGGATTTTTTCAGGTTCGGGCCGTCCCGGCTGAAGGCCATGGGCATGGAGGAGGTGGCGGAGGAAATGGGGGTGCACGTGTCCACGGTTTCCCGTGCGTGCCGGGACAAGTACCTGCTGTGCAAGTGGGGGATGAAGGAGCTAAGGGCCTTTTTCAGCGCGGGCGTTCCGGCGGAGGGGGGCGCTTCCCTGGGCGGAGCGGGCGCGGAGGCCGTGGCGTCCGGCGCCGTTCAGGAGCTGATGCGGCGGTTGATTGCGGAGGAAGATTCTTCCAAGCCCCTCAGTGACGCCAGGCTGGCCGCCGCGCTTCAGGAGCAGGGGGTGAACATCGCCCGCCGCACGGTGGCGAAGTACCGGGAGCAGATGAAGATTCTGCCCGCCTCCCTGCGCCGGGGGATATGACAGTCCACTATATTTTTTAATGGTTTATTGATAGTTTATTATCAATAATTTATGTATTGTTCTGCGGGAATGCTTTCCCTGTTTTTATTTCCGGAGGAAGAGGCGGTTGACTGCTGCGGCTTTGGTGCTATAGTCCCCGCTTTATCGTGATGCGTACATTTACCTGGCCTATTGCCCTGCTGCTGGCGGGGCTTCTTTTTCAGACGGTGGCGTTTGCCGTTCTGAATACGGTGGTTCCGCTGTGGATGGAACAGTCTGACGCCGCCACCTGGGAGGCCGGGCTGGTGGGGGCTTTTTTCTTTCTGGGGAACCTGGCGGGCACGCTGATGGCCGGCGGGGTGATCCGCAAGGCCGGCTTCAAGGGGAGCTACCAGTACGCGTGCGTTTTATGCGCGGCGTCCACCCTGCTGCTGCTTGTGTTTCCAGGCGCGCTGGCCTGGAGCGGCCTCCGGCTGCTGACGGGGATAAGCTGCGCCCTGGTCTGGGTGGTGGTGGAGAGCGCCCTGCTGAGGGCCGGAACACTGAAAACCCGCGGCATTCTTCTGGCCTCCTACCTGGTGGTTTATTATCTGGGAACGGTGCTGGGCCAGCTCCTCCTGGGCTGGTTTCCCAGCGACATGTCCCTGGTGGTGACGGAGGTATGCGTTCTGTCCGCAGTGGGCATGATTCCCCTGCTGTTTGCCCGCCTGGAGTCTGATTCCGCGGGCGCCCTGTCTTCCACCCATGTGGAGGTTCGGACGCTGCTCAAACGCCGCAGCGTGTTTCTGGGCGTGGTGGGGTGCGTGATTTCCGGCGTAGTGCTGGGTACCATTTACTGCCTGATGCCCCTGTTCCTGAAACACCAGGGCATGAACCACTCCTCCGTGGGGTACTGGATGGCCCTGCTGATTGCCGCGGCTATTCTGGGCCAGTGGCCCATGGGACGGCTGGCGGACAAATACGGGCGCGCCTTCGTCATGAAATGCCAGTCCCTGCTGGTGGTGGCCGCATGCGCGGGGCTGGTGCTGAAAGGCGGCCTGATGGCCCCCTCCCTGATCGCGCTGGGGCTGGCGGGTTTCTCCCTGTACCCCGTCGCCATGGCCTGGGGGTGTGAAGAGGCCTCACGGGATGAGCTGGTGACCATGAACCAGCTTCTGCTGCTGAGCTACTCCATTGGCACGCTGGCCGGGCCTTCCCTGACCTCCTTCCTGATGCAGCGGTATTCCGACAACTGGATGCCGATGGTCATTGCGCTGGTGGCGCTCTCCTTCATGCCCGTGCTGATGCTGGGCGGCGGCCACGGAAGAAGAAAGCTGTCCCGGTAAAAGAAGAGGGGGAGAAAGAGGCGTCAGGGTTTTTTCTGGTCCGCCGCGGCGTTTTTCTCCGGTTTGGGCACGTCATTGTCCGCCACCTGGTGAATCATGTCCGTCAGGGCGTGCACATAGTCCTCCGTATGGGAATCCGTAATGGCGTACTTGCACAGGCATGAGACCGTGGGGATGCCCAGCGCCGCGTAATGGCGGTCATTGCCCGCAATGGCGGAGGGCTCCCGGTGGAAGGTGGGGGGAGCCTGCTCCCAGGATTTGGTGAAGGGAGTGGCGCACTGGCCCGCGAATTCCTTGCCGCGGAGCGTGGTCATGAACAGCACGGCTTCCTGCGGGGATTCCGGTTCCGGCTGTTTCTGCTCCGCAGCGGCGGCCAGTTCCTGCGGTTCCAGGTTGATCATGCCCAGGATGTTGGCCGCGCCGATGCTGCCGCTCAGGGTTTTGGCGTGGACGGAGGCTCCTGAGGAGGCGGATGCGGGTTCCGCTCCGTTCGCATACGCGACGAAGTAAATGTTGTGGTTGGTGGGAATGTCCTTGAGGCCCCTGGCCGTTTCCAGCAGCAGGGCCGCTCCGCTTCCGTTGTTGAGCCGTTCGCTGGAATCGTAATTGGCTCCCACTACGATGCTCTGGTTGTTGGAATACAGTCCGGGCTTGTAAACCAGGACGTTGTAGATGGCGGTCCCCTTTTTCGCATCCCCTCCGGAAACGGGCTGCAAGGTGACGGCATAACCCATGTCCGAGAAGCTTCCGGCGATGTATTTGGCGGCGGCTTCCATGGATTTGGGCTGCCGGGCGTTTCTGGGCCCGATGTCTTTTTGCAGGACTTCCGTATGCTTTTCCATGCGCGCGCCCAGGCTCCGCGGGGTATCCGGGCCGCCGGAGGAGGAAGCGGGAAGGAGGGTGCAGGAGGAGAGGCCGGAGGCCAGCAGCAGGAATCCGGCGGTCAGGGCGGCGTGTTTGTGAATGCGGGTCATCTCTTACAGGGTTTCAACGTAATGCAGTTCACGGGCAATCTGGGCGGCCAGGGGAATTTTCAGATGGTCCGGCAGGACGCTCCACGTATAGGTTTCCACCTCCAGGTGGGGGTTCAGGCCCGGATGGCTGCGGAGGAAGGCGTGCGTTTTCAGGATGAAATCCTCCGTGCCCCGCAGGGGCGGTTCCGGGGAGGCGTACAGGGGAATGTGGTAATGAATGCGCCATTGGGAATCCCGCGTTTCCTCCGCGTAATCCCGCCCGTAGGCCAGGGCGTTCGGCAGGTCCGGGAAAAGCATGGTTCTGCCCCGGTGGAGGATGCTGGTCTGGTGGAAATAAACGCCGTCGTCAAACTGGCGGAGGCGTTCCAGGTCTTCCTCCCCGCGTATGCGGCATTCCAGGGCGTTGGAGAACTGCACCTTGCAGAGGGAGATGTTGTTTTCCTCCCAGGCGGAGAGGGTGTCTGCCGGTTCCTCCCGCAGGATGGCGAAGTGGCAGGTGTCATACGTCAGCCCCAGGTGGCGTTCAATGAGTTCGGGGCGGCGGGAGTGGTTGCGCAGGCCGTTGAAAAAGCGGATGGCGCCCTCCGTATCGTGGAAATGGCCGAATGGCTCCGGCTCCAGCCCAAGCTGCATCAGGCGTCCGGTCTGCCTGCTCAGCACGTCCAGGAATCCGCTCATGGCGTCCAGACGGGAGAACATGCGCTCCTCCTCCGCATGGAACCAGCTGTGGGAGGCGGGGAGCGTGCTGACGGTCAGCCTGTCTGCGTTTTCATCCCCGATGCGGGCCAGGATGCGGAACAGGTTGCAGGTGTATTCAAAACGTTCCGGCGTGGTCCAGTCCGGCTGGAAAACGTGTTCCTTCACCCGCTGGCCGTGAAAGTTCCCGTAGGGAAAGCCGTTGAGGGTTTCCACGCGCGCGTTGTGTTCGTCCAGCCATGCTTTCAGGGCTTCCACGGCGTGCGGCGTTTCCAGCAGTTCCGCTGCCGCCCTGGCGGACAGGCGCAGGCCGATGCCCAGGGGGCGGTCCTTCAGGGGGGAATTCAGTGCGGCCAGTTCCTGCCGGATGCGGGGAACGTGGGTCTGGAGGGCTTCCCGGGTTTCCGCCCAGGATTCGGCGGGATGGATGTTGGTGCAGTAGGAAAGCATGGCGGGGCAGTATGTGCTGTTTTGGGGAACGGCGTTCCACTCCGGGGGAAAATGGTGGAAAATGCGTGCGCATGGGACGTTCCTCAAGCCTACATACGGTTCCGCAGTGAGGAAAAATTTCATGGAATTGCGGCTTTTGGCGTCATCCGGAAGCGTCCTTTCCGGCGGAAAGAATGGCTTTGAAAAGGCTCCGGATATATGGTAGTATCTTTCCGTTATGCGTCCGTTCTTCTTTCTCCTTCTTGGTGTTCTGTTCCACGGGGACGTCCTGCGCGCGGCGGAGGAATCAACGGCATGGAAATCCTCCCTGGTCCGGTTCAGCCGTCCGGCGGAATGGAAGGAGACGCGGCCCCAGAAGGGAACCGGGGACAACTCCTGGGCGAAGGACGCCACGCCGATCGGCAACGGAAGAATAGGAGCGCTCATTTACGGAGGCGTGGAAAAGGACCGCCTGGAGCTGACGGAAATCAGCATGTGGTCCGGAGGTTTTTGCAGTGCGGAAGCCAAGGACAAGGGGCCGGATTCCGTCAAATTCGGATCCTACCAGCCGTTCGGCACGCTGGAAATCACGTATCCGGCAGCAGAGAACGTGCAGGATTATAAAAGGACGCTGGATGTGGCGGAGGCGCTGGCTTCCGTGTCCTACAACTCCGGGGGAGTCCGTTACCGGAGGGAGTATTTCGCCAGCGTTCCGCACCAGGTGGTTTCCATGACGGTGCAGGGGGACAGGCCCCGTTCCGTGGAAGCCTCCTTCCGCCTGGCGACCTTGCATCCTCAGGACAGGATTACGGCCACGGCCGGAGGGGGCAGGGGAATGATTCTGATGCAGGGTTCCCTGAAGAACGGATTGACCTATGAGGCGCGCATTGCCGTTCTTCCCAGGGGTGGAAGTGTCACGGCTAACGGCGGCTCCATCACCGTCCGGCGGGCGGATTCCTGCCGCGTGCTGGTTTCCCTGGCTACGGATTACGTGCTGGACGCTTCCCGGAACTGGAAGGGGGAGCCGCCCCGCAAGAGGAATGACGCCGTTCTGGCCCGTGCGCTCAAGGCGGCTCCGGAGCAGTTGAAAGCCGCCCACCGGGGCGCCTACGGCAAGCTTTACCACCGCGTTTCCCTGGACCTGGGAGAGACGGAGGACGCCACGGCGGAACTCCCCGTCAACGAGAGGCTGAAGAGGTACAGGCAGGCGGTGGACGCCGGAAGGGACGCCCGTGATCCCGATCTGGAGGAACTGGTGTTCAACTTCGGCCGCTACGTCATCCTTTCCTCCTCCCAGCCGGGGAATCTGCCCGCCAACCTCCAGGGCCTGTGGAATTACAGCCTGATTCCGCCGTGGGATTCCGACTACCACAATAATATCAACATCCAGATGTGCTACTGGGGAGTGCTCCCCTCCAACCTGGCGGAATGTTATGACCCGCTGGTGGATTACATCCGGGAAATGGCGCCCGCCGCGCGTAAAATCACCCGGGAGGAGAAAGAGTTCAGGACGGCTGGCGGCAAGCCCGCTCCGGGCTGGACGTCCAGGACGGCCCAGAACATTTACGGGGGCCAGGGATTTAAATGGAACAAGCCCGCTTCCGCGTGGTATGCCCTGCATCTGTGGGAACGCTACCTGTTCACGATGGACAGGGAGTATCTGAAAACGACGGCTTACCCGATGATGAAGGAAATCTGCCGTTTCTGGGAAAGCCAGCTCAAGCCCCTGCACGCGGGAGGAAGCAACTTCCGGACGGAGGACAGGAAGGTGACGCCGGAAATAATCTCCCGGGAGTTGAAGGACGTGAAGGAAGGAACGCTGGTGGCTCCGATGGGCTGGTCCCCGGAACACGGCCCCAGGGAGGACGGCTGCGCGCATGACCAGCAGATCGTGTGGGAATTGTTCCATGATACCGTACAGGCCGCGGAAACCCTGGGCGTGGACATTGCCTGGAGGAAAGAACTGGCCGCCAAGAGGGATCTTCTGGCCGGTCCCAGGGTGGGGGAGGACGGCCTGCTGCTGGAATGGATGATCGCCCGCAAGCCGGGCGGCTCCTGGGACCCGCGCCACCGGCACACCTCCCACTTGTTTGCCGTTTATCCCGGCAGCCGGATCAGCCCGGAAAAGACGCCGGAATGGGCGGAAGCCGCCCGCAAATCCCTGCTGGCGCGCGGAACCACGGGGGATTCCCGCCGTTCCTGGACCTGGGCGTGGCGCGCCAGCCTCTGGGCGCGTTTTCTGGACGGGGAAAAGGCTTATGAGATGATTCGGGGCATGATGCGCCACAGCATGATGGACAGCCTGTTCACCACGCATCCGCCCATGCAGGTGGACGGAACCATGGGCATCGTGGCCGGCTTTGCGGAGATGCTGCTCCAGTCCCGCACCGGCCGCCTGCATCTCCTGCCGGCGCTGCCGGAAGCCTGGAAAAACGGGAGCGTGCGTGGGCTGAAAGCCCGCGGCAACATTACCGTGGACATGGACTGGAAGGACGGCAGGGTAACGCAGTTCCGCCTTTCCTCCCCGGTGGCCCAATCCGTCAAGGTGGCCGCCAATGGCACGGAAAAGACGTATGAACTGACGCCGGAGACGCCCGTCAAAGGCAGTTGAGGAATCTTCAGAACGGTTCAGGACCGATGTCTCTCACGCCGTTACAGCTGTTTTTCAGCAGGTACAGCCTTGTTTCTGTTGTAAGGTGCCCCATTTGCCAAGGGAGTAATGCGCCCGCTGATGCCTGGATGAACAAAAGGGCTTGTGCCTGTAACGGGAAGTCGGGGCATGGAATGAGTTTTTGACATTTCCACAGGCGGATATTAAAATTAGTAGAATGGAAGATGCGCCTTTGAATACGGATTTTATCAATTTAACGGCGGACAATCTGGCCAGTGAACATTTATGCTGCATTATCCGCAGCCGGGCCCCCCATCCGGGCGTTGAAGCAAAGCGGCAATGGCTTTCCGGCCGGATCAGGGAAGGCCACGTCTTTAGAAAGTTAAATGCCAAGGGAGTGGTTTTCATTGAGTATGCCCCTCTGGAGACGGCCTGGGTTCCCATCCTTGGGGACAACTACTATTATATATATTGCTTGTGGGTTTCCGGCAGCTACAAGGGGAAAGGGTATGGAAAATTGCTGATGGAATATTGTCTGGCTGATGCCAGGGAAAAGGGCAAATCCGGCGTTTGCATGCTCGGAGCTGAAAAACAGAAAGCGTGGCTTGCCGATCAATCCTTTGCGAAGAAGTTCGGCTTTGAGGCGGTGGATGCTGCCAGTCATGGCTATGAACTGCTTGCTCTTTCCTTTGACGGAACAACGCCGAGGTTTGCGCCGAATGCCAAAAAGGGGAGAATTGAGAGCCGGGAGCTGACAATTTATTATGATATGCAATGCCCCTTTGTGTATCAAAACATTGAGATCATAAAACGGTACTGTGGAGAGAACGATGTTCCGGTATCTCTCATCAGGGTGGATACGCTGCAAAAGGCAAAGGAATTGCCCTGCGTCTTCAATAACTGGGGCGTGTTTTACAAGGGGAATTTTGAAACGGTGAATTTGTTGTTGGACGTCGCCAATCTAAAGAGAATCCTCAAGAAATGAGTTGAGCCGGTGCTTTCATAAATTATTCAGGCTGTGCGGTTGCACCTTCCGGGTGCAAGGCATTCTTCCTTTCCTGCCTTTTTCACTAACAGCAGGCAGGGAACCAATGCTTATTGCGGGTTTTCATGCTCCGTCTTTATGAACGTGAGCGCCCGTTCCATCAAGGAACAGGGGGGCTGCCAATGGAACAGCCTGCCTCCTTTTACCCCTGCAACCGCTGTTCACGCCAATAAAAAACAGGCACGCCTTGCAGCGGCCTGTTTTCTGAACGGGGAATCCGCTCCGGCCTGGAAGCCCGCTGTAAAGGCGGAAAAGCTCCAGGCCGGATGGGGAATGAGTTTTTTACTGAACGATGCCCAGCGGGGCGGTCGTCTTCCAGTCTCCGCGGGTGAAGTCCGGGAACACCTGGGGCATGCCGCCCTGGGCCACGGAGTATTCGGAAAGCTCGGAGACGGAGGACCAGAAGGCGCCTTCGTATACGTTCTGGTCCATCGGTTCGCCCTTGCGGAGGCATTCGATGATGCGGTAAAGCATCACGAAGTCCATGCCGCCGTGGCCGCCCATCTTCAGGGCCAGCGGGCCGACTTTCTTCCAGAGCGGGTGATCGTACTTTTCAAAAATGGGGGCCAGTTTTTCGTTGCCTTCAATCCATTCGTGATAGTTGCCGTTGCCCAGCTTTTCACCGGCCACGCGGGTCGGGAAGCCGGCCAGCGTGCCCAGGGTGCCCTGAATGAGGTTCAGGCGGGAGTAGGGGCGCGGGCTGGTTTCATCCCATTCCACCAGGATGGTGCGGCCCATGGTGGTCTTGATGATGGAGGTGTTCATGTCGCCGCAGGCGAAGTCCAGCTTGTTCCACTTGTGGTCCGCCGGGAAATTCTTCTTGGCATAGGCGGCGCGGCCCAGGGCCGGGCTGGAGAAGGAAACGAGCCTGCCGAAGCAGTCGTCCTTGCGGGCCAGGTTCATGTACTGGGCGATGGGGCCGAGGCCGTGCGTGGGGTAGACGTTGCCATTGCGCTTGGCGTAGTGGTAGGTTCTCCAGGAGCCGGTGCCGCGGTCCACCTGCTTCATCTGGCCGCGCAGTTCGTGGAT
Organism: Akkermansia massiliensis; assembly: GCF_023516715.1. NCBI lineage: Bacteria > Pseudomonadati > Verrucomicrobiota > Verrucomicrobiia > Verrucomicrobiales > Akkermansiaceae > Akkermansia > Akkermansia massiliensis. The sequence goes on along the minus strand of NZ_JAMGSI010000001.1, from coordinate 1,525,644 downwards.
GTAGGCGGCTTCCCCGTACAGCAGGTCGCCGATGACGCCCTGGCGCACCATGTTCAGGTACATGAGTTCTTCACGTCCGTAGTTGACGTTTTCCATCATCATGCAGTGCTTCCGGGTTTCCTCGGAGGTATTGACGATTTCCCAGAGTTCCTTGATGGAGACGGCCATGGGGACTTCCACAAAGGCGTGGGCGCCCATTTTCATCACGTCGCAGGTGACGCGGCAGTGCCATTCCCAGCTGGGGCAGACGATGACGGCGTCCGGCTTGACTTCCTTCATCATGCGCTTGTAGTCTTCCGGGCCGTTCGTGAAAATGGGAGGGCGCTTGCCCGTCTTCTTTTCCACCAGCGCCGCGTTGCGTTCCGCCCAGTCCTTGTACAGGTCGCAGATGCCGACGACTTCCGCGCCTTCAATGACGGCCATCTGGCCCACGTGCATGGAGCCGCGTTCACCTACGCCGACGAAGGCCACGCGCACCTTGTCCAGCTTGGGGGCCCTGAAGCCGCCCATGTAGATGGCGCCGGGCTTGCGCGGGGGCCACGTGGTCATGGGACCGATGTTGTTCGGGTCCGGAACGATGATCTTTTTGGGAGCCAGGGGAGCTACTTCCTGGGCGTTGGCGAAGGAACCGGCAGCCAGGGCGCCAGTAGCCAGACCCAGGGTCTGAAGGAAACGACGGCGTGATGATGAATTATCCATGGATGGTAATTATATGGAAGGATTTGAGTCCTTAGTTTGCCATACATACCCGGACTTGAGAATCTTTCTTTCACGGATGGTGCAAAAAATGCATTCTCCTGCGGGAGAGAGGTGCTCCGCGCCGGAGGCGTCAAAAGAGGGGAAGGCAGGCTCCTTCCGGGAGGCGGGCATGAAAAAGGCCCCATTCCTGCCGCAGTGCGGGAAGGACGGGGCCTGTCAGGTGCATCACCCGGTTGTGCCGATGTTGCATGCCGTTGCTTGGGAGTGAAGGGGGGTGAGCGTATCGCTGCACCGCGGTCCGAAGGATCGGCCCTGCATCGGAGGACATCCGGAGAGTGTTGCGTGGTGTCGCCGGCGCTGGCTGTTGTTTCCTTTCCTGGCGACGGGGAAGATCATTCCGTTTCCTGCGGCTTCTGTTCAGGGAACCTTGACGGGGTCCGCATGCCGTGGAATCGGGATCATCTTCCCGGTCGTTTTGAAGTGGTCCGGTTACTGAGCCGTGCCGGCGGCGGGAAGTTTTGACGCGGCAAGCCTGGCATAAGCTTCATTCAGCGCCTTGCCCAGCCTGGGGCGGAAAACGGTGGTGGTCGGCAGCTGCGTGCCTTCCATGTCACAGGAGCGGAGGATGTCGGGAATGGACGGGGCCAATGCACGTTTCATGATATTCATGCAGTCTTCCAGGTCCACTCCGTATTTTTCCTCCATCAGGTTTTCAATACGGTCCGCCATCTGCTCCATCCTCTCAATCTGTTTTTTAGTCAGAATCGGCTGAATGGTCGCGTTCGGGTCGGGGACGTAGCTGGTCAGCATTTCAATGGCCCGTTTCAGGTCGTCCGGCAATTCCGTTGCATTGCCGCTGTTGAGAACCTGAGCCAGAACCTGGTAGCTGCTGGTAGCGTTTTCGTCATAATCATGAATGCCTGAGGCCAGCGCCACGCCTGCGATGCTCTGCACGTAGCGGGCTACTTCCGGGGAATAGTTGCCTTCCACAAACGTGGAGGGAACGTCATCCGCGTAAGCCTGCATGGCGGCCTGGCAGGCGAGGGAACCGACGGTACCCACGCACAGTGTCTTGATGATGGACGAGATGATTTTCATGATTGAAACTCCGGTTGAAGCTTCCCGACTGGAACGGTCCGGTGAACCGTTTGTAGCAAGTGAGACTGTGCAGCCCCTGATTTCGTTCAAAAGTTTTTTTGAATGATTAAAATCATGCGCCCGCACGGCTTCCCTGCCTTCCGGCGGAATTCCGCCTTCCGTAACTTTTCCGCGGCCCCCTGCGGGAGGCGGAACGGTTTTCCTGCATGGAGTTTTTCCTTTCCCTGTGCGTGCCGGGAACCGTCTGCAATTCAGACGGTATGGTGGCGCTGGAGGAATGGACGGGAAGGAGGCGCCCCAGCAGCTTGTGCACGTCCCTGGCTTTTTTGATTTCATCCGGGGAACAGAGGGCGATGGCTTGCCCGGCGGCTCCGGCGCGTGCCGTGCGGCCGATGCGGTGCACATAGACTTCCGGTTCTTCCGGCAGATCGTAGTTGATGACGAGCTGCACGTCTTTCACGTCAATGCCGCGGGCGGCGATGTCCGTGGCGACGAGAATGGGCGTTTCCCCGGAACGGAATTCCCGGAGCATGCGTTCACGCGTGCCCTGGCTCTTGTCGCCGTGGATGGCGGAGGCCGGGTGGTCCTTTCCGGTCAGGAAGGAGGCCAGGCGGTTCGCGCCGTGCTTGGTCCGGGTGAAGATGAGCGTGCGGCCCGGCTGTTCCTGCTGTTCCAGCAGATCCAGGGTAAGGGGCCTTTTTTCCGCCTGGGAGCCAACCATGCAGAGGGACTGTTCCACCCTGTCCGCCGTGGCGGCCGGGGGGGTGACCATCACCGTTTCCGGTTCCTGAAGCAGGGACTGGGCCAGTTGCAGAATGTTGTCCGGCATGGTGGCGGAGAACATCTGGGTATGGCGTTTCTTCGGGATTTTGGCGACGATCTTTTTCAGGGCCGGAGCGAAGCCCATGTCCAGCATGTGGTCCGCTTCGTCCAGAATCAGGGTTTCCACACCGCCCAGGTTGACGGTCTGGCGTTCCAGATGGTCAATCAGCCTGCCGGGCGTGGCTACCAGAATATCCAGGCCGCCGGCCAGCTTCTTGAACTGGGGGGCGTACCCCACGCCGCCGAAGATGACGGCGGTGGACAGGTTCAGCCCTTTGGCATAGGCGCAGATGTTGTCATGAATCTGCGCGGCCAGTTCCCGGGTGGGGCTCAGGATGAGCGCCCTTACCTGGCGGGCAAGCGGCTTTCTGGGATGTTCTGAAAATTGTTGAATGAGGGGCAGGGCGAACGCGGCCGTTTTGCCGGTTCCGGTCTGCGCCAGTCCCATCAGGTCCTTGTTCTGCAGCAGCAGGGGGATGCAGGCTGCCTGGATGGGGGTGGGGGTCTTGTACTCCAGTTTCTCCAGCTGGCGGAGAATGGGAGCCGACAAGCCAAGCTCCCTGAATGTGGTTGATACCATGTTTATTGATGTGTCTGTGAATGCGCCTCGGCTGCAATGAACTGACGGAATCACGACAATAGCGGAACAAAAAGAAGCCCGCAGGAGCGATACTGAAAGGATCAATACGGAGACGCCCGTATTCCGCCAACCGCAAATGACTATCAAAAATCAACAACCAAGCACCATTTGGCGGGAACAGCACGATATAAGCACGGCGCAGAATATCCGTCAAGAGAAATAAAAACGTCTATTGCGTCAGGATTCCGTTTTCCGGTGTTTTCCTGAGAAGTCTGGCGGGACGCCTCCTGAGGAGAGTCAGATTCGCGTTGCGGAACCTCGGCAGTGTGCGGCCCCTGTGCCCATTTTCCTTTGAAAGTGTGTTGCATAGTTATGGAAACTATAGCAGAGGAGAACTGGCGAAATAGCCTGGGCAATGGAGCCTATGCAAGATGTTTGCTCTCCTGGTTTCGACCCTCTCTGCACCTTCTCGGAAGGCTGGGAAACTGACGGAGCCTCCAAGCAAATTCTCACAAGAGCCTGGCAAAAGGAATGGACTGCCCTCCGGTAAGAACCGTGCGTAAAACGGAATTACTATTCGTTGATGAAAACAAAATACCATCAAAATACTTTGTTGACTGTGAAATACCTTTTTGATGTAAATAAACAGTTTTGATGATAATATAAAGTCAACGAAATCATTTGTTGACTTTGAATCCTACTTTCATTATCAACAAAGTTGTGATGAAGACACCTTATCTTCCGGAATATCTGCCTGTTCTAAAAAGAATTGATGCAAACGCATTTGCCGATATCCTGGGAAAAGCCAACGGAGCTGTAGCTCGTTATGATGGAATAGTAAGGACGTTGGTCAATCCTGACATTCTCCTGTCACCCTTCATGACTCAAGAAGCAGTTCTGTCTTCCAAAATCGAAGGCACGCAGGCAACCATTGACGAAGTGTACGAACAAGACGCTGGCATATCATTCAGCGAAAGCAAAAGGGAGGACATTGACGAAATTAAAAATTATCGGTCAGCCTTGAAATTTGCATCCCGCAGTCTCGGAGAAAGGCCGTTGAGCCTTGGCTTGGTCAAGGAAATCCATAGAATTCTGCTGGAAGGCGTGCGCGGCAACACAAAGTCCCCCGGCCTTTTCCGAGAGGTACAAAACTGGATAGGTTCCCACGGCTGCCCGATCGAACAGGCCTCCTACATTCCTCCCGATCCGGTGCACGTGGAAGCCTTGATGGAAAACTGGTTGGACTACATGGTGAATGATTGGAGCATTGAGGAGAAAGCTCAGCTGGACCCTCTTGTTCGGGCAGCCGTGATGCACGTTCAGTTTGAGATGATTCATCCATTTCTGGACGGCAACGGCCGAATCGGACGGCTCATGATTCCTCTTTTTCTTTATGCCAAGAACATTTTGCACCGTCCCATGTTTTACATGTCCGCCTATCTGGAAGCTCACCGGGACGAATATTACAGATGCTTGAATGCCGTCCATGAAGAAAATAAATGGAACGAATGGCTTTCCTTTTTCCTGCGGGCGATGGTGGAGCAGGCCACGGCAAACATCAACCGCGCCGTAGAGATCAACAAACTTCATAACGAACTAGAAGATGCTTTCAGGAACATCACCCATTCCGAATACTCTCATCTGCTTCTGGATTGCATTTTCGAGACCCCCATCTTTACGAGGCCTCAAATTATTAAAAAAATGAAGGAGAAGGAAAACACCTGCCAAGACATGACTGTTCGCAATCTCCTGAATCAGATCATCGAAGCCGGGTTGGTGCGGAAGGTGAGAGAAGGAAGCGGCAGAAAGCCTGCCGTATTTGAGCTGGGAAAACTTCTGCAAATCGCCTCTGGCTAGCTCGTGAGATAAAACAAGCAAGTTACGGCACTAACCCTTATCATGAAATAATCTGCCTGAATGGAGTTCAGAAAATAATGAAAAGGCTGCCTTTCATGGGCTGCCTTTTTTATCGCTGTTTTCCATTTTTCTGTCGGCATATGGGATGGTGATGAAAGGGCGCCGGGGTACCCGGGGGAGAAGATTCCCCTGTTCGGTTTCAAGCTGTGGATGTACATTCCTCTTTCCGGCATGCGGAGGGAAGAACAGCCGGGAACCTGGCGGGGAACCCTTAGTGCTGGAAGAATTTGCGCGCGCCCACGCAGTAAACGGCCCCGGAATACACGGTCAGGATGATGGAGCCCCACAGAGTGAACTGGTACAGGAAATTGGAAGCTCCGGATCCGTGCCACAGGCAGAGCGCCGCAAGCTGGTCCAGGAAGGAGGGCAGGTATTCCGGCGTGTGCGTCCAGGTCAGGGCCAGCAGGGAGGCGATGCAGAAAGCCAGCTGGAAGGCGGTTTTCCATTTGCCGGACGTGCCCGCGGGAATGATGACGCCGTGGTCCTGGGCAATCTGGCGCAGGCCCGTGACCAGGAATTCCCGGCTGATGATGAGAATGGTGACCCAGACGGGGCATAGCCCCACGCCCGTCAGGTAAATGAAGGCGGCGGAAACGGCAATCTTGTCCGCCAGGGGGTCAATGAGCTTGCCGAAGGTGGTGACCTGGTTCAGGCGGCGGGCCAGGTAGCCGTCCAGCCAGTCCGTGCAGGCCGCCAGGATGAAGGTGACCAGTGCGGCCAGGTATCCCCAGGAATACTGGTCCGCGATGCTGACTGCTGCCGTGAAGACGACTACCAGGGCAATCCGTGTCAGGGTAATAGCGTTAGGCAGGTTCAGCATACGCGGTTTATTAGGGAGCAGATGACGGTCCGTAGCAAGCTTTTTTGCAGGATTCAGGAATTAAATTCCCGGAATGCGGCACACGGAAAAAATCAGACGGACCATGGAAGGGAGAAGGGGTGGACGGAGGGGGCACATTGGGCGTTTTTGCCTTGAGCTCCGGCGGGATGGAACAGGCGGAAGCCTGCGGCATGATGCAGGGAACGGGTTTCTGTAGCGTCGATGGGAAACAGAGTAGGGTAGGGATGGCGGCCTATTCCCCGACCAGCTTGTTGAAGTCTTCCTCGGAGATGACGGGAACGCCCAGCTTGAGGGCCTTGTCCCGTTTGGAGCCGCCGCCGCTGCCTGCCAGGAGGTAGGAGGTGGATTTGGAAATGGCTCCGGTGGCTTTCCCCCCGTGGGCGGCAATGAGCTGTTCAAAGTAGTCCCGCGGTTGGCTGAGCGTTCCGGTGATGACGAAGGTCTTGCCGGACAGGGCCCCCGCCGGGATTTCCAGAAGGTTGGCCCGGTAGGACTGGGACTGGGGATTGATGCCCAGGCCGCGCAGAACGTCCATCGTATGGTTCCCCGCTGCGGAGGTGAAAAAGCTCTGGAGGGATTTGGCCGCCGCCACGCCGATTTCGGAGCCATAGCTGAACTTGGCCGTGTTCTTGCGCAGGTAGCCCGTTTCCAGATAGGGGGCGGTCAGGCGGTCGATTTCATCCGTCAGTTCCTGATGGCGCTCCTGCACCGCCTCTGCGGAAAGCGCGCCTTCCTTCACCGCCTTTCTGTTTTCACGGGTGTTGGGGTTGGTTTTGGCGGCTTGTTCCATCAGCTCGTCCAGGCGCACGATGTCCCGGAGGTAGGAGGAGTCCGCCACATGCTCCAGGTCCGGGTGCGTGTCCGCCAGCGCCTTGGCGACTACTTCCCCTACCAGGGGAATGCCGAAGGCGATGAGCCAGCGTTCCAGCGGAAGCTCGCGCGCGTTTTGCAGGGCGTCCAGCGCTTTCTGGGCGTTCTTTTCCCCATAGCGGCGCGGTTCCTCCGGCGTGCCCAGGTTCAGGTTGGCGAGCTGTTCCAGCTTCAGGGAGAAGAGGTCCAGCGCGGAGGCAGCCAGGCCGGAGCTTCTCAAAGCTTCCGCCACGGAAGAGCCGATGCTTTCCACGTCCAGCGCGGAGCGGGAGCAGAAGTGGGTGATGCCCGACACGGCCTGCGCAGGACAGGTGAAGTTGGTGCAGCGCCAGGCCACTTTTCCCTCCTCCTTCATGATGGGGTTGCCGCACGCGGGGCACAGGCCCCCCGTGGCTTCCAGAATGCTGTAGGGCCTGGCATCCGCCGGACGTTTGGAAAGGTTCACTTTCAGAACGGCGGGGATGATTTCCCCCGCCTTTTCCACCAGCACGGTATCTCCGATGCGGACGTCCTTCCGGTCGATTTCATCCTGGTTGTGAAGGGTGGCTCGCGCCACCGTGGAGCCGGACAGCAGCACGGGCTTGAGTTCCGCCACGGGCGTCAGCACCCCGGTGCGGCCCACCTGCACGATGATGTTCAGCAGGGCGGTTTCCTTCTGTTCCGGGGGGAATTTGTACGCCGCCGCCCAGCGGGGGGCGCGCGCCGTGGCTCCCAGGGCCTCCCGGGTGGCCATGGAGCTGATTTTAATGACGGCGCCGTCCGTGCCGTAGGGGAGCGTGTGGCGGAGCCTGTCAATGTCCCGCACGGCCTGACGGGTGGATTCCAGGCTGTCCGTATAATACACCGGATCATTGCAGGGAATGCCGCAGTGGCGGAGCATGTCCCAGAAATCCTTTACATTCGTGAGTTCCGGCCCTTCATACGCGCCAAGCCCGTGGGCCAGGAAGGCCAGGGGACGGGCGGCCACCTGCCGGGGGTCCAGCTGCTTGAGGGTTCCGGCGGTGGCGTTGCGCGGGTTGGCGAAGGCGGGGAGACCTTCCGCGTCCCGTTCCTCATTTAGTTTGGCAAAGGCTTCATTGGGCATGAAGACCTCTCCGCGCACCTCCAGCACGGGAGGGGCCCCAGCGGGAAGGGTGAGGGGGACGCTGCGGATGGTGCGGACGTTGGCCGTCACGTCATCCCCCACGTCTCCGTCCCCGCGCGTGGCCGCATAAGCGAGCCGCCCGTCGCGGTACATGATGGAGAGGGCTACCCCGTCAATCTTGGGTTCCACGGAGACGGGCACCGTTTCCGTTTTCAGCGCCTTGACCAGCTTGTTGTAGAATTCCACCAGTTCCTCGTCCGGAACAGGGGCGTCGCGCTGCTCGAAAATGTCGTCAATGGACAGCATGGGCACTGCGTGCCTGATCTGGTTGAAGCCCTGGAGCGGCGCCCCCCCCACACGGCGCGTGGGTGAATCCGGCTCCGCCAGTTCGGGATGGGCCTTTTCCAGTTTTTCAAGCTTCAGGAACAGGGCGTCATATTCCGCATCGGAGATCTCCGGTTCCGCCTGTTCGTAATACAGCCGGTTGTGGCGGCGCAGTTCGGAACGCAGGTAGTCCACGCGGTTGCGCACGTCTTCCTTCGTCTTGCCGGGCTGGACGGGGGCGGCGCTTTCCTGCGGTTCTCCGGCTTGGGATCCCGCTTCATCCTTTGCCTGCTGTGACGGCTGCTTGCCGGCCGCCAGGGAAAAAAGGTCTTCCTCCATAAGGAAAATGAGTGGAAAAGAGGGCTATTTGCTCAGTTTGATGACGGAACAGGGCGTTTTGGAGTGTTCGTGCGCCTTGAACAGAACCGTTCCGTTGACGACGGGCAGGGCGGTGTTGTCTCCCAGCAGCACCGCTTTGGAGTAGCCTGCGGGGAGGGAGACGGAGGTTCCTTCCTCGTCCTCGTATCCGGTGGAATCCAGCGGCTGCATGCGGGCGTATTCCGCGCCTTCCGTCAGTTCCTTCATGGTCCCTTCGCTGGGAGGCTGGGCCGGTCCCTTGTCCGGCGGCGGAACCAGGAAGACGAAGATGTCCCCCTGCCGGTTGATGGAGGCGGGCTGGTCCAGTTCCGTGAAGGCCCGCGTGCCGTACACGGCCTCCCCGTTGATCTTGAGCCACTGGCCCACGCCGCGCATGGTGGCGGCCACTTTTTCCGGAACGGTTCCGTCCGCCATCGGGTTCACGTTCAGCAGGAGGTTGCCTCCCTTGGTGACGCATTCCACCAGTTTTTCAATGACGGTTTCCGGAGACTTGATGTTGGTGTCATACCGGTTGTAGCCCCATTTGTCGCTCACCGTCATGCAGGATTCCCAGTCCACGCCGGGATAGCCGCGCCGGGGGATGAAGCGTTCCGGGGTGATGTAGTCCCCGCAGCGCAGGTCCAGCGTGCCGGCCTGGTCCCGGTTCAGGCCGGAATAGGCGTACAGGCGGTTGTTCATGATGACGCCGGGATTGATGGAGCGCACCATGTCCATCAGTTCCGGCGCTTTCCAGCCCCTGGCCCCTTCCATGGCTCCCTGGGAATAATCCCACCACATGATGTCAATGGGAGCGTAACGGGTCATCAGCTCCCGGACCTGGGCGTGCAGGTACTTCTGGTAGGCGGCGTGGTCCCGCGGGATGTTTTTCCTTTTAAGCATTTCCGCCTGTCCCGCGGGATAGCAGAGGTCCGGGCAGATGGTGTTGTCATAGGACGGGTGGTGCCAGTCGATGACGGAGTGGTAAAGGCCTACCTTCAAGCCGCGCTTGCGGCAGGAGTCCACGTATTCGCGGATAATGTCCCGGTTCACGGCGCTTTTGGAGTCGTAATCCGTCTGGGCGCTGTCAAACAGGCCGAAGCCTTCATGATGCTTGCTGGTGAGCACCACGTATTGGCACCCTGCGTCCCGGGCAAGCCGGGCCCATTCTTCCGTCAGCCCTTCCTTGGGCTTGAACAGGGGCAGGGCTTCCGCAGCGTAGGAATCCGTGTCCACTTCCACGTTTTTCTGAATCCATTCGGAACCGCCGGGCTTGCCTTTCCATTCCCCGGCCAGCCCGGAATACAGGCCGTAGTGGATGAACATGCCGAATTTGGCGTCCCTCCACCATTCCATGCGACGGTTGCGCTCTTCCGCCGTTTCCTTCACAGCGGCGTGGTTGGCGTCCGCGGGGAGGGGAAGTCCGGGGGCGGCTGCCGAGAATTCCGAGGGAACCGTGGCGGGGGCGTTTTGTTCCGTCCTGCCGCTGCGCAGCCGGGCCGCGAACTGTTCATCCAGGGCCAGCGTGGGCTGCCCGTTCTCCGTAACGATTTTAGTGGCGGACTGCTGGGCCAGAGAGGGAAGTGCCAGGGTGAGGGCCAGGGCGGCAATCGTAGCGATTTTCATGGTTTTTCAGGGTGGTATGAAGCGGGGGGAGAAAGATTAAGCCGGTCAAATGACGTCCGTATCCGCGTAACTGCCCAGGATTTTCAGCATGGAGCAGTGCTGTTCCAGCTCCGGGAGGGTTTCCCGTAGGGGGGATTCCTGAATGTGGCCTACGGCGTCTATGTAAAAGACGTACTCCCAGTTGATGACCTTGGAGGGGCGGGATTCAATGCGGATCAGGTTGTTGTTGTGCCGCTGGAAGCAGTTGATGACTTCCGCCAGGGTGCCGGGCTTGTGCTGGATGCGGATGAGCAGGGATGTGCGGTCCCTGCCGCTGGGCTGCGTTTCCTGGCGGCCGATGACGGCAAAACGGGTGGTGTTGCAGGCCTGGTCCTGCGCGTCTTCTTCCAGAATGTTCAGGCCGAACAGTTCCGCGGCCAGCGGGCAGCCCAGGGACGCCGCGCCCATGGAGGCGTTCTCCTTGGCAAGGATGCTGGCCTTCGTGGTGGAGGAGGTTTCCACGAGCTCCGCGTTCGGGAAGTGCCGCAGAATCCAGTTCCGCGTCTGGCCGAGAACCTGCGGATGGGAATACAGGATGCGGATGTGTTCCCGCGGGATGTCCGCCATCAGGCTGTTGCGGATGTTCAGATTGATCTGGGCGCAGATTTTGAGGGGAGAGGTGACGAAGAGGTCCATCACGGCGGTCACGGAGCCTTCCGAGGAGTTTTCCACGGGCACCACGCCGTACTGGGCCTTCCCGCGGTCCACCATGTCAAACACGTCCTTGAAGCTCTGGCACGGGATAAGTTCGCAGCTTTTACCGAACTGCTTGAGGGCCGCCTGGTGGCTCCATGTGCCCTTGGGGCCCAGGTAGGCAATGGTAAGCCCCCCTTCCAGGAAGAAGGAGCAGGAGATGATTTCACGGTAAATGGCCTGGAGGGAGGCCTCCGGCAGCACGCCCGCGTTCAGGCGGTTCAGCTTGCTGAGCAGGGCCGTTTCGCGTTCGGGAACGAAGATGGGGGAATTCCCCTCCTTTTTAATGCGGCCGACTTCATGCACCCATTCGGCGCGGTTCTTAAGCAGCTCCACAATCCGGGCGTCCACCTCGTCAATGGCCAGACGCGCCTTCGTCAGGGCGATGGTCTGTTCATCCGTGTTTCCGCTTTTCTGCTGCCGGGGGGGATTGGCCGGGGAGGCGGAATCCCCGTGTTGAGTGTTCTCCATGTCTCTGTGAAAGCTGTGTGTTTAAAGCCGCGTCAGGGTAGCGGTTCCGCGGGGGCAAATCAAGATTAAAGGGGGGGCTTCTCCATGGCGGATTTTTCTTGCATGCACGGAAGATGCAGGGTAGGTTTGCCTCTCTTTAATATGATGAAAAAAACATTGTTGCCGACTGCCGTGGCATGTTTCCTGGGCGCCGTTTCCCAGATAGCCTGCGCCAGCGGACAGGCCGTGAACGTTTATGTCTCCCAGGTCTCCCTGTCCTTCCCTGATCCTGCCGGCGTGGATGACATGTTTAACAGAAATAAGGATGCCGTGGAGGTGGTGCTGGGTTTCGTTGCTCCCAAGGGCTGTAAATTCGTTAAGGGCGGTGAGGACTCACAGCTTGAAGTTACGGATGGCCGCGGCGCCAGGACAAAAGCCAAATTCGACAATTTTTTTACCCGTATTGCGGATTCCGGAGCCTTTGCCAAACATTCCCTGAGGCTGAAACAGAAACCTGTGTTTCCCCTGAAGCTGGACGGAGTGGTCAACATGAAGGTTTCCAAAGGAAGCAGGACTTTTCCGGGCCAGGAGTTTGACGCGCGGAAGGGCGCCAAATTCAAGGTGGAGGGCATGGAAATCACCGTGAAGGATGCAAAGGACCACGGCAAGGCTTCCGGTGAGGTGGAACTGGAATTCAGTGATACGCTCCATGTGGAGGAAATAACGCTGACTGACGCGGAGGGCGGCAAACTGGAGATACCCGGCGTGTCCAAAAGTTCGTTCAGCTTCGGTTCCGTTCCTTCCCGCACTTATACGTACCAGGTAAAGAACATGCCCGCTAAAATGAAAGCTACGGTGGTGGCCAGCAAGGGCGTCAAGGCCATGGATGTTCCCGTGAAGGTGACCGTGGATTTGAATGCTCCGCCCAAAAAGGGGGCATAAGGGAATATTTTTATGTTGGACTGTTTTTTACAAGGGCCGGGAGGCCCTTGTTCCCGGTTGGCTGTTTGTTGATGGGACGCGGGGGCGGTTGTTGAGCCTTTGCCGGGAGAATGGGGGCCGCCAAAAAATCGGCGGTTTAGCTCTTGTGCGTTTTCTGTCCAGCCGCCAAGTTAGGTTCCGGCCTTCTTCCTGAAGAACCGTGGTGCGGCGCGCCGCTGAATTCTTTCTTTTCCCGCTCCCGGCAGGTGAAAAACAAATGCAAATTCCTGTTCCTTCGTTCAGCTTTTTTCCCGGCCTTCTGAAGCCGGCATTACCTGCCTGTTTTCCTCCTCTTCAGAATACGCTCCGGCGAATAATCTTGCTTGACCGTTATTTTTTTATTGATAATGATGGGTCTATGAAAAAATCCATCAAACTGTGCTCTGTTGCTCTCATGCTCGCCGGATGCGGTGTGGCCGGAATGTTTTCCGCCAGCGCGGATACTCCGGCTCCCAAGGCCGGGGAGGCTGCCGTTTCCGCCGTGGGGAAGGCTCTGGAAAAAGCCGATTTTTTAACCAAGGACAGGCCGAACCCAAAAGCCAAATATTATCTTTTCCTGTATTCCGCCAGTTGGTGCGGCCCCTGCTGCCGGGAAATGCCCCACGTGGTGCGGACCTACCGGAAGATCCGCCAGACCGATGATGTGGAACTGGTGCTGTTTTCCTGTGACAAGACGGAGGAGGCCGCCAAGGCATGGGCCAAGGAGGAACGGATGAAATTCCCCATCGTCAAGCCGAAGAAAGGGAACGGTATTCCCGGTTACAAGCCGGGAGGCTCCATTCCACGGCTGGGAATTGTGGATGGCACGGGCAAGATCATCATCACAGGGCATCCCGCCACGCTTCTGAAAGACTGGCGCAAGTTCTGCAAGCCGGAGGAAGGCAAAAAATAGGGGCTTCCTTTGCCTTTTGGCGCTCCCTCCGCCGTTTCCGAAATACGGAAAACAGGGCCGCTTCAGCTCTGCTCCCCGTTTTTCCTCACCGGGCGCGGCTCCGGAACGGCTCCGTAAAGCCCGTTGGGAAAGAGCTGGAGCCACGGCGTATATTCCGGCGGGATGGGCGCTTCAAACTCCATGCGCTTTCCCGTGCGCGGGTGGTCGAAGCCCAGCCGCCACGCGTGGAGCATGAGCCTGCCGGGTTTCGCCTTCTGCCGGGCGGGTTTGGCGTAAATGGGGTCCCCGATGAGCGGATGGCCCAGATGGAGCATGTGCACGCGTATCTGGTGGGTTCTGCCCGTGTGGAGCGTGCACAGGACCAGGGAGGAATCCGTGGCCGGGTCTGCGCACAGCAGGTCGTAGTCCGTAATGGCGGCTTTCCCGGTGCCCGGATTGACCACCGCCATTTTCAGGCGGTTCACGGGATGGCGCCCAATGTGGGTGAAAACCGTGCCGGAGCTTTGGGAGGGAATGCCCTGGACAACGGCCAGGTACCGTTTTTCCGTGCTGCGGGCCGCGAACTGCGCCGTCAGGGACTGGTGTGCTCCGTCGTTCTTGGCAATGACCAGGCAGCCTGACGTATCCTTGTCCAGGCGGTGGACGATGCCGGGGCGTTCCACGCCGCCGATGCCGGAGAGGTCCCCGCAATGGTGGAGCAGGGCGTTCACGATGGTGCCGTCCGGGTTGCCGGCGGCAGGATGCACGACCATGCCGCTTTCCTTGTTGATGACCACCACGTCTTCATCCTCATACAGGATGTCCAGGGGAATGTCCTGCGGCCGTGCTTCCGCCGGTTCCGGCTCCGGAATGCGGACGGTGATGGAATCACCGCGGGAAACTGGGTTTTTAGGCTTGGCGGGAGTGCCGTTGACCAATACGTCCCCGCTTTTGATCAGGCTCTGGATTCTGGAACGGGAAAGCTCCGGAAGGTGGGCGGCAAGGTATTGGTCCAGGCGGATTTTCCCGTCGGCATCGTCCGTGGTCAGATTCATGATCCGTGGCGTTTGGTCAATGGCTGTAGGCGGAGGGCGGCAGGTCGATGAAGGCATAGTCCAGACCGTAAACGTCCTTGAGCAGATGCCCCAGGGCTTTTACGCCGAACGTCTCCGTGAAGTAGTGGCCGCCGAAGACCAGATTGACGCCCAGTTCATGGGCCATGGGGATGTTCCAGTGGGAACCCTCCCCGGTCACGTAGGTACGGCAGCCGAGGGCTGCGGCCTGGACAAGGTCGTCCCCGGCTCCTCCGGAGCAGACGAAGACGTCGCCAGCCGGGGCAGCCGGGGAGTCCGCCCAGAAAGTTTGAATGGACGCTCCGAGGACGGTTTCCAGCCGCTGCGCCAGCTCCCGGCACGTGCCGGGGAATTCCCCGTGCGTACCCAGGGAAACGCCGTGGTAGTCCAGTCCTTCATTGGAACATGGCCGGATTCCGCAGGCCTTCGCCAGCAGGGCGTTATTTCCGTACACGGGGTGGACGTCCAGAGGAAGGTGGGCGGCGTAAATCGCCAGGTTCCCGTCCATGGCGGCTTTCAGCTTCCGGTATGCAATGCCGGTAATGGGCTGCATGGTCTGCCAGAAAATGCCGTGATGAAGGAGGAGCAGGTCCGCCCCCGTCTCCAATGCCGCATGGATAGCCTTCTCCGAGCCGTCCACGGCGGCGGCTACCCTGGAAACGGCTCCTCCGTTTTCCAGTTGAAGGCCGTTCAGGGCGCGGGATGCGTCCGGAATGGAATCCACGGAAAGGATTCCGTCCAGAAAAGCGGTAACGGTTTGCAGATCAATACTCATGCGGGAGGAATGGTCAGTTGTCTTCCGAGAGGCTGGCGCCGAGCAGGCGCACGGCGTCCATGTTCAGGATAAAGTAGTTGGGGGATGTATTCACCCTGCCGTAATAAAACCTGCTGTATCCGGCCTCTCCTGCCGGAGCGATTTCCAGCGTGATGACTTTTTCCTCCGTCTCCGGTTCCGGGGCGAAGGTGATGTCGCTGGGGCCGGCCTGGGACTGCACGGGGGCCGCCTCCTTGTAAACCTGGAGGATGAGTTTCAGGCGGAAAACGGGGTTCTTCAGGGCCTCGTGCGCCGTGGCGTCCGTATAGGGCAGCCAGGTGCTCACCTCCATCTTTTCCAGCTCGTCCAGATAGCGGTTGGCGCGGTTCGGATTGATGTTCAGGGTTTCATCCTTCCCATCCTTGGCAGCGGTCCAGGAATCGTCCAGACGGTCGAATTTCAGGATCAGGGGACCGCCGGAGCCGATGCGTTCCAGATGCATTTCCTTGAGGTCGAACCTGCTGAAAGAGAAAAGCATCTTTTTCTTCCAGGCCAGGGCGTCCGTCAGCAGGTCCTTCATGTAGGCGCTGTCCAGCATGACGACGGTGGGCTTGCCGGCCTGGCGGGCGTACCAGGAACCGTCCGTTCCCTTGGAGAAAAACACCGTCACGGGGGGGCGCGGTTCTTCACCGGGCTTGGGCAGCAGGGACATGGTGAGCGTCATCCTGGGATTGTCCAGCCCGTACACGGAAAGGTCCGTAGCCTTGTCAGAGGCGAAGCCGGCCACCTTCCCCAGCTTGACGGTTTTCAGCAGGGAAACGAGATGCTCCGGATTGGCCTCCTGGTAGCGGGAGCCTTCCGCCGTGTACAGCCAGGTGGGCTTGATGCCCTTTTTCTCATCACCCTGAATAAAGCGGGCGATGGTGGGGTAATCCTGAAAACTCTTGCGGATGGAAAGCCCGGTGATCTTGTAATCCCCGATGTCCGTCAACTGCTTGGAGCGCAGAAGGCCCAGGTCCAGCGGAATGTTGCGCACGCCGGGCACCTCCTTGTTGGTCTCCGTCGTCTGCGCCAGTTCAAAGACGGCCTTGCGGTCAGAAACGGTGGCCTTCACCAGTTCGGACAGGCTTCCGTTGTCGGAAGGGGGGTAAATGCGGAGCGTAACGGGCTGTTCCTCCGTTTGCAGGGATTTGCCGTCCTCCGTGGGGCGGCCTGTGAAATTCCTGATGGAGACGGAGGTGATCTGGTCGTCCGTCATGTCCGGCACGCTGGTTTCCTCCGGATTATACACGCGCACGGCGGTCAGCTTCTGGAGCGTGCCCAGCAGCACGTCCATCATGGCCGGGTCCGTATCCAGGGAAAGGGGGTACGTGATTTTCCAGGGGCTGCCGGGAGTCTTGCGCTCCAGGGCGATGCGCTGGCCTCGGTTGTTGATTTCAATGGAGGCGGGCATGGCCGGATGCAGGAGCAGGGGGCGGTGGTCCCGGAGCTGGCGGATGCCGGACTTGAACAGGGGCAGGATATTGCCGGTGCCCACCAGGATGCGGGTGTCCCGCCCGTAGAAATCCGTCTGCATGTAGGTGGTATCGTCCGTGGTCTTGTTCTCCGGATCGTCCACCAGCCAGGGAGCGAGGGACCCCAGCGTGTAGCGGGCCACGGTGGAGGAGCGCTTGCCGTCGTCGCTCATCTCCTTCAGGGTGATGGTGACGGGCGTCGTCTTCACGCCGAACTCCTTCAGGGAGGCGGAATCAATCTTGTGCAGGGGCAGCGCGTCCACGATGCTGGTGGAATATGTGTACTGGAGGATGGCCGCCGCCGCGCGCGGGTCCATGCGGTCGTCCCACGGCTTCTCGCACCACCAGACGCCGTTGGGCTTGCGGCGGAACTCCGCAACGTCCCCCATGCAATTGATGCGCATCCAGGAAACCTCGTTCATCTCCTCCCGGGTATAGGGGAAAAGCCGTTCTCCGGAACTGAAGGCGGTGCGCCCGATGATGCGGGACAGGTTGCCGTCAATGGTCAGGAGCACCGCCGCGCCGATGGCGGCGAGGGTGACGAGGATAAGAAGGATGAAGCGGAATGTGCGCATGTGCTTCCGGTGATGGGCGTGGTGGAGTTAATGGCGGCGCGTGTTCCAGATAATCAGGGCAATCAGAAGCGCCAGCAGGGGAAGGCCGATGTTTGTCAGGAGTTCCAGAATGCCCAGGGCGTTGCGGTCCAGGTTCAGCTTCACGGTCAGGTCATGGCGGGAGCCGAGGCCGCGCAGTTCTTCACGGTCCGTCATCCAGCCAACCAGCGTGCGCATGAAGTCCCGCTGTTCCGGCTTGATTTGCCTGGGCTGGAGCAGGTCCGTATTCCCCAGCAGCACCAGGCGTCCGGTGGTCTTGTTCTGGTTTACGTCCCCGGCGTTCCCGCGGATGAGGGCCGCGCCGATCATCAGGGGCCCCGGGTTGTCTTCCCGCGCG